>DYQT01000069.1 GCA_020719165.1 Draconibacterium orientale | reverse complement strand
CAGCACAAAACGAAATTATCTGGTAAAAGATCACCCTCCGAACCAGGTAACACAGTTAAAATTCGCCCTGACATGAGAGGGATCTATTTTTGAAAAAGTTAAAATTAATGAATTTATGCCTGATTGTATGATAGTTACAAGTGAAAACGAAACGAATCAGGTTTTAGTCGGATAATAGTGGAAAATTATATGTATTTTCACACCCGATTTTGAATTACCCATGTTGAAGCATCTCCTTTCATTACTTGTTTTTTTGATGGCCTTTCAAAACAGCTATGCAATTTACGAAGTGACTGATAATTGCAAAAAGGCATGGATGCTGGTGATGGACCTGAAGATCGATCAGGCGAAGTCGCTTCTGGCCGGGGAGATCAAACGAAAACCCGATAACTTTTACCTCTACTATCTCGATCAGACTTGCGATGCCTTTAAGCTCATTGTAAATTCGACCGACCGGGAGTACGATACTTTTGTTGAAAACTATCACCGCCGGAGGGAGATCATGGATGGCAAGGATGAAGATTCTCCATATTACCTCTCCTGCTATGCTGAAATGGAGATTCAGGTGGCGGTTTTCAGTGTCATGCATGGTTCACAGTTTGCTGGTATCAAAAAGGGGTATGCCGCATACAAGGATCTTTACCGCAACCTCTTGAAATTCCCGCGATTCAGTCCTAATAAACGGCTGGATGGCTTTTTCAACGTTGCTATTGCCAACATGCCGCCTTTTGTGAAATGGGCGGTTTCTGCCTTCGGGGTAAAAGTTGACATCAAATATGGTTTCAAGACGTTGTTTGAGAACTTCCAGTCGCAAAAAAACATTCCCGGGTTGAATGCTGAGGCTGCACTGTATATCATCCTTGCGGCCAAGATCAATAAAACCCCCGAGATGTTGTATGATTTCACCAAATCGCTTGACACAAGCATTTCCAACACGTTCATTCATCAGTATTTCAGGGCCAATATCTGTTACTGGTCGGGAAAAAATGAGGAGGGAATCCGGATTTTACAGCAGACAAAACCCAGGGAAAAGAGTATTTATGCCGGCATTATCTACAATTATATGATGGGAAAAATGATGATGCGGAAACTTGACACAAGCGCTGAGGGTTATTTACTTAGTTATTTGAGTCATCTTGAAAAAAAGGAGTATCTCAAAGAGATCAACTACAACCTGGGGTTGTACTATCTGTTACATGGCGACCTGATCAGATACCGCAAACAGTGCGATGTGGTCAGAAGTAAGGGAATGGATCTTAACGAGCGTGACCGGGAGGCGCTTTACGATGCCAAACTCGATTATGTTCCGGATATCAATCTGGTCAAGGCGCGGTTATCTCTAGAGGGCGGATACCCGGAATCTTTTACCAATGCCCTGCGGGCCTATGAAGCCAATCCTTCCAAGGCGCCGGGGAATGAGCTTGAGTATCTGCTGTTAAAAGGCCGAAAGGCTGCACTTGTTCCCAACTATCCCCTTGCCATGGCCACCTTCAGAAAGGTGATCGAGCAGGGAGAGTCACGCAATTATTATTTTGCGTGCGAAGCTGCCTTCCGCATGGGCGAGCTTTTTCAGAAAACCGGTCAGCTGGCATCAGCAAAGGAGTATTATAAAAAGTCGATGAAACTATATAAAAAAGAGTACTACGAAATTCTGGAAGACAAGGCTGCCAAAGCCTACCGGGGCATTCCCTGATTGTGCATCCCGGAAAAACAACACTCAATCACATGATCAACCTAAATTCCCCAGCCTATGCACATAGCCATTGTAATTGATTCGTATAATGATGCCAACGGAGGCACCATCGCAACAAAAAGACTTGTGGAGGAGCTTAGAAACAGAGGCCATAAAGTTAACATTATCTCTGCCATCCATGAAGATCCATCTGATCCCGGTTTTTACAAGGTACCGGGATTTGTTCTTCCCGGTACCGGAGCTTCGTTGGAAAACATGAAATTTCTTTTCGGTCGTAATGACCGCAAGGTGTTTGAGCAGGCGATGAAAGAGGTGGATGTGGTTCAGGTCCAGTTTCCTTTCCTGATGGCACTTGGCGCCGTGAAAGCCGCTAAACGGCTGGGAAAACCGGTGGTCGGCGCTTTTCATGTTCAACCTCAGAACATCATGGCTGCAATGGGGAAAACCAGCAGGAGTCTCGAACGGTTTATCTGGGCAACCTTCAAATTTTTCCTCTTCAAACGTGTTGAGATCATCACTACTCCATCGGTATTTGCTGCTAACCTTCTCCAATCGGAAGGGGTTAAAGCCGAAACATTTCCCATTTCAAATGGCATTCCTCCCGAATACTACAAGGATCATTGCGTTCGGCCCGATTGGTTCGGCGACCGGCTTGTGTTGCTGAATATTGGTCGTCATGCCTATGAAAAGCGACAGTTGCTGCTCATCGAAGCGGTCAGGCGTTCAAAATATAAAAACAACATCCAGCTGATACTGGCCGGAAGAGGAGAACGCACCGAAGAGCTGATTGCCAGTGGCAAGAGCTTGCCGGTTGAACCATTTATCCGGTATATCAGCCCGCAAGATAAATTTACCTTTCTGAACACCGCCGACCTTTTCGTTCATGGCTCCTTTGTAGAACTGGAGAGCTTGTCATGCCTGGAGGCAGTTGGCTGTGGACTCCCATGCCTTATCAGTGATTCAAAGTACTCCGCCGCTTCAATGTTTGCACTGGATGAACGTTTTACCTTCATTGCCGATAACCCCGACAGTCTGGCCGCAAAATTTGATTACTGGTATGAGAATCGTGATTCTTTGCGGAGTGATCGTATCAGAAATGAGGTTCACAAGATGGCTGAGAAATACAGGTTCGAGAAAGTAGTGAGTGATTATGAAGCCTTTATTTCCGGAGTGGTCAATAAAAACTAACAACCATAAGCTCTCCCACAGAAATAGAAATTCCGATGATTAAAACTGGTCAGGTCAGGCAGCAACAGGTTCCCATGCCATCGGTTTATCCAATCAGTATTGGTGACGATTATGAATTCATGCGGAATGACCGTTTTTTTCTATTCTTTTCGCACATAGCATACACCCTTTTTTATCTTATTCTCGGCATCGGGTTTTTCAGAATCCTGGGAAAGCAGAAAACTTTTGGCCGCGAGAACCTTCGGCCTCTGAAAGGGAAAGGTTTTATCACCGTTGCCAACCATTGCCATATTTTTGATACCGTTCTGACGGGACTGGCAGTGTTGCCCCGGCGTCCATGGTATGCTTCGGTACAACGCAACTTCGAAGCTCCCTATTTCAGGAAGATGTTCCGCATTCTCAGGGGATTTCCGATTCCCGAAGGTGCGTTTGGCCTCCGCAAAATCATGAAGCCGGTAACCAGCGTGGTCAAACAGGGAAAAATCGTTCACCTTTTCCCGGAAGAAGAGCTCTGGCATCTCTACCAGGAACTCGATTTTTTCCAGAAAGGGGCCTTTTACCTGGCACATCATGCTAACTGCCCGGTTGTTCCGATGGTACATATGTTCAAACCCCGTAAATTCTTCGGAAAGGTGTTGTCGAAAGAGATTCTTACTATAAAGACCGTTGTGGGGCCGCCCATCTACCCACAGATCCCGACTAAAGAGGGCGACAGCGCTGACCGGACTTCGGTGGTTGCCATGTGCAACACAGCCCACGCGTGGATGAAGACGATGCTGGATACATACCATGAACGGCAAACAGCTACATCTTAAATGTAACTTTTTCCGGTTTAAAGACTTTCTGAGGCCGGAATGGAGAAAATAGGAAGCTGTCTGAATTTGGCAGACAGGAGAATCCGGAAACAAACACCCATTGCCGGTTCGGTTGATATTACTGTTATGCTGTTGTAATCGGAAATGATAGAATTCACACCCGATGGTATAAAAGCTCAATAGCACCCTGATTAATCGGGGTATTTCATCAAATAATGGCTGATGCCTGCTTCGGTGAAAGGTTCGCCTGTCTTATAAAACCCGTTTCGCTGATAAAACGGCACGGCTTTTAGCTGAGCATGCAGATAAATTGGTTTCTCAGCTGATACAACATCCTTCAGCACCTCTTTCAACATGATTTCGCCGATACCACGGTTGCGGAACTGTGGCAACACTGCAAAACGTTCCAGCTTTATCCCTTTTTCTGTTTCACGCCAGCGGGCGGTGGCAATGGGTTTATCACCCAGGAGCAGGAGGTAATGCTGTGCCTCCTCTTCGTGGTCGTACTCAAGGCTGGCATCAACCCCCTGTTCTTCAACAAAAACCGCTGTCCGGATCGAGAAGGCTTTCTCAGCCATCACCTTATCCTGAAATGAGAATCGTTTTACGATAAACATAGAACATTATTGTAAAGAAACGCTTTTCCAACCTTCTGGCAACAAATTCATCAACTCTTTAAAGCCAAGTTCTCTCAGCAGGTTAGCTGTTTCACCAAACAGCATGGCCACCTCCTGGGGTTTATGGGCGTCAGAACTGATAATAACCGGGATGTTTCGTTTGTGGATTATTTTAAGTATTTCCGGACCCGGAAACAGCGAATCAGATCTTTTTTTATAGATGCCACGCGTGTTAACCTCAACAATGGTATCCGATTGCTTAACCAACTCGAGTGTTTCATTAACCAGCGCTAGGTACCAGGGTTCAGTTTCAGAGAAGAACCTTCCCCGGTTGTGCATTTTTATTTTATCAAAGTGACCAATGATATCCATTTTGGTACCGGAAAGCATCTCATTGATTTGCCGGTAGTAAGCCGTAACGCCTTTGCGGATATCTCCCCCGAACAAGGCATTCAACCCATCATCGTAGGTTGCAGGATCGGGGCCATCGATAAACCAAAGATCGGCGGGTGAACCATTTCGGACAAGATGCACAGATCCGATGAGGTAATCGAGTGGATAATTCTCCCTGAAATGTTTGAATGAATGACCCATACCGGGGATAAAATCGGCCTCCATCCCAAGGAAAATCTGAATATTGCTTTTTTCCTTCAGCTTGACAATGGTTTCGCAATATAACCCTGTTTCCTCCTCCCGGAGGGCGAACGAATTTTCGAAAGGCAATGGAGAATGATCAGAAAACCCCAGGGCGGTCAATCCCTGGCTGATGGCTGCTTCAACATATTTTTCCGGATCATCGGAACCATCGCTGAAACGGGAATGGGTATGAAGGTTTTGAAACAAGTGCGCAGGATTAGTTTGATGCAAATTTACGGATATCCATGGTATGTCTGATCTATTGTGTATAATGAAAAATGGCGAAATGAATTTCACCATTTCGCCATTTCGCTATTTCGCTATTTCCCGTGTTACCGATCAATGCGTAAAGATATTCGGTGTATTCCGGTAGGCTGTTTTAGGCTGATACCAGTCGTAATAAACCGATCCGGATGATTCTCCCCATGGGATAAACTTAAGATAGGTTTGGGTAATCTCAGCTTTCTCAACCGGATATTCAAACGGACCGGCAACATCAATGGCCCACGAAAGGTTATTGTCTGTTACATAATAACGTCCGGCTATTGGGTCACTGTCGTCACTTAAGGTTCCGAAGAATGATGGGTTAACAAGGTCGGTAGGCGCGTGGTTAACCAGATGGATTTCATGACCACGATCCTGATCAACGAAGAGAAAAGGGTTATAAGGCGGTAAGCCAATGGCCGAAAGCGCGGTGGGTGTGGTAAGGGTAATCGAAATCTTCAGGGTGTCTGGTTGTACATACGTGGCACCAGGGGTTGTATTCACGCCCATGGATGGGAATCCGGGATAAGGTAGTATTTTATATCCGTTGTCGAACGCAATGATGGTGGCTTTTGATTGTCCCGATTCGGTACCGTTGCTGTTCAGGGTGATGATATTTTCATGCAGCTCCGTTCCGGTAACACTTGCGATGAGCGATGGCGAAACAGGCAATTGAATTCCGAAACCATTCTTAAAACTCGCTCCCATGGCTTTCAGAATAATGTTGGCCTTGATCTCTACAACCTGGTTTTGTCCGTTGGTTATCTGGTTGAAGTTGTAGTCGATCACCATGTCGTTGAAGTCGTAATCGCCTTGTCCGGGCCACAAATCTTCAAAAGCGAGTGTACCAACAGATGTTTTGGAAGGATAATAATTGTTGAAAGCGCGGGTGGGATCGGTAGGATAATCATCAAAATTATTTGGAATACCGTCAGTGTCTGTATCTGTCTGGGTGTAATTCGGGAGCGGGATATTTGTCGTTACGACTGATTGTATTGGATTTGCAGACACATAAAAGATGGCATCATTAAAATCGTTGTCAGAAGAGGAATTTTCACGTTTTATATCTTCAAAACTGAGCAGAAACTTTCCACGTCCGATGTCATTCAATAATATGGTATGTTGTTTTTTATTAGCGGAAGTTTCCGGGTTTAATTGATTATCGGAATAAACCAGCCAGTTTCCATTGGTAATCACACCATTTCTGAATCCATCGGCAATAAGAACCCAGGCAATTTCAGTTCCCGGGGCGAAAGCGCCAAGATAAACCCTGTTTCCCGAGTAAAGGCCACCGCCACTTCCACTAAATGAAACATTTGGAAAAATAATGTGGATGGTATCAATGGCTGCTGCGGTGGCGGGCGGATTGTTGGTGTTGTATTTATAGTATCCCAGCACATTCCGGTATCCGGCTCCTTCGTGCACAAATGTTACCCAAACATCACACGCTTCATCGAGAACGAGATTCCGTTCAAGACCATCCTGAAAGTATTGTGGATGACTGGTTGGGGCGGCAATTAATTCGGGCAGGGTTGCATTGATGTCATTCAGCATCACCGCGTCAATCGGATCATTGGTGGGGGTAAGGTACGTTGGAACGCCATTGCTGTTATAGGTACCCAAGGGTTTATAAATGGCATTTGTCGACTTGAATGTGCCTGTTTCACCATCTTTTAACACCGGTGATTTCTTTCCGCCCAGGGTGCAGTTCAGGGAACCTGAGGTGACTTTGAACTTTTGGAAGTTCACAAAACCGATGGCGGTCGTTCCAACCACCAGAGAGTCATAAATCATGGGAATGTTGTAATCGACGCTGAAAATTCCGGATGTGTTTGTCACACCACTCAAAATGATCTGTCCACTGCTGTCGGGATAATCTGTATAAATATCAATACGCACATTTGGAACAGGTGTGTCCATATTGTCAAGCGTTGAAACTGTTATTCCGACTGTCCGGTTGTTTTCAAACAGAAATCCTGTGGGAACCTTCATCGTTTTATAGGAAGTTGCAGTCGGTTCTTCTGGTGTATCATCTGTTTTTTTACAGGAAGGAGCGATCAGCAAAATTGCGGAAAAGAGCGCTGCAAAGAAAAATTTTATGATATGGGGTGTTTTCATTTTTTTCATTTTTATAAACATTAAAGATACATCTATATTGAATAAAATATACGAGAACCGTGCCAAAAACAGCAAATATTTTAACATACTGAATATTAACAGATTGCAAACTTGTCAAACCTTGTATATTCCCAAATTGGGAATAATTCGTGGTGATTGGGAGTCGAATCCGGATTTTAGATTACATTAATCCTATAAACTTTATCCGCTTTCCGTAGGAAGGTATCTACCGCGATGCTGCATCTTTCGCCCTTAATGGTTTTTTTAACCGATTGAAGATCGACATGAATTTCAGGGACAGTCAGTTCGATGGAACCGGTGGTAGGGCCCTGGATGTAGATATGGTCGCCAGGTTTGAGCATGCCCGACTCCATTTTGATTTCAGCAACCTTCAGCCTGGTAAAGTAGTTTGAAATCTTGCCCACATATTCTTTTGAGCGGGTTGAAACCGATCCGTGCTGTTCGGCCCATTCACCCATTTTTCGTCCAAGATAATAACCATCCCAGAATCCGCGGTTATAAACGGTTTTGAGGCGCTCGGTCCATTGCTCCGCCTTTTCGGCTGTAAATGTGCCGGCCAACACGGCATCGGCAGCCTCGCGGTAGCAGGAAACAACCGTGCTCACATATTCCGGGCTTCTTCCGCGGCCTTCGATTTTAAGCACCGAAACGCCGGCATTGACAATTTTATCCAGAAAACCGATGGTGCACAGATCTTTGGGCGACATGATGTACTCATTGTCAATTTCCAGTTCAATGCCGGTATCTTTATCGGTTACCAGGTATGGTCTGCGGCAAATTTGGACACAGGCTCCGCGGTTGGCCGACGCATTGTTATGGTCGAGGCTCAGGTAACATTTTCCAGACACAGCCATGCACAGCGCGCCATGGGCAAAAACTTCGATCTGAACCAGATTCCCGCCAGGACCTGTGATTTTTTGGCGTTTGATTGCCCGTGTCATGGCGGCCACCTGTTCAAGGCTTAATTCTCGTGCCGTAACCATCACATCTGCAACCTGCGACCAGTATTTTACTGCTTCGAGGTTGGTGATGTTGGTTTGGGTCGACATGTGTACCGGCATCTCCACCGACCGGGCATAGCGGATTACCGCATGATCGGAGGCAATGATCGCATTCACGCCGTTTTTTTTGGCAGAATCGATTATACGTTTCATCAGTTTGATTTCACCGTCATAAATGATGGTGTTGAGGGTGAGGTAGGTTTTCACCTCATATTTTCGGCAGATCCGGGTAATTTTCACCAGATCGCGCAAGGTAAAGTTGACCGACGACCGGGCACGCATGTTGAGTACCCCAACGCCAAAATATACCGAATCGGTGCCTGCCTGTATGGCGGCCATCAGCGAATCCCAGGAACCGACAGGGGCAGTTATCTCAATGTGTTGCACGGGGATATTTTTTGCAAAGTTAGGAATTGTTGGGGATTGGCGAGAAAAGCAGTGTAAATGGCCGGGCATACAAGTTGATGAAGGAGTGAGCAGGCAGATGGAGTTTTTCAGGTGGGGAACCAGTTTTGTATCATTCGTGTGCCGAGTGGGGTCATGATCGATTCGGGATGGAACTGGACACCGGTAATGGGCAGGGTTTTATGCGCGAGGGCCATGATGGTTCCATCCTGGGTTATAGCAAGAATTTCGAGGCACTCCGGAAGCATTGCAGGATCAACAGCCCAGGAGTGATAAAGGCCAACTTCCGAGCCTTCGGGAATACCGGAAAAAAATGGATGATCAGGGCGCAGAATGGTAAGTTTACGGGGTTGGCCATGAACCACCCGAGGAAGGTTTACAAGTTTTCCGCCAAAATATTGGGCAATGGCCTGCATTCCAAGGCAAACACCGAAAATGGAGATCTTAGCAGCTCCATGGCGCATCAGTTCTTCAGCAGCTTGCAACACGTCAAACATGGCAGGTTGTTCGTGCGGCAAGCCGGGTCCCGGTGAAAAAATGATTTGATTGTACTGCTCAATATCACTGATCCGGAGCTTTTCCGGAGTGACGATTTTAATATTAATTTTACCAATTCTGCGCAACAGCTCAAAGAGGTTCCAGGTAAAAGAGTCGTGATTATTGAGCAGCAGAACAGACATTATTTTGTATTGGCAATGAATGACAAATATCCCATGATTCGTTCACGCAGTGAAATTATCGCTAAAATTAATCATTTTTCCTGCAAGGGAGAATCATTTTTATTTGCCATTGATTTCGCCGGCGAAAAAGGGTTCGTGTTATCGCCTGAAGAGGCTGAAAGAAAGGGTTTTAAATATGATTTTGGAACGATGAAAAATAGAGTGGCACCGGGCATGAATGAGCCGCTGAAATTCGATTTTTCTCCTGTGGGATTTAACGTGTACGAAAACGCCTTTGAAAAGGTATTGTTTCACCTGAAAAGAGGGGATACTTACCTTCTTAATCTCACTTTCCAAACACCTCTGCAGATAAATGTTTCCCTCGATCAGCTGTTTACCCACAGCCGTGCGCCTTTTAAACTATATGTTCCCGGCTTTTTTCTGATTTTTTCACCGGAGGTTTTCGTACGTATCGAAAATTCAAAGATTTCCAGCTGTCCGATGAAGGGAACCATCGATGCAGCCATTCCCGATGCAGCAAAGCGTTTATTGGCAGATGATAAGGAATTTTTTGAGCATAACACCATTGTTGACCTTATCCGCAATGATTTGTCGATGGTTTCAAAAAATGTGGAGGTTACGCGTTTCCGGTATATTGACAAAATACACACCAACCGCGGCGACCTGCTCCAGGTAAGTTCTGAAATTACGGGCGACCTGCCGGATGATTACCTGAAAAACCTGGGAGAGGTGTTATTTACATTGCTTCCGGCGGGTTCTGTTACCGGGGCTCCAAAAGAAAAAACAGTTGAAATCATCAGGGCGGCAGAGAATTACGACCGTGGATTTTACACAGGAATATTTGGTTTTTTTGATGGTCAGATTTTATCTTCGGCTGTGTCGATCAGATACATAGAGCAAACGCCGGAGGGGTTGTTTTTTAAGAGTGGCGGTGGCATTACGGCGCTGAGCGATGCCGAAAGCGAGTACCGGGAAATGATAAAAAAGATCTATGTGCCAGTTGTTTGAAACGGTTCAGGTGAAAGATGGTGTTGCCCAACACCTTCCATGGCATGCCCAGCGTATGGATCAAGCCAGGAGAGAGGTTTGGGGTATAGAGGTTCCCATCATCCTGCAGCATCATATTGCTGTTCCGCCTGAATATTACCAGGGATTGGTGAGGTGCAATATTTTTTATGGTCCGGAGATTCTTCAGGTATCATTCAGTAAATACGAAAAGCGCATCATACGGTCTCTAAAGATGGTCATTTACGCCGGCATTGATTATCATTTGAAATATGCCGACCGGTCGGTGCTTACCTCTCTTTATGCACAGCGGGATAATGCTGATGAAATCATTATTGTGAAGAATGGAT
Source organism: Draconibacterium orientale (assembly GCA_020719165.1). GTDB lineage: Bacteria > Bacteroidota > Bacteroidia > Bacteroidales > FEN-979 > CAIVAT01. The sequence goes on along the minus strand of DYQT01000069.1, from coordinate 3,972 downwards.
TAATCACGGATACCTCCATGTCGAACCTTATTTTTTTCGATGGATCAAACTGGGTAACTCCTGCCAATCCACTGTTAAAAGGTACCTGCAGGGAACGGCTGCTGGCTGCAGGCTGGCTTACAACGCAGGAGATCCATCCGCGGGATCTGATCAATTTTACCGGATGCAAACTCATCAATGCCATGCGTCAACCCGATGAAGAGGAACTCATCCCGGTTTCAGAAATATCATAAAAACGACTATTTCATCAGCCTGATTTGCAACTCTTTCAGCTGCTCTTCCTTGATGAATGAAGGAGAGTCGATCATCACATCGCGGCCGGAGTTGTTTTTCGGGAAGGCGATGTAATCGCGAATAGAGTCGCCGCCGCCAAAAATGGTTGACCACCGGTCGAAGCCAAAAGCAATACCTCCATGGGGTGGTGCGCCAAACTCAAAGGCATTCATCAGAAATCCGAACTGGTCGGCTGCCTCTTCATCGGTGAAGCCCAGAACAGAGAACATTTTCTTCTGCAAATCCTTGTTATGGATCCGGATGGAGCCCCCGCCAATTTCCGTTCCATTGATGACCAGGTCATAGGCATTGGCGCGAACTGCACCGGCGTCGGTGTCGAGTAAAGCGATATCTTCTGGTTTGGGTGCGGTAAAAGGATGATGTTTGGCGTAAAACCTGCGCGTTTCTTCATCCCATTCTAACAATGGAAAATCAATCACCCACAAGGGTTTGAAAACACCTGGCTGGAGAAGGTTCAGCCGTTTGCCCATCTCAAGGCGAAGGGTTCCCAGGGCCGTTCTTGTTTTTTCTTCCCTCCCGGCGAGAATCAGGATCAGGTCGCCGGGTTTGGCATTGAATTTTGTGAGAATTTCCATTAAATCGTGTGGGGTATAAAATTTATCCACCGATGATTTGGCGACACCATCCAGTCCGTATCGGATATAAACCAACCCTGAAGCGCCAACCTGCGGCCGTTTCACAAATTCGGTGAGCTCATCGAGTTGTTTGCGCGAATACTCACTGCAACCTTCGGCGTTGATGCCAACAACCAGTTCGGCATCGTCGAATACTTTGAAATTCTTTCCTTTCACCAGCTCATTTAGCCCGGTGAATGTCATCCCGAAACGGATGTCGGGTTTATCGGAGCCATATTGTTTCATCGCCTGATCGTATGACATGCGTGGAAAGTCACCCATATCGATGTTCAGAACCGATTTGAACAGGTGTTTGGCCAATCCTTCAAAAGTGTTGAGGATATCTTCCTGTGTGACAAAAGCCATTTCGCAGTCGATCTGGGTAAATTCAGGCTGACGGTCGGCCCGGAGATCTTCATCCCTGAAACAGCGCACAATCTGGAAATAGCGGTCGAACCCGGCCACCATGAGCAGTTGTTTGAATGTTTGCGGCGATTGGGGCAACGCGTAAAACTGCCCCGGGTTCATGCGCGAAGGAACCACGAAATCGCGCGCCCCCTCCGGCGTTGATTTGATCATGTATGGCGTTTCGATCTCCAGAAATTGCTGGTTGTTCAGATAATTCCGGGTTTCGATGCCCATTTTGTGGCGTAACTCCAGGTTTTTCCGGTTCACATTGCGCCGCAGATCGAGGTAGCGGTATTTCATGCGCAGCTCTTCCCCGCCATCGGTGTTGTCTTCGATGGTGAAGGGCGGAGTTTTCGAAACATTCAGTACGGTTAAGCTGCTCACCAGGATCTCAATGTCGCCGGTGGCCATCTTCGGGTTTTTGTTGCTTCTTTCGGCCACGGTACCTTTGGCGGAGATTACGAATTCGCGGCCCAGTTTGCGGGCCTCCATGCACAAGGCGGGATTCACTTCAAGATTGAATACGAGCTGGGTTATGCCGTAGCGGTCGCGCAGGTCGATGAAGGTGAGGCCGCCCATGTCGCGTGAGCGCTGGAGCCAGCCGGATAAGGTTACTTCAAGGCCGGTATGTGCCATGGTCAGTTCGCCGCAGGTGTGGGTTCGGAGCATTTTTATCTGTTTAAATGGGGTGCAAAGGTAGGAAGAGAATTGCGATTTACGATTTACGATTTACGATTTAGGGGAGGAAATGTATCTTTTAAGGGGATTAGATTTTCATTATTTTCCTAACCATAAAGGATTTGCCGCTGAAAAATTTGAAAAAGTAAATCCCGTTTGCTTCCTGACTAAGATCGAGGAGGGTTTTTCCGGGGACAAGTCTCTTTTTCGTGATCACCACGCCATATTGGTTGTAAACGATAAGGTCGGTGCCGGGCAGCAGGGTCTCAATGGTAACGGTGTTGTTGGTGGGAACCGGGTAAATTCGGGCGAAATCGTTGTATTCGCCGATGCCGGTGCTGTTTTTACTGCATGCAAACTCCTGGACGGTAAAGGTCAGGAAATTGACATTGGTTAATTTAATCCAGCCATACAGTGTGTCGAGGGTCCGCAGCATTCTGACGGTCAGGAAAGATTGCGCATTGGTTTTAGTGCTGCAAAAGGTGATCAGGAATAGAAACAGAAGTGAGGGCAGGAGGATTTTTTTCATGGTATCAGTTATTATTTGTTGTTGAGGTTCTTTTTGATTACGCCCTTTCAGGGCTGATGGTTACTTTATTGTTTCCACATGCAGATTGAGTAAATTTTTGTCCCATTCCTGATTTAAAGTGACCTCTCCCCGGCCCTCCCCTTGGAGGGGAGGGGGATGTTCTACCAAACCAGACTTCTTAGTTATCTGTTAATCATTTGATTAGTTTAATATGTTTGAAACATACAGGCCGGTTGAAACTCCAAAGTCTCCCTCCCCTACAAGGGGAGGGCCGGGGAGAGGTCATATTCAAATCTTTGCAAATCGTAAATCCCCAAAGCCCTGAAAGGGCGCAATACCTAATCTCAAAGGTATTGTTTTAAAATCACACCCTGCAACTATTTTGACAGGCGGGAATTAATGTATGATTTTTTGCAAAAAGACCCTGACCTCAGCCGGGAATTTGAATTTTTTGCAAATCACCTGCCGTCATACCATTTTTGTGGGATTTTTTGCAAATCGCCCAGCCCATGTCGCGAAAATCAGTTTTGTTTTGCCTGAAACCGGTCGTAATTTTGATACGAAAGATGAAAAAAAAATTGCTACCGGTCATTTTGCTGTTCACCATGCTGTATTGTTCAGGTCAGCAGACTGACACGGTAGATTTGACCTATCCGATTGAGGGGACAAAAATCAGGACGTTGCACACGGGTCTTCCAACAAACAGCATTTATCTTGATATTGGCGGGCATCTCAATTTGGGGTCGCTCAATTATGAGAGAATCCTTTTCCGTGCCAGCGATTTTTATCTCTCCGCGAAAATCGGAGGGGGTTACACGCCCCCTTCTGTCAACACGATTTCGCTGATCGGTTTGCTGAATGGAATATACCAGATTTCAGATGTGTTTTGTCTGGAATTTGGAGTCGGTGTGACCGGGACTTACACCTTCTGGAAAGGGTATTACAACGAAGCCGGCAATGCTTCAGATACAATATATCATGTCGCAGGCAGCTTCATCGACCCGCTGATCACCGGATTTGCCGGCATCCGTGTTCAGAAAAAGAGGGGTTTTCTATTCCGTTTCGGATTTACGCCCCTGCTGGAACTGACGGATGTTGTGGAACACCGTACTGCTTACCGGCAGCTGACTGCAAAGGATTCATTCATTCCATTTGTGGGGATGAGTTTCGGATATAGTTTTTAAGAACGGAGGAGATGATGAAAAAAGTAATCGGAGAATACACCAACCAGCCACAGCAAATCATCACCGGGCTCCGGAAAAAACTGATCCGGCTGAGCGTAGGATGGCATATGGCCAGGGTGGTTTACCGCACTTGCAGAAGCGTGGTGATATGTCTCCAAACGCTGGGAAAACTTGCACAGCACCGAAAGAATTATGCAGGAGACAAAATCAGAAAAAACTGCTTATCCCTTTCGGTCAAGTGATTTTTTAGTACATTTGGATAATG
>DYQT01000068.1 GCA_020719165.1 Draconibacterium orientale | reverse complement strand
CACTGCCGACTCCGCCCATGGTGATGCCGTTGATCTCATTATCCGGAGCAAAAGCAACGCCCGGAAATTCGCACCGAACATACTTCAGGGTACCCGAATTATCGGCATTATTTGGAGTAGCTCCACCACCATAAATTGAACCAACACCGCCTTCGATAACGGCAGTACCGCCGGGCTGATTGATAGCTGCATACCCGCAAAGAATAATACCTCCCCAGTCGCCGCGATCGCGCGACCCGATTGTTTGGTTGGAGGTAAATACAATCGGCTGTGAAGCGGTTCCCACGGCCATCAGTTTACCACCGCGCTCAATGATCAGGGTGCCTTTATTGGTTTTATCGCCACGGATAATGGTTCCCGGCTGTATCGTCAGAGTAACCCCGGCATTAACATAAACCCAGCCATTGAGCAAATAAACGTTGCCCGACGTCCAGGTAGTGTTAGAGGTAATATGTCCGGCATTGATCGTTACATTGGTTGTGGGATAAACGGTGTTCTGAGGGTCAAAATTGGCCCATCCCTGGGTCCAGTCGTAGGTTCCAAATGCACCTACATAGTTCACCTGATCAAAAAACGGATCAGCCAGATTCGGATTGGTGTACATGGCACTCCCGATAACCGGCGAATTACTCGACGACCAGTGGGTGTCTGTAGTAATCACATTACTGGTTGTAAGCGAGGGGGTTGTTGATCCATCGCCAACCGTGATCGTGGTTGCCGGATAATTGGTTGTTTGCGGGGTCCAGTTGGCCCATCCCTGGGTCCAGTCGGTTTTCCCAAAAGCACCAACATAGGTCACTTTCTCAAAAAACGGGTCGGCAATCTGCGAAAATCCCGTCACAACTGCGCAGATCAACAGCGCAAGGGTAATAAATGTTCTTCTCATAATCATTTGGTTTTTAAAGATTTAATAATAATTTACTTCACTATTGAACAATCATTTTTCTGGTTTGGACTATTACACCAGATTTGGTGGTTAAAATCATTTGATAGTAGTAGATTCCGGTAATAAGGCTTTTGGTTGAAAAGGGTAGCGTGTAAGAGCCCGGAAGGCAAGCTCCGTCGAATAAAACTGAAACCAGCCCGCCCATAACATTGAATATTGACAGTTTAAGAAAACCATTCTGGTTCACCTGATAGCCGATATGAGTAATGTCTGAGACCGGATTCGGGTAGTTCTGATGAAGCGCCAGGTCGTTATGCTGCAAATCATCTGAACCGGTTATAATGCAGGTATCACATTCTGAAAAACAGACTCTCTTGAGAATTGTATCATTCATCGGCACCAGCAGGGTCCTGTTTCCATTGGAAGCACAGGCAAATGGCACGGTTTCATAACCGGCGGCACTGTTTCCTCTGACAAATTTGTATTGCACAGATGATCCTACAAGTAAACTGTCGGTAAAACTGTAAATACTGTCTCCTATGTGTAACATTTCCATCGACCCTGGGTTCCAACCCTGAAATGTTCCGGCAATATGGACCCCTTCCGGAGTTACACCCTTGATTTTCATGTCAACCAGAAAGGTCACATGCGAATAATGCTCCACAATACCGCAGGCACTGCAGCTACCGAAGCAGTAAGCTGTCATCACGGTGTCGTGGTCAGGAACGGTAAAATATCTTTTACCGTTAAGCGCACATGCCGCCGGCACTGTTTCTGCCTGTTGGGCGCTCAGACCATTGGCATAGTGGAATTCCATGTAGGTTCCTTCATCCATCGTGACAGATGTGCTAAATATCGTTCCTCCAGTGGAGGTCATCAGGTTTTGTGCGTAATTCCAGTTGTTGAAGGTTCCCGATACATGTACGCCATCGGGGGAGATGGTTTCATTCTGCATATCCACCCTGAAAGTCACTTCAACGCTGGCCGGACAATGGCTGCACATGTTGAAACAAACCGCCGTAAAAACTGTGTCAAGGTTCGGAACTATAATTTGCCTGTCATACTGGCCTGATCCATTCAAAACACCACAGGCAGCCGGTACGGTTTCGAGTCCGGTGATGGCATTGCCATTGACAAACCGATACTGACAGGCTACATTCTCCTGCAAACTCACTGTTACCTCATAAATGCTGTTCGGGGTGAGGGTCATTGCAGTCTGGTTGTAGCTCCAGTTGTTGAAACTCCCTGCCAGATGAACACCGCTGGAGGTAATATTCTCTTTCGACATATCCACCTTAAAGGTAACCTGGCGATAAATGATCACAGGGCTCACCATCCCGTTAACCGGCGTGGTCGGGATGAGGTCGTAATTCGCATCGGTAAATTCATTCACGAAAAAATTCAAGGGAGAGGTGCCCCCCTTGTAGGTGAATTTGATTTCGTAAAGGACCGTATTGTCCGGGACTGTAATTGTGCCCAAACCCGGCTCCAGCCAATTGGCCGATACCAGACCGTTGTGGCCGGAAAAATACCACTGATTTTGGGGAGTGCCGGTATAAAAGTTCGTGAGGGTATCGTAATGCAGCACAGCGGTATCGTAAGTAATCTGGAGATTAGCGCTACCGATCGGAACCCCGGCGCTGCTGGCGCCTGTCAGTTTCACAGGTATGTACACCACTTGTCCCGGAACTGCGGTAACAGTAGGTACAGTTACGGTTAATGTTTGCCCTTGCGATGCGAAAAAAGTCAAAAGCAGCAAAAATAAGAGTAATGATCTTTTCATAGTATTATTTTAATTTCATCCTGACACTGTCAATATCAACAAGGTGCGGATGGCAGGTTTATATTACATATGTTATCCCGAACGAGTACTGTCTCCCCGGGGTATAGGCTTTAACTTTAATGATTACATCCGGTAACCCTTCCGATTTCATCGTTTGCTGGATAAGCACCTCCTGGTTCAGGATATCTTTAACTCCGAATTTCAGGGTTAAATGCTGACCTAATCTTTTCTGGATAGTAAAATCAAGAATATTACGGGGCATTTCGTAGGAGTTGGGAATATCCGGTGTACCGATCCCAACGATCCTCTTGCCGAATACGTTATACAGGAGACTTACCGAGAGATCATTCTTCAGGGTCTGGTAGTAAATTCCTGCATTTACGATGTAGGGTGACTGACCATACATCGGCCTGTTTTTGTCGAGTACAAACAGGTATTTCGGGTCTGTTTCAACCCTTGATCGGATGTAGGCGGCATTCAGCACCAGTGAAAAATTCCTGAATGTCCTTAAAAATTTATTTTTATTCCCCCAACTTTGAAATCCTTTACGAATATCAATTTCTGCGCCGATGCTTGTCCCTTTTATAGCATTCAGATAGTGAAGATCCCATTCACCCCCAGATGCCGGAACCCAGGTTGCTTCGATGGGACTGTCAAATTGTTTGTAAAATCCGCCAATGGTGACCATCTCTCCGGTTCCGGGATACCATTCGTATCGGAAATCAAAATTGTTGATATAGCATGATTTAATCTCCGGGTTTCCATAAACCGTAACATTTTCTTTAAAGTTATAGAAAGCAAACGGAGCAACTTCCCGAAACTCAGGCCGGTTGATGGTTTGGCCATATGCCAGCCTGAAAAGCATTTTTTCGGTAAGATTTATGGTTAAATTTACCGAAGGGAAAAGGTTAAGGGTATCTCTTCTTGCCTGAACAACAAACTCACGGTTTGGGCCTGTACCAGGTCCCGACAGAATCATATCGTTCTTTTCAACACGCAAGCCTCCATACAGGGCGAGAATCTTTCCGATGGGTATCCGAATAGCAAGATAACCCGCGTACAGCGAATTGTCAATCTTGTACTGGTAACCCGGATCATACACTTCACTGTAAATAACCCCATCCTGAAAGTTGAAATTCTCCGGTGAATAAACACTATCGATGGGCTGGCGTAGGATCTCCTGATTGATAATCCCTGTTTTGGCCCATATCACCCCAAAAGGGCGGATATAAAAATCCCTGTACTTTTTCTCCCCAAAAAGCCCCACCTTCAGCTCCGGCCTGAATTTACCAAAGTTGAAGGTATGCTGGTAGTTTACGTTGCCATTGTATATATTTTCCTTTACATTCGAAAACAATCGGGCATTTGCATCAGCATTGGGCTGCGAAGAATATTCAAGTTGATAGGGGTAATAAACACTGTCATTTTTTTTGGGGGCGTAATAGTTAATCAGCCTGCTGTCGGGTTCATTCTGGTTCGCATATGAATAGCCAAGTGTCCACCTGATCGCATTATTTTCATTCATCGCATGGTTTCCGCCAACTGAGCCGGAATATATGGTGCGGCTGGCATAACCAAGCATTGTTTTATATACTTTATTGTCGTCGCGGTAGTGATCAATGCCATTCCGGATCGTGGTCGAAGTTATCCCTGCCTGATTGAAGAGGTTGTTAAATTCAAACGTGTGTTTCCCTGTCGAAAGCGACCAGTTTGAGATGGCTCCAATCCCCACAGCTTCATCATATTCATTATCGTGGTACAATTTTGAGTAGGTAACCCCGGTGGTGGTGGTACCATATGATTCAACCTTCGAACGTTCTATTTCATCAATGCTGTGTGTCAATTTATAGCTTAACGCCGTGATGTTTCCTATTTTCATTCTTCCTGCATTGATGATGCGGGAAAAGTCAAAGTTGAATTTATTGTCGAGCGGGGCGGTTCTGGCAGTGCTCGATGAAATAGTACTGAACGAATGTGCAATGTCGAGCATTCGCTGCTTTTTGTAAGCATTCTCTTCAGGGGTGCCATTGTTATAATCCTGTAATTCGAGAACCTCGTTTGTTGAGGGTACATCGCCTGGCAATTTCCGGGTTCCATCGTCAAACCCTAACCAGTCAGTTTGTCCACCTTTGTATTTTTGAAATTCCCTGAAGGTAGCCCCGTCATTATATCCTGCGGTATAACCAAAACTCATGCTGTTCTTTTCAGGGATGTTCTTTGTGGTGATCTGGATAAAAGCGCCGGCAAAATCAGCCGGAATTTCCGGTGCCGGAGTTTTGTAAATCACCATATTGTTGATCATGTTGCTTGGAAGTACATCGAATGAAAACGCCCGCTGGTCAGTTTCACTGCTCGGGGTTGAAGCATTGTTAAGCCATACCGTGTTGTATCTCTCAATGAGCCCGCGTACCACGATAAATCTGCCCCCCATGATGGTAACTCCGGGTAGACGTCTGATCACCTCTGAAGCATCCTTGTCCTGCGATTTCGAAATCATCTGGGAAGAGACACCCACAATAATCAGATTGCTTTGTTTGCTTGAATTGATGACAGAGATTTCGGTATCTGTCTTTTTCCGGGCCGTTACAGAAACTTCCGACAGTTGCGTTGTGGCCTCGGTAATCGCGTGATCAAGCTTGGTTCCCTTTTCATTATAAACCTTAACTTTTAAAACTGTATCTGATTTATAAGAGATGAATGAAATGATTATATTATAGGTGCCTGGTTTGATATTTTTTATAAGGTACTTCCCCTCAAAATCAGTCGAAGCGCCAATGGTCGTTCCCTGGATATAGACACTGGCCCCAACAATACTCTCTTTCGTTTTTATGTCGGTAATTGTGCCCTCAATAAACCCTTGACCATAAGCTGTAAACGACAGTAGTTCAATGATTAAAATGTAAATAAGAGTTCTGGTGTGCTTCATTGGAATTGTTTGCGGCAAAAGTAAGAAGCCTAAACCGGGGGCATGTTAATTGTAAATTAACTCCTTGTTAACTAATTATCAAATCTTACATGAAAGAAAATTGACATTTTCAATCAACATCTGTTGAGTACCTAAGAAAGGATGATTTTTTACCCCGGAAACAGCATATATATTTAATAATTCGTTCATATTTGTGAATGTTACGTACTATTCGGAATCGGTTTAAATAGTTTTCGGAATGCATTGTGGAATATCTATGCGTTTTATCTCATAATGGGTACATATTACATTAATAAATAGTTAAATCTCTCTGCAACAAGCCTCCGGTAATTTGTTTCTTTAGAATTTTGCCTTTTATTTATTTGATAATCATTTTAAGCCAGCCCCATCAAACCACAGTCCGACATGGAACTTATTACCCCGCGAGATATGATGAAGGCCTTCCCTGTTTTGAACCATCCTGGGGGAAAACACCTTGCTTCATTGCTTTTCAGAATGATGAAGCTGGATAAAATCAACAGATTCTATGAACGAAACCAAGCCTCATCCGGGCCCGATTTCATAGATGCTGCAATCAATGCCCTAGGGTTTAATTTTAACATAGCCACCGAAGAATACCTCAACATACCGGTTAACGGTCCTTTTATTACCATTTCAAACCACGCCTATGGCGGAATTGATGGCATCATCCTTCTGAAAATACTCCCCGCTGTTCGGCCCGATTTCAAAATCCTGGTAAACTTCTTATTGGCTAAGATCCAACCCATCGAAAGCTTTGGGCTGAAGGTCAACCCCTTTGAATCAATTCCCCATGTTCATTCAAGTTACGGAGGTTTAAAAGAGGCCATGGCCTATCTGAAAGAGGGCCATCCGGTAGGAATCTTTCCGGCTGGGGAAGTCGCATCATTCCATTTAAACACTTGGAAGGTCACCGAAAAAAAATGGCCGCTTTCAATATTAAAACTCATCAGGAAATCACGCGTTCCGGTTATCCCGGTCTATTTTGATGGTCATAACAGTATCTTGTTCCAGTTTCTTGGTTTGATCCATCCAACACTTCGAACAGCCGCACTTCCGTCTGAAATGTTTAATAAGTCGGGAAAAACAGTTCATGTCCGTATCGGTCGTCCGATTTCTGTCAGGGATCAGGATAGACTTGGCGACATTTATGATTATGGACGTTATTTACGAATGAGGACCTATTCTCTTGGAATCCAACCGGTGAAACGCAAAATCGCCAGATCATTCCCTTCCGAAAATCCTGTTGATGTAATTCCTCCGGTCCCCCCCGGTTTAATCATGGAGGAAATCGAAAAGCTGCAATCCGACTGTTTATTGTTTTCTCTCAACCATCACTTTGTTTTTTGTTCACCCCCCGATGGAATCCCGGAGATATTGAAAGAATTGGGCCGGTTAAGAGAAATCACTTACCGCGAAGTAGGCGAAGGCACAAACAAACCCTGCGATCTGGACGATTTCGATACCTATTATCACCAGCTTTTTATCTGGGATGACTATGAAAAATGCATCATCGGAGGTTATCGGGTAGGGTTTGGGAACAAAATCATTGAAAAACACGGCATTAAAGGGTTTTATATCAATACACTGTTTAACATCAAAGAGGATTTTAAACCAGTCCTTGCCCAATCAATGGAGCTGGGAAGATCATATGTCATCAAATCTTGTCAGAAGAAACCCCTCTCTCTCTTCCTTCTTTGGAAAGGAATTCTGTTGCTCTTATGCAAGCATCCCGAATTACGCTACATGATCGGGCCTGTCAGCATCAGCAATACACACAGCGATCTGGCCAAATCACTAACCGTCGCCTTTCTGAAAAAAAACTACTACAATAAAGAGCTTGCACGCTTCATTAAACCACGCAGAAAATATTTTTCTCATATCCCTACTGTGATAAAAAATAAAGTCTTTCACAAAGCCACCGGTCATGACCCGGCAAAACTGGATAATTTCATCCAGGCTTTTGATCCGGCTTTTCGAACACCTGTGTTGCTTAAAAAATATTTAAGCGTAAATGCCGAAGTGATCGGGTTTAATGTTGATCCACTTTTCAACAATTGCCTCGATGTTTTAATTATTACCGATATCCTCGACATACCGGTTGAAACAATTAAATCCCTTTCAAAATAGCACGAAAATGAAAAAAACCAAAAAACAGAAAAAAAGCCTCCCGGAAGTTCATATTCTCGGTGATTTACAGGATGTGAAATTCCTGATTGAAGGCCTGAATAAAAAAAAGACCATTGTGATTTTTCATGATGGAGAGCAGAATACGCTATATCTGGAAATTGAAGGGAAATTTCAGCCAATCCACACCAAAGACATCAAGCATCTGAAGAAGGAGTATAAGCTCATCTATTTCTCATTTTTCCCGAGCCAGAAAAAAATCGAGCCAGAAGCAGAGGCAAATCCAGAGAAGTAAGAAAAAAAGTAAAGGTTACCCCTCATCGAACATATATCCGATGCCTTTAACGGTTCTGATACTGTCGATGTTCAGTTTTTCGCGAATCCTACGGATATGAACATCGATGGTACGATCGCCTACCACCACATCCTCACCCCAAACATTTGCAAATATTTCGTCGCGGGTTACCACTTTGTTTTCATTGGAAACCAAAAATTGAAGAAGTTCAAACTCCTTTCGCACCAATGTGATCTCCGAACCATCCATTACAACAACATAGCGGTCTTTATCAATGGTAAACCCTTTGAGTCTGATGATGCCTGAATTGTCGGGTGTCTCCTTGTACCGCCTCAGCAATGCCTGTATTCGACTAATAAGTAATTTGGGTTTGATTGGCTTGGTGATATAATCGTCAGCCCCGGCCGAAAATCCTGCAATTTGTGAATAATCCTCTCCCCTGGCAGTTAAAAAAGCGATCATGGTGCCTGCCAGTTCCGGAATCTTCCTTATTTCGGCGCAAGTCTCCATTCCATCCATCACAGGCATCATAACATCAAGAATCACCACCTGGGGATTGAACTCCCTGGCCAGTTTCAGTGCCTTCTGCCCGTTTTTGGCTGTGATCACTTTGTACCCCTCCTTAGACAGGTTATACCCCAGAAATTCAAGGATATCCGGCTCATCATCAACCAACAAAATGGTGACTTCGCTGTTATCCACTATAAAGGAGTTACAGTGCCTGAAGTAAGATCGATTTCGATGTTCTGATCAGCCGGAGCAGGGTCGATAAACATCGCCTGAACCGACATTCCCACCAGTGCCGCCATTCCGCCAAGTCCTGTCAATTGGTTAATACCTGCCTGGGTAACCGAATCAATGACCTCATCGCCATGATAATGTGCCAGGAATCCCGCTACCACCAACGGAGCCACCATTTGTGCCTCCAGATATGATAAACTGTAAGGAGCTGACATCAATTGAAGTTTTGTCAGGGTGTCCATTCCCTGTTGTAGAAAATTCCTGGAAAAAACCTCAAAATCCGGATATCCGGCTAACGCTGTAACGTGATTGGTGTGAATGGTCAGTTTATTTGTTGTGGTGTAGGTGATTGTCCGAAACGGAACCGGCCAGGTGACAAGCGACCCGGTTTCTATATCAAACATAAAAGTACTGCTGTTTATATCTTTTTTTACGATATCCTGCGCATGGAAATGACCTGTGAATACCACCTTGAGTCCGAGGCTTGCCAGTTCAGTTGATTTGGTTTGCCAGTCGTCGAGCAGGTATTCGGCAAACATGGTTGCCTGGCCTGAATAATGTTCAATCAACCCATGATGGATCATGCCCAAAACCCTGATGTTTTTGCTCTTGGCCTCTGTCAGCTTCTCCGTAACCCATTGATAGGTAAGATCTGAAAACTTACCCCCCGTTACCGATGTGGTGGTGTTTTCCTTATACCGGCAGGCATCCATTGCCAGGAGCCAGGTATTGCTGTTTAGTGCGACAATATAACTCAACGAATTGTTATCGCGGTAAAGGGCCTCTTTGAAACCAAACTGATCATAAATCGTGGCAAATTCCTCAGAAGTTACAGTCGGGACGGGCGTTGTTATCGACCCTGAATAACTGAATGACTGCGGGTTATTGACATCATGATTCCCCGGAATCACGAACACTCTTTTCCCGGCACTTTCAAGCTGGGCTAACAATGCTGCCATCATCTCATGATTTGTTTTCTCTCCATCTTTGGTGAGATCGCCCGGAACAAGGATAATAGAAGCATTTGAACTCTTCAGGGTTGTGATCACCGACTCAATGATTGATTTACTCTGAGCGATCATTTTACGATCCTGTAGCAAATAAGTCTCAAAGGCCGAACCCGAAATTCCCAGTGAAGGATCGTGATAATGAGGATCAGAAAACACTGCAATTTGTAAATCAGTTGGCTGAGGAGGGTCTGCAGGTTCATCATTGTCTTTTTTACAACCATTGAAAATTTGAAATAAGGCAGCGATCATGAGGAGGTGCAGGAAGGTCTTTTTCATAGCGAATACTTTTTTGCAAATTTATCACAACCAGTTGCCGTGTGAATGAAGGAATCATTAAGTAACTGTTAAATAATTATCAATTAGCCTTCAATAAGATTGTGCCATTCCTCACAACTCAACTCATAAAGTGTTGGTTTCCTGAAATATAAACGTTGGTTTAAAATTTAATAATTTATTCACAGAACCCTCCTGGTTTTATATTATATTTGAATATTGTTTAAATATCAACCATGTTGAAGCTATGGAAGCAAAATTAAAACCGGGGATGGTTATTCTCATCATAAAGCCGAAAATGACTCGTTCATACTATGAAATATCCTGTGACGAAGAAATCATCGGAAGCATCAACTTTCCAAAAACATTCGGCACCCTTGCAGAAATAAAACTTTTTGATGAAGCATGGTCATTGAAACGAATGGGATTCTGGAAGCCATATATTACCGTTCGCCGTATGGGTGATAGCCTCGATTATCTTCAGATCCCATTTTCAGGAAAGTGGCAGGGATTGCTTACCCTGACAACACATGCCGGCGACCATTACGAGTTGAACCAGACTGGATTCTGGAATCCGAAATGGGTTTGGATGAAACAAAAAACAATATTGATGGAATTTGATATTAAGTCAGGGATGAAAAAGTATGCCGAACTGATCATCCGGGAGCAGGATGAGTTGATAAACATGCTGCTGATAATCGGCACCTATGGCATGATTATGCAAGGGTGGGACGAAGCGGCATCATCGGCAGCTATAACCGCAACTATTAGTTAATGTTGCTTCACCAGGTTGTAATGAACTCCTCCCGCGGAAAATAAAAAATTCATTCTTCAAACGAAAGCCATGAACGAAAGTCACTTCATCAACCAAACCACTTGCACCAAATGTGAATTGTGCATTATCGTTTGTCCTGCCATGATCCCCGAAAAAACAACAGATCATAAAATTGCGTTCAGAAAAGACCGCACAAGCATTTGTATCCGGTGCGGCCATTGCATGGCCATGTGTGAATCAAAATCCATCGCCATTGAAGGCATCAGCTATGAAACCAACTTTAGAGAACTCCCCGCGGCCAGTGTGGATCATCAGCATTTGATGGATTTTTTAATGACCCGCCGTTCGGTCAGGATTTTTCAAAACAAACCGGTGTCACGCGAACTTGTTGACAGAATTCTTGACATAATTTCAACGGCTCCTTTCGGGGTAAGCCCTGATAATATTGAAATTACAGTCATCACCAACAAATCACTGATTGAGCAGGCAGTGCCGGAGATGTCGAAAATGTATATGCAACTTGGGAAGGTAATCAAAACCCCTGTACTTGGCTGGTTTATCAGAAGAAGCATGTCGAAAGAGACAACCAATACCCTGATGAACTTCATCGTTCCCCATATCGAACATGGACACTATACCAATGCCGGTGGTGTTGACGACATAGCCCGCAATGCTCCTGCCCTGTTCCTTTTTCATGCGCCGAAAGAAGCGGAGGAACACACGGTTGATGCACACATCTGTTTAACTTATGCTTTAATGGCCGCTCATTCGCTGGGCCTTGGTGCAACGGCCATCGGACTGATCGGGCCGGCCATCAATCAAAGTAAACCACTACGTGCAATGTTCCAGATCCCGGCAGGGAATGAGGTTGTGGAATCAATGATCCTGGGTTATCCGAAACTAAAATTCAAACATGCGATCATCAGACCCAGGAAAAAGGTTTCGTATTTAAGCTAAATGACAAACAATTCAGCCCTTATGAAGAATGTTATTGTGATTTATTACTCAAACAAAGGCAGCAATAAATACCTGGCCAAAAAAATTTCTGCCAGGTTATCGTGCGACATAGAAGAAATCAAACCGCGGATGAATATTTTCCTGTTGTTTTTAATGAACGTGCATTTGGGAATTAAACCTCTGAAGCACAACATTGAAGAATATGATACAGTCATTTTATGCGGACCCATCTGGATGGGGAAGTTAATTCCACCGCTTCGAAGTTTTGTTGAAAAGTATTTTAATAAAATCAACAAATTGATTTTTGTCACCTGTTGCGGTAGCACGGATGCCAAAAAAGATGAAAAATATGGACACGGTTTGGTTTTCAATGAAGTCACAAATATACTGAAGGATAGATGCATTCTTTGTCAGGCATTCCCGGTTGGTCTAGTTCTACCCGATGACAAAAAAGAGGATACTGATGCTTTTATGAAAACCCATTTGAATGATGAGAATTTTAAAGGGGAGATTCAGGAGAGATTTGACACCTTCATCAGAAAGGTATTAAATAAAGCTTCCTAACACCATCAGATGATCTACGATTTAGCAGCCAATACCATGATTATCAGCACAACTGCAAACCCATTGTCCAATCAGTTGATAGCCACTTTATGCCATTTATAATTCAATGATTACGATTACAAATCTTAACAAACAGTTTAACGACTTTACCGCGGTGGACGGATTGAGTTTTAAGATCCACCGCAACGAGATATTCGGTTTACTCGGCCCCAACGGAGCGGGAAAAACCACCACCATCAGCATGATCTGCGGACTGTTAAAACCATCGGGTGGAACCATTGTATTTGATGATTTTAACGGTAAAGACCCTCAGTCGCTGATCGGGTATTGTCCCCAGGAAAATATCTTCTATCCCAAACTGACCTGTTTTGAGCAGTTGCTTTTCATTGGGCAAATGTATGGAATTGCAACAAAAAGTATTAAACCCAAAGCTCTGGAATTATTGGAACTGCTGGGTTTAAAAGACAAAACCAACGAACGTGCCGGCAGGCTGTCGGGTGGAATGAAACGAAGGCTCAATATCTGCCTCGCGCTGGTGCATGATCCCGAAATTCTGATCCTTGATGAACCGGAGGCTGGCCTTGATCCTCAAAGCAGGATCCTGGTTCGTGATTTTATCAGCGCCTTCGGAAGGGAGAAAACAGTCATACTCACAACGCATAACATGGATGAAGCCGATCGCCTGGCCAACCGGATCGCGATCATGGACCATGGCAAATTGCTTTTACTCGACACGCCGCAAAACCTGAAGAGGACCATTGGTGATGGCGATATTCTGGAACTACAGTTTGAGAACGGGAAAGAGCAAACGGTTAGTCAATTTGCCGGGAAATTGAGTTCCCTTTCGCTGAAAATAACTGCCGGTCCCAATTTTTTGTTGATAAAACATCCAAATGTGGTTGAGCATCTTCCTGCAATAAAAAAGATGGCTGAAGAAGGCGGTTTGACCATCTCCGAATTCAAACTGCGTCAAAACACCCTCGAAGATGTATTCATTCACCTGACAGGCAGAACTTTAAGACAATGAAAATTACAGGTGTAATTGTAAAAAGTTTCTGGGAGCAGATCCGAAGTTTCTGGGTGCTGCTACTCTCCCTTTCCATGGGGCCGTTCTTTATTTTCGTATATTTCCTGATCATGGAATCCTCAAAACCCCAGTATAACATTCTTGTAGTTAACGGGGATTCAGGAATTTTGGAAAACGGGCAGCCTCTCAATTACGGGAATGAGCTGCTCCGGTATTTTTCTGATGCAAACCTGGAGATCGGTTCAACCCCCTTTGTTACGGCAGTGATTGCCGACAGGAATACCGGCATGGACAAACTTAAAAACAAGCAGTCCGATGCATTGATTATCATTCCCGGGTCATTCACCCAATCGTTGGATGCAAGAAAACACCATGACAGCCTGGCAATTACCCGTATCGAATTCATGGGCGACCTGACCAGCGCTAATTATCTGATCAGCGCTGTGTGGGCAAATGAAATGATTAATTCATTTGCACTGGTAACGACGAACAGTAAAAGGATCGTGGAGGTTACCGAAACTGCCCTGGGTGTATCGGCAAGCATCAACAGCTTTGACATGATTGTTCCGGGAATTATCATCGTGTCGCTCATCATGCTTATGTTTACTGCAAGTATCGCGTTTGTAGCTGAGGTGGAAAATAAAACCATCATGCGTCTTAAACTTTCCAGGATATCAACACTTGAGTTTTTAGGGGGCATTGGCTTTGTGCAGATGATGGTCGGGATATTTTCAGTGATTTTAACCCTGTTTATGGCAACAACGCTTGGATTCAAATACCAAGGCTCCCTGATCATGATGCTGATTATTGCCGGTTTGACGAGTTTATCCATTATTTCTTTCAGTTTGATCATCGCGGCGGTAACCAAATCGGCGAATGAGGTGCTGGTGGTCGGGAATTTCCCGATGTTTTTATTCATGTTTTTTACAGGGGCTGCATTCCCTCTCAAAAGTGACGCGCTTTTTACCTTTGCCGGATATCCTGTCACGCTCCAGGGATTGATGACGCCGACCCATGCCATTTCGGCGTTGAATAAAACACTCATTATGAACATGGATATGAAGAGCATCCTTCCAGAAATAACAGCCATCGTAATGCTGACGATGGTATATTTTCTCGCTGGCGCCCTCATTTTTAAACACAGGCATCTGAGCCGGTATTAACCTTTTGCTATCTTTTTCTGATCCAAATAATTTCGCATGAAAAATCTCTTTTTCCCTTGACAATCATATTCAATTCGATTAACTTTGAAAAAAAATGAAAATGAAGAAAAAAGAAAAAACAATCCTCCCGGAAGTACATATTCTGGGTGATCTGGAAGATGTTATCAACCTGATTTCCGGGTTTACCTTAAATCCGCAACAAATAAATAAGCGACAAGTTTAACCAATATTTTGATTG
>DYQT01000296.1 GCA_020719165.1 Draconibacterium orientale | reverse complement strand
TGGCGAAAGCATCAGATCCATGACGGAAAATCCATGATACCAGCGAAAATGTTTCAGTATTATTTACAAGAGTTGGTTTTCCCCAAAGTCCTTTAATAGCAGGATATGGAGGGCGCATTCGCGGAATTCCGCGCTCACCTTCAATGGAGGCGATCAGGGCAGTTTCTTCACCACAGACAAATGCGCCTGCACCTTCAAAAACGTTGATGTCGAAAGAAAAGCTCTTTTGCATTACCGAAGTTCCAACAAGGCCTTTTTCTCTGCAAATCTGTATTGCTTCAGTAATTCGTTTTACAGCCAGAGGATATTCGGCGCGGATATAAAAAATGCCTTGATTTGCAACGGTTGCATATCCTGCAATCAGCATTCCTTCGATCACACGGAAAGGATAGGACTCGAGCAACATCCGGTCCATAAATGCCCCGGGATCACCCTCATCGCCATTACAGATTATATATTTTTCAGCGTTGACCTGGTCTTTTACCAACTGCCATTTCCGGCCGGTTGGGAACCCTGCACCACCACGACCCCGAAGACCGCTTGTTATGATCTCATCAACTACTTCCTGGGGTGTGAGTTCATCCAGGCATTTCTGTAAAGCCGTAAAACCTCCGCCAGCCTGGTATTCTTCAATATCGCAAGGTTTGACAACACCACGGTTTTCGGAAGCGATAGCCATTTGGGGGCCAAGAAATTCGGAAATGGGGGTGTCGCGTTGATCAGAGTTATATTTCCGGAAGGATTTGGGCTCACCATCCACAGTTGCTTTTTCAAAACTGTTGACGAAACTACTTTTCAGTTTATTGAAAAATCCAACAGGTTGAAAATGACTCAGCACTACTTCTTTGACCTCCTCTGGTTTTATTTTGGCATAAAAGGCTGGTTCATGTCCGGGTTTGATAATTTCCATAATTGGGACCTGGTTGCAAACACCAACACAACCTACTTGTTTTACACTTACATTGATTTTGGATTCAGTCAGCACTCTTTCAAGTTCCTGCTTGACCTCTTCACTGCCGCTTGCCACACAACACGATCCCAGGCCGATGCGTATTTCGCCCATAACTTCAGAATCATTTTTCCTGGTGTGAGCTTTCTGTTGGTTGGGTTGGAAGGTTTTTGATAAGAAATCCTGCATGACTTCATTAACTTTTTCCGGTAAAACATGACCATACGTTGTATCATCAATTTTTATAACCGGCGCCAAAGTGCAGCAACCCAGGCAGGCAACTGTTTCGAGAGTAAAAATGCCATCAGCATCCGTTTCCTGTCCATCTGAAAGTTTTAATTCGCGGGCAATGGCATCATAAACCCTTGTTGCCCCTTTAACATGACAGGCAGTTCCGGTGCAAACCCTGATAATATGTTTTCCAGCATGCTGGTGACGGAATTGTGTATAAAATGTTGATATACCTGTGATCCGGGCAGGCGTTATTTCCGTGATTTCGCAAACGTGTTTTAATGCATCTTCGGGCAGGTAATTGAATTCCTGCTGAATATCCTGCAAAATGGGAATAGCTGCATCAGCAGAAGTGCCGCGCTTTGCAACAATTAGTTTTACTGTTTGGATGATATGTTCGCTTGTCAATGTCACTTTCCTATACAATATAAATTCTTATCACCCCTGATAATAATCTTCCCCCCTACGAAAGCCGGTGTGCAAACCGAACCTTCGCCCAAAGAGGATTCATTTACAGAAGCATATGTTTTGTCAGCTTTAAAAATATGCATCACGCCTTTTTTATCCATCTGGTATATATTCCCATTCACCAAAAGAGCCGAAGCGAAAAGGGGTGTTCCAAAGTCTTTCTCCCAATATTTTTCACCGGTTTTGGCATCATAGCAAACCATCATACCATAACTAGTAGGCAGAAAAAGGTATTTGGCCGTTGCCACCGGACTTGGTATATCAGAGAGATATTCATCGCTTTCCCATAATAGTTTTGGGGTTGGTCTAACCTGAACTGCAGCCAGTTTTGCATAGTCATTCACTGAAAATACCACACCATCCGCATAAGCAAGCGAAGGACCAACTTCACCCGAAATGCAGTTAAAACGCCATAGCTCTTTGCCGGTAGCAGGATTGTACGAAATCACGTATGGTTCTGCTACCAGCATGATCTCTGATTGTTTACCAGTGTTGACAAGTATGGGTGATGACCAGGAGATTTTCACATCCCGGCTGGTTTTCCAGACCTGTTCACCTGTTTTTCCGGCAAGAGCTATTACATTGGCACTTCCTGATTGGTCATATTGTACAATTAGAAGATCATGATACATGATCAATGAAGACGAGTGTCCATAATGGTTTTTGGGTAATCCCAGGCTTTTGGCCCAGACTTTTTTACCGTCAAAATCAAGTGCGATCAGGTCGCCATTGGCAAAGATGGCATACACGCGACGACCGTCTGTTGTTAAGGTTGGGGCAGCAAATCCGGTCTCGCCGCTTACTTTAGGTGCTGTGGCAGAAGAGCCGGGGATATTATCAACAGCAGTATTCCAAAGAATCTTCCCGGTATTTAAATCGAAGCAATATACTTCACGTTTTGTTGCATTTGCACCGGAGAGGAAGATTTTGTCGTTCCAGACAATGGGCGAATTATATCCGGTCAATGGAATTGCAGTTTTCCATTTAATGTTTTTGCCGTTGCGTCCGTCCCAAGATGTCGGGAATCCTTTTTGAACTACAACTCCGGCGCTTCCAGGACCCCGAAATGCCGGAAAATTATTGTTGATTTCCTGTTGTGAAGGGAAACCATCCATAGATTTAGCGATAATAGCTGAATCCACACTGGCAATGAAAGAACTATCTTTTAATACTGAGGAGTCGATTGTAACTGGAATAATATCGGTAAGTGGCAGGATTGAATCTGCTGTTGAGCTTATAGGTTTAGCATTTTGTTCAAGTGTTTTACCAAGTTCGTTATGCGTAAGAAAAGCAAAAAGCAAGGATACGCATACCAGGAATATTCCTGAATAAGCTACCCATTTCCGGTTGATTTTGCGTATATCCCAGAAATTATCGGTTGCAGTTCCGGGTACTTCCGGAATTTTGACTGTGATTAATTCAATTGTTTTCAAACAAATGATAACAACTAAAACACTGATTAATAAAAGATAACCGCCGGTACGGATTTGCCATTGGTTTGTAAAAAATGCCTTTCGGGCAAGCAGATCCAATTCGCGGATTTCAGCTTTTAGTTGCTCGTCATCAGGATTGCTTTTATACTTCTCAATCAGTGACTTCATTACTGGCGAATTCAGAGGATCGCTTCTTTTAACC
>DYQT01000067.1 GCA_020719165.1 Draconibacterium orientale | reverse complement strand
TTCGACGGAATGGAAGAAAATGACCTCTGGACCAATTGGGCTTATATTGACAGGCAATACCCGCTTTCGAATATTGAACGTGTGGAGATTATTTATGGGCCCGCCTCCACCATGTATGGTCCCAATGCCTTTGCCGGTGTGATCAATGTGATCATGCAGAATTCTGTTGATGCTATCAAACCCGGACGAAGCATCGGTATCAGCGCAAATGTCGCCTATGGCACTTATAATACCGGAACAGTTGATTTGAGCATATCCGGGAAACGCCGGAATATTTCATTTACCGTTACCGGGCGGCTTTACCATTCCGACGAAATGGACATCTCAAGCCAATCCTATTTCGATTACAATCCCGATGTATATAACAATGTAGATTACAATAAGCTTTTGGATATTTCCACGGGCGCCAAGCAATACCTTAAAACCAACAACCTGCCATTTACCAACCCATATTACACCCTCTCTGCCGACTCAAACCAGCTTACCCTCACCCCACTGGGCGCCGAAACAGCCCGTAATCTGGACAAATCAGGCTATGACCAGGTAGTGAAAGATCATAAAATCGGATTTTCCAATCAAACCAACTCCTGGCTCCTGAACGGAAAAGTCAAAATAGGCAGCTTCACAATTGGATTTCAAACGTGGAAATACAGCAGGGGCGGTCTTACCCAATATACCGACACCTACGTGGCCGGTTCCGACAATGGGTTTAACTGGATACCGCAATTGAGTTATTTCTTTGCCAAATATGAGAACCAGATCAGTGAAAAGGTCTTCTTTTCCAATTTAACCACCTACCGAATCCACGCAGTGTCGGATGAAACAAGTTTTGTGTCGGTTTCAAATTATGCCCGGGGGAACAAAAAGCTCACCGATCTGGTTAAAAATAAAACACCAGACTGGATTACCATGTATATGTATGAACTGTCAAAACAGCTTCGGTCAGAGTTCAAGGTAATCTATCGTCCAGTCTCACGATTCGACCTTGTTTCGGGTTTTGAGGTGAGAAACAGCACCCTGCAGGGCGCCTATTACACAAGTCTGACCCCTACACCCCAGGACTCGGCCGTGATCACTCCCTCGCCAAAAGGCGGAAACGAATTTAACGTTTGGGATGTTGGTATTTACAGTCAGGGTACTTTCCAGGCTTTCAGAAAATTTAAAATCACCTTTGGATTACGCTATGACTATAACCGGGTTCGCGACATGGATGGCTTCGGAAGTGAAATTAGTCCGCGCCTGGCCTTTGTTTACTCGCCCGGCAAGTTTACCTTCAAGGCTATTTACGCAAGAGGGATCATGAATGTTTCGAACTGGACCAAATATTCGGCCGTTGGTAATCGCATTCCCAATCCGACATTAAAAACCGAGAACATTCAAAATATCGAATTAAGCGCCGGATTCCGGCTGAATAAAGAATTTCACGCGGACATAACAGCCTATCGTGAATTTATCGACAATGTGGTGGGAACTGTAAAACTGGACCCCATCACCGGGAAATTGCAAAATCAAAATATCGGAAAATTTATCATCACAGGAGTACAGGCAAACGCCATATACCAAATTGAAACGTTCTCGGCCTATTTCAATTACACATTTTGTGACCCCAGGCAAACCTATAGCGAAACAGGGGAGGTTGATAACCGGGTCGGGGATATTTCAAGCCACCAGTTTAACATCGGCGCCGACAAGGTTTTCTTCGGCCAGTTGGATGTTAACCTGCGTCTTAATTTTGTGGGCAACCGGCCAACCGGCGAAGGAACCACCGTGCCTTTGAATTTTGATGTTTTTCCGACAACAGCCATTTTAAACGGGGCCATGAGCTATTCAAACAAAAAAATTGTTCCGGGGCTTGCCCTTCAGATAACTTGCAACAATATTTTAAATACCGATTATTTTCACCCCGGAACAAAGGCTGCCGATGGAATCAACGGTCCAACTTCAATCCTGCAGCGGGGACGACATTTTTTACTCAAAGTATCCTACGATTTCTAACAGCCATTTTTGAATGACAGAATTGAAAAAAATCATCAATGAAGCATCTCTTTGGGGTGAATATTACAAGCCGGTCAGTCAGAAAATGAACTCCGGAAACGGATTGCGCGTTGTTCTTTTTGCAAGTTGCAATTGTGGAAATATCGTGTTAAATAATCTTTGGCTGTTCGAGCAAAAATATCCCCGGCTTCTAAATATAATCGGTGTTGTAACCGACGATCCTGTTGATCCGGATGCCCGCATTTCGTTAAAAAAAAGGATATGGAGCCAGTATTCCCCGGTTGAAAGATGTGAACTAAAGGATAAAATCATCGACACATGCATGAAAATCGGAATACCATGCTACACCGGTGCAGTCAAAACAAACTATTTTCGCGACATTTATCAATCATGGAACCCCGGGGCTTTGATCATGTTTTGCTTCGGACAGAAACTCGACACTTTCCTCTTTGATTTTCCTGCAATGGGGTCATACAACCTTCATCCTTCCGACCTTCCAAAGCATATAGGGGCCGGTACACAGCCCTTTCAAAATGCCATACGAAATGGATTAAAAACCTCACCGCTGGTGATACATCAAATAACAGAACTTATCGATATGGGACCCATTGTAGGGGTTTCTCCGCCTGTTAACATTTGCCTTGAAGATGGCAGCTATCCGCAAAGCCTCCTTACGCTGCTCGAAAAAATAACCAGTATCGGGGGATGGATGACCATTCAATTGATTTTTGACATCATCAATCAAAAAGCCAGGGGCGAAATGAAACCAA
This sequence comes from Draconibacterium orientale, assembly GCA_020719165.1. Classification (GTDB taxonomy): domain Bacteria; phylum Bacteroidota; class Bacteroidia; order Bacteroidales; family FEN-979; genus CAIVAT01. The sequence continues at coordinate 12,246 of DYQT01000067.1, read as the reverse complement.
TAGCCTGGATTGACTTCGATAAAATACTGCCGGCGGAGATCAAACAAAAGCTGATGTCGCCTGCCACAAATGACCTTACAGAAATGTATGAGGTGCCTCTGCATCCTCTGCTTGAAAAATGACGGCTGAGCATAAATGAGACAGAAAGACCGAATCACGAAAATATTGAACATCCGCGCGGAGGAGGTTAAACCTGTGCTCCTGCTCATGGTATTTTCATTCTTTATCGGACTGTCGTTAACGTTCTATTTTACGGCATCCAATGCCATTTTTCTAAAACATTTCCCCCCCGCGATGATCCCCGTTTCATTTATCGCCTCGGGTATTATCGTATATATTGCCTGGTTTATTTTCTCAAAGATCGACCGGCAATTAAGTCTGTATCATCAGGTGACTCTGAAATTTCTTTTTGTTTTTCTCAGTGTTCTGGTTATCAGCATCGGTGTTTGGGCTTTTGACACAGCCTGGCTCGCCTTCGTGATGTACACCTGGGTGAGGATTATGGTGTATATTACCCTGGTCAATTTCTGGGGAATGGCTGGCAGGCTGTTTAACATCCGACAGGGAAAAAGGATTTTCGGACTCATCAGCATCGGTGAGGTTGTTTCCATCATCATCGGCTATTTTTCAATTCCCCTGATTCTGCAGTTTTTGAAAGCGCCCGACCTGCTCTTTCTGGCCTCATCGTCCCTTTTTGTCTGTCTTGGACTGGTTTTCATCATTTTCAAAACATTTAAAGCACAGTTTTTTACAGAACATACTCCTTTACTCCAGGCCCAAACAGGTAAAGAATCGGAATGGAACTATTGGAACCTGCTGAAAAAGCCCTATTTCCTGATGATCTCACTGATGGCGCTCTTTCCTATTTTCGGATACCTGTTCGTTGATTTCCTGTTTCTGGCTCAGACAAAAAAAGAATTTGCCAACAACCCCGAAACCATTGCCCGATTCTTTGGTATTTTCCTGGGTTCCGTTGCCATTCTGGAGTTGATCCTGAAACTTTTTTCAGGCCGTTTTTTAAACAAATTCGGACTTAAACCCAGCCTGCTTTCACTTCCTGTCATTCTGCTCTTCAGTATATTCCTGGCAGCCATCTTCGGCACCATTTATGGCACAGTTGGATTGTTTTTCGCCTTTATTATCCTCGCCCGCCTGTTTGAACGATCCATCAGGGGAGCCATGTATGAGCCTGCCTTTCAATTACTATACCAGCCGGTACCAACAAGCCAGCGACTCGTTTTCCAGAACCAGATAGAGGGTATTCCAAAAGCGTTAGGCACGGTAATTACAGGCATGGTTATCCTGCTCTTCTCAAGCATCCATGCTTTCAGTCTGGTACATTTTAACTGGCTTTTCATTTTGGTATTGATCCTCTGGATTTGGATTGCATTTAAAATGTATAACGAGTACCGAAACATGCTCAAAACCAAGTTAAGCGAGCTCAAACATGACAATCGGGATGAGCGGGATCCGATGGTCGAACTCATACGGCAAACTTTTATTGATGCACAGCCTGCTCAGTATAAAAAGCTTATTGATCTGTTTGATAAAACAGAACCGTCGGCGTTGAAAGCATGTATAGAAGGCGACCCGGAAATATTATCTGCCCTGAATAAGGAGACAATTTCTGAAAATCATGAAGAGATGGAGGCCGACGACTATCCATTTGAATACCTTGTTGAGCTTGCCCGATCGGAGGATGCCGGCAAAAGGCTCAGGGTGGCAGGCATGTTAGGCACTTCGGTCAGGTATCATACCTATAAACTCCTGATCAGTTTGCTGAAAGATCCGGATCCCGATGTACAAAGGGCTGCATTAATCTCATCAGGCAAGATCAGACGGGTTGAACTGTGGCCCCATATTATTGAAAATCTGGCCATTCCTAAACTTTCTCATGCGGCCGGTTTGGCTGTGAAAATTATTGGCGAACCAATTTTGCAGGACTTGGATCGTTTTTTTGAAAAAGCGGGTACAAATAAACAGATACAGCTTAGCATTCTTCGAGTTTTTGAAACCATCGGGGGAATAAAGGCTGTAAAATACCTGCGCGAAAAACTGTATCATCCCGATAATGATATCAGGTTTCAAGTGTTGCTTTCGCTTAGCAACCTTGAATATCATGCTTCGGTGGCTGAAATTCCGTTTATCAAGCAAACTTTTGAAGAATCGGTTGAAACCATGGTATGGATACTGGCCGCCCTGGGCGATATCAGTGGTGAAGAAGAAACGCATAACCTGCGGCAATCCCTGCTTCAGGAACTTGAAGAAAAAAAGGAACATATTTTTCTGCTGCTTTCTTTGCTCTATGATTCAAAAACAATTCGTCACATTCGTGAGAATATTGAAAGTAAAGATACAAACGCTAAAATATATGCCCTTGAAATCAGTGACATGATGATTTCAAATGAGATTAAAGAGCTGTTTATTCCCATTTTTGAAGATCTGACGATTAATGAACGATTAATTCGCTTTGGTAATCGTTGCCCGCAAGAGAAGCTGGAGATGTTTGACAGGATTGAGGATATTATCCAAAAAGACTATAGCAGGATAACCCGCTGGACGAAAGCCTGTGCAATCAAACTGCTGGAAAATTTTCATGAAGTTGAACCGGAACGAAACAACATCTTGCTGGCTGCTAACGTGGTAAACCCCGACCCTCTCCTGGGTGAATTGTCGGCATGGATACTTTTTCACACCGACCGGAATTATTATGCTGAAACCCTCAAACGCTTTGAAAAAAAAGAGAGCCTCCGATTATCCACTATTGTCAGCACAATTGAATCCCGAATGAAAAACGCCAATCTGCTTTGCTTTGAAAAGGTATTGTTGTTGAAAAACAGCGAATTTTTCGCCCCGGTCACTGAACAGCAACTTCTCAACCTGATTGCGGGTATTACAGGATTCCCTGAGCCCTCGCAGGTATCTGAGCAACAACATGCCGGCGACATGTTGATAACCTCAGGATCGGGCTACACCCTGCATATTCCGAAAGAGAATTTATTTGAATTGATGAACGGCGACCCGGTAATGACTGAGCGGTATCTCCATCTGTTTTATAAAAACAACACATAAACGAATGATTATGAATAAACTGGTCATTCCCCTCTTTTTACTTTTTTTTACCGGGATCATCATGGGGCAAAAACCCCCTGAAAATGAGTATGGATACCCGTTTGTGAAAAACTTCACCTCTGCCGATTATAAGGCACATGCCCAAAACTTTGCAGTTGTGCGCGATCAGCAGGGAATGCTCTATTTTGGCAACTTTGCCGGTGTGCTCCAATACGACGGAGCGTTCTGGCGATTAATCCCGACAGAAAAAAACACGAAAGTATCTGCCCTTGCAATCGATGGCAACGGACAAATTTTCGCCGGTGCACTTGGTGAAATCGGAATGCTGGAGGCCGATGCTCATGGCGGTTTGAATTTTAAAAGCCTGATTGTCTCGAATGGGTTACCAGTTCCCTCTTTTCACAATGTTCTGCAAATTTTGCCCACCAACCAGGGTGTTTTTTTCGTAACCAAGCACATTATTTTCAAATGGCACAATGGAAAATTAGACACCTGGAATCCGGAATGTGAAATTCTGTCGGGGTTCATGGTTGCACAAACCCTCTATTTTCAGGTAAAAGACAAAGGGTTGATGGTTTTCAGCAATGGTATTTTAACGATGGTGGCACAGGGAGAACTTTTTTCGGGCGCCATAGAGATCAAAGCCATGCTCCCCTATTCGGGTAACCAAATACTTGTGGCAACAGGTACCCAGGGATTTTACCTTCTTGACAGAAACGGTGTCAGGGTGTTTCGTACCCCCTCCGACGAACTGTTTATGAAAAACATCATCACCACAGGGGTTGCTTTGGCCGACAATTCCTATGCCATCGGAACATCACGTTTGGGCGTTATCATTATTGATCGTGACGGCAGGATACGACAAATCATCGACAAAAAAGCAGATCTGCTCAACGAGAATGTTCAGGCGCTTTTTGCTGATGACAACAACATTCTTTGGAGCGCATTGAACAATGGCATTGCCATGATCGGAACTCCTTCGGCTCTGACCATCTATGATGAAAAATCGGGATTGAAAGGAGCTGTAAATCATGTAATGCGCTTCAACAACATACTGTACGTTTCAACCTACCAGGGATTGTTCTATTACGATGAAGCCAGCTTTGGATTTCAGCCTGTTCCGGAGATCATCACGGCCTGCTGGGCGGTAGCTGTATTTGGGAATAGTATGCTGGCAGCCACCTCGCAGGGAGTTTTCAAGGTTGTTGACCGGCACGCAGTGCTGGTATGGGAAGGGTTTGTGATGTCGCTGGCTGCCTCTCATGCCGATCCGTCGTCTGTTTATATCGGTGTTATGGACGGACTCTATGGTATAAAATACGAGAACGGCCAATGGAAATCGCGCAAGATCACTGCTTCGGAAGAAGAAATCAACGATTTGATTGAGGATTCCGGAGGCAACATATGGGGAGCAACACTAACCAAAGGAATTTTCAGGTATTCTCCAAAAACAGACATTCTCCGCTTTTTCACAACATTTCAGGATGTGACTGAAACCGTTGGCGTTACCATTAATCTAATCGGTGGCAACATGAGTGTTTCAACGCGGAAAGGGGTGTTCATTTTTGACGAGGCAAGTCAATCGTTCAAACCACTTCTTTTGTTAAACCCCGACTCTGAAACAAACAACCAATGGTTTTCAACAATCGCCGAAACCCATAATGGCGACCTGTGGGTGAATTCAGGAGATGAGAGCCATTTGATGATGCTCAGGAAAAAAGGAAATTCATTCGAGCCATACCAAACACCTTTTCTTCCGATTGCAGAATATGTAATTTGGGCCATTTATGCTGAACCTGACGGGATTGCCTGGTTTGGTGGCCCCGATGGATTGATCAGATACGATCCGGCTCTGAAAATCCTGAAACCCGACCCCTATCCTACCCTGATCCGCCAAATCACCACACACAACGATTCAGTCATCTTTATGGGAAATCTGATGACTGGCGATAGATTAGACAAACCGGAAATCACCATTTTCAAATACGAAGATAATTCGATTCGTTTTGAATTTTCCGCCCCGTTCTATTTGCCAAAAGGTGAAAATCAATATCAGTATTTTCTTGAAGGGTTTGATGATACATGGTCCGATCTGTCAACGCAAACACATAAGGAATACACGAACCTTCCAAAGGGAAAATTCACTTTTCATGTTAAAGCCCGCAATATTTACGGGAAGACTGCCCATGAAGCCGTATTTCATTTCGAGGTGCTTGCCCCCTGGTATCTGACTATATGGGCCATGATCTTTTATTTTCTGCTGGCAGCAGTGTTAATTTATCTGATTGTTATTATTCGCAATCGAAAGCTGCTCAACGAAAAACATATACTCGAACAAAGAATTGCCGACCGGACAGCAGAGGTGGTTCAGCAAAAAGAGGAGATTGAAAAGCAATCGGATGAACTCGCCCACAAGAATGATGAGCTTGAAAAAATCAACACCACTGTTAAATCGATCAATTCAGAAATAATTTTCGAAAACCTGTTGCAAACTCTGCTTGAAAAAATGAAGGTCATCAGATCGGTTGAAAAATCAACGGCCCTCGTTTTCGATAAAAATCTCAACGCTTTCCGATTTAAAGCCAGTTTTGGATGGCAATATCAACAACTGAGTGATATAAAAATCAGCCTGGGAGAAGCGGAGCAACGTTATTTGAAAAATGCAGAAGAGGTTTATGAAGATATCTTTCTGAAAACAAATTTCAGGAATCTGGAAGATTTGCCCTCTTTTCAGAAATTTCCACTCCCAAAATCAATGCTTGTGTTGGTTATCCGCGTTGAAAACAGGGTAGAGGCTTTTCTGATTCTCGAAAACCTGAACCGCGAACATGCCTTTGAAGCCAAAGATCTCAGCTTCATCAGAAACGCTAAGGAACATATCATTTCCGCCTTCATCCGTACCAGGATTCTGGAAGATTTGAAGCTCACACTGCAAAACCTTAAAGAAACCCAGGACCAACTGGTACAGTCGGAGAAACTGGCCTCTCTGGGGGCTCTTATTGCAGGTATTGCCCACGAAATTCAAAACCCGTTGAATTTTGTAAACAATTTCTCGTCGTTATCAGCTGAACTTGCCGATGAGCTTTTAAACTTCCTGAAAGAGCTAAAAGAGACCCTCTCACCCGATAAATACGCCGATATTGAAGAGGTAATCGGGATGATCAAAGGGAATGTTCAGAAAATTCACGATCATGGCAAACGCGCCGAAAGCATTGTGAAAGGAATGCTGCAGCATTCACGCGGCAAAACCGGGGAATATGAGCAGGTGGAGATAAACAACCTTGTTTCTGAATACGTTAACCTCGCCTACCATGGCATGCGGGCGAAGGATAAAAATTTTAACACCAGCATAAAAACAAACCTCGATCCGATGGTCGGAAAAGCCAGCATTATCCCGCAGGACCTGAGCCGCGTGATTCTCAATATTGTCAACAATTCATGCTATGCCCTTGATGAAAAAGTTAAGAAACATTACCCGGGATACAGCCCGGAAGTAGTGGTAAGCACGAAAAAGATAAACGATAAAATTGAAATCAGCATCAGGGATAATGGAACCGGAATCCCTGACCATGTGCGTGAAAAAATATTCAACCCCTTCTTCACCACCAAACCTACCGGCCAGGGAACAGGCCTGGGGCTTTCGATGAGTTTCGACATTGTTACCCAGATACACAAAGGCAAATTAGAGGTTAAATCAAGTGAAGGAGAATTTACCGAATTTATCATCACAATCCCCGAAAAACAGTCCTGAGATTTTTCACCGGGCCATGGAACCGTACCAATGGGTGGCCTGCATTGATGTTTTGATTTTTTTTAACTTGTGGCAATTTAAAAAAATTGTTGCGTTTGATAACTAATATTGCTGGCTGATGAAAGCACTGATATTTGACGGTTCGTTGCAGATAAAAGAAGTTCCCGATCCGCAACCGGTTGGCCGCGAGGTCTTAATCAAGGTTCTGATTTCGTCTGTGTGCAACACCGACCTTGAGATTATTCAAGGGTACATGGGGTTTACAGGTATTCCCGGACATGAATTTGTGGGAGAGGTTGTTACCCCCGGACGACCACTGACCGGCAGGCTTGTGGTGGGAGAAATTAACTGTCCCTGCAACAATTGTTACCTTTGTAAAACTGGTCGCAGTACCCATTGTCCAAACAGGTCGGTTCTGGGAATCTACCAACATGCCGGCGTATTTGCCGACTTCGTTGTTCTTCCGGAAGAAAACCTTCATCCCATCCCCGAAAATCTTGATCCTCAATCAGCTGTTTTTACCGAACCATTGGCTGCAGCTGTTGAAATTTTCGACCAGTTGCGAGTGAGACCTTCGGAAAAGGTATTTATTTTCGGTGCCGGCAAACTTGGCCTGCTCATCTCCCAGGTATTTCGGTTAAACGGATGTGATTACCAAACCTACGATCCCAACCTTGTAAAAGTAAACAAAGCCCTTGAAATGGGGTTAAATGCTTTACCCTTAAGCTCGCTGACTCCCTCAGATAAGGCTGAAGCTTGTGTTGACTGTACCGGTAAAGCCATAGGGATCAGTACCGCTATGGCTCACCTCTATCCAAGGGGATGCCTGGTACTAAAAACAACCATTGCAAAACCAGAAAACATCGACCTCAACCAGATTGTCATCAACGAATTCACAATTGCAGGATCACGCTGTGGCCCCTTTAAGCCAGCATTAAATCTTCTGAGCCAGAAGCTTGTCAACCCAAATCCCATGATTACCCGCATCTTTAAATTTCACGACATTGTTGAAGCATTCGATTATGCAGCGAAGCCGGAAACCATCAAAGTGCTGATAGAACATTAATTTAAAAAAAAATTGCCCTGATTGAAAAAAATCCCTTAATTTCGCATAGATCAATAACAACAATACGGACAAATTTTCAAACGACTTTATGAAAACACTTACCAAAATCCAGTCAGGCGTTGCACTGGTTGCCCTATTCCTGGTCATCGCCCTCTCAAGTTGCAACAATGCATCAACAAATGACCAAAATGCAAATGCAGCTGCCGCCGATACCATTAAAAAAGAGGTCCCCCTCAGTCCTGAGTCCCAAAGCCTTCTCAACTCCTTTCCTACACCTTTCGAGGTTACTGCCATGCTTGAAAAATCAAAAGCCGGGTTTATCTTCGATATCACCAACCCTCCGGCGAATGTGGGTAAATACTCCACCGAAATGAGCAAAGCCCTTAATCTTGGGGTATATAGCGCCGACCTTAGCTATTCGGCAACTTATAACCGAACTGATGAAACCAATAAATTTCTGGCCTGCACCAATAAATTGGCCGATGAACTGGGCATTGCAGGGGTTTATGACCAATCGTTGTTAGACAAAGTAAAGAAATTCAACAACAACAAAGATTCTCTGATTGGTTTGATTACCAATGTTTTCAATCAAACCAATGCCTTTCTGGCTACCAACAACCGTACTCAGGTTGCCGTGCTTATTGCATCCGGAGGTTTTGCCGAAGGCCTTTACCTTGCCGCTTCTCTGGCCGAAGTTGCTAAAGACAACACAAAAATCATGGCGGTAATCGCAGCACAGAAAGATAACCACATGAAGTTGCTGACCATTCTCGAAGCCTATCAATCCGATGCCGAAATGAAACCGGTTGCTGATGCAATCGCAAAATTGAAACCGATCTGGGGTAACTATGGCATCGAATCGGGTAAAAAAATACCTCAGCAGGCAGCAAATGAGATCAGCCAACTTACGGAAAGCGTTCGTTTGAATTTCGTTAATTAATTTTTTTCGTTTTCAAACCGTTAAAGCGTTCTGATAGCCCCCTGCCCATGTCGGAACCCATTCTGATGGCGCTGGTACAGCTTTTCGCCATCATCGCTGCTTCAGTTAAAAAAAACGTTTCCGGGAATTCCAGAACAATTCTCGAAACTTATCTGCGTCAGCACCTGAATACCAGTGAATTAAATGAATATCTCAAGCTTTTCGATGAACTGCTCTTCTTCCATCAGCCTGAAGAAGAGAGTACTACCCTTGCAGATGTAAGCCAGCAAATAGCCGGTATTTGCGTAAAAGTAAACAAAGGGCTGCACCAACGCGATAAGATACTTGTATTCATTAAGTTCATCGAGTTTCTTGACGAAGGTTTTAAAAACCAGTTGGGCGATCATCCCGAAGCAGAAGAACTATCTGCAAGGTACATCCGTACCATGGGCAACTCCTTCAACCTGAGCGAGTCGGAATTCTCCGAAACCCTGAAGTTTGTCACTGAACCCGACAACCTTCACCGGTATTCGGAGAATCTGCTGATCATTTCAGCAGAAAGCGACCACCCCGGCGCAACATATAAATTTTTGCCCAGAGAGCGACTGACAGGCCGGATAATCATCCTGCATGTGCCTTCCATCAGTACATTTCTTTGCCGCTACCTGGGAACTGATGAGCTGTTTTTAAACGGTCATGCGGTTTTTCCTTACCGATCATTCATTTTTGACAAGGGATACATCCTGAAAAGTCAGAAGATAAATCCGGTTTATTATTCGGATCTGATCTCAAAATATCTCTCAACAAGAGAAAAAGTACATACCGTATATTCTGCAAATGAAATAGGATTTCACTTCCCTAATAGTCCAAACGGAATCCAGCCGTTCAGCTTCCAGGCTGTTTCGGGCGAACTGATCGGGGTGATGGGGGGCAGTGGCGTTGGAAAATCGACACTGCTGAATGTGCTGAACGGAAATATTGAACTGGGGGAGGGTCAGATTTTCATCAATGGCCTCGACCTTCGCAAAGATGCTGAAAAATTAAGGGGCAGTATTGGTTTTGTACCCCAGGATGATCTTCTGATCGAAGAACTCACCGTTTATCAAAATCTGCATTTCAATGCCAGGCTCTGCTTCGACGGATTTGATGATGCGCAGATGAACGCAACTGTTTCCAAAACATTGGCAGATATAGACCTCCTGGCAAGCAAAGATCTTAAAGTAGGCGACCCACTCAACAAGTTTATCAGTGGCGGACAGCGGAAACGGCTGAATATTGCCCTGGAATTGATCAGAGAACCATCTATTCTTTTTGCAGATGAACCTACTTCCGGTCTCTCTTCCATGGATTCGGAAATGGTTATGCTTTTACTGAAGGAACAAACCCTCAAAGGAAAATTGGTGATCGTTAACATCCATCAACCATCATCCGACATTTTTAAACTTTTCGACAAACTGCTGATCATGGATAAAGGGGGATACCCCATCTACTACGGAAATCCGATCGATGCCCTTACCTATTTTAAAACAATCGGCAATTTCGTGAACCCCGAGCAGAGTGAATGTCTCAGTTGCGGTTATGTTAACCCCGAACAGATACTCCAGATTACAGAGGCAAAAACCGTAGACGAATACGGAAAAATGTCGGCACACCGCAAAATTTCCCCCAAAGAGTGGTATGCTCATTTCCGGAAAAATATACAACCGGGATTACACCCTGAAATTAAAAAGCTGGAATTGCCCGGTTGCTTTTTCAAAATCCCGGGGAAACTGAAGCAATTCAGGATTTTCAGCCTTCGCAACCTGCTGTGCAAGGTCACCAACAGGCAGTACATGCTCATAAACCTTATCGAAGCGCCATTTCTTGCAGTCTTACTGGCTTATCTCACACGATACAAGTTTGGCGATGAGTACATATTCAGCGATAACAGGAATCTTGTTCCCTATTTATTCATGAGTGTGGTCGTTGCACTCTTCCTGGGAATGATGGTGAGCGCTGAAGAGTTGATCAAAGACCGGCGGATTCTCAAGCGTGAAGCCTTTCTTCACCTGAGCAGGTTCAGTTATTTAAATTCAAAAATCGTCCTGCTTTTTGCCCTCTCAGCGGTTCAATCACTTTTATATGTTCTTGCAGGGAACTTCATCCTTGGCATCCATGGCATGACCCTCTCCTACTGGCTGATTCTGTTTGCCACCTCCTGCTTTGCCAACCTGGTTGGCCTGAATATCTCTGCCGGGCTCAATTCAGTCGTAGCTATTTACATCCTCATACCCTTCATCCTGGTGCCCCAATTGCTGCTTAGCGGAACAATTGTACCGTTCGACATGCTTAATCCAACCATTGCATCACAGGAGCATGTTCCGCTGGTGGGCAACATGATGACATCCCGCTGGACCTTTGAGGCCCTGGCCGTGGAGCAGTTCAGCAACAATGAATACGAGAAGGTTTTTTATCCGTTCGATAAGGAATTATCGCATTATGCCTATGTAACGGCCTATGTGATTCCTACCCTTAAATCGGAATTGGATGAGGTGCAGCGCAATCTTTTTAAGCGCAATGACCCTGGAAAAACTGACAACTACCTCGAAATATTGAAACATGAGATCCCCAAATTGCAAAAAGAGGCTGGTTTCGGATCATTTCCGTATCTGAACAGCTTAACTGTAAAGCACTTAAACGATTCTGTTGTTCAAAATACCAAAACATACCTCGATTCGCTCAGCAGGTTTTTTTCGTCGCGTATGAGCACCGTTTCTGCCCGTCGCGACCAAACCTTCGAAAAACTCAAATCGCAGCTTGGAGAAGATGGCGTTTACCAACTCAGGCAAGATTGTTACAATGAAAACCTGGCCGACCTGACACTGAACAACGGCGCTGAAAATAAGATCATTGAAGGGAAGGGGAAGTTAATCAGAAAAAAAAATCCCTCCTTTATGGAACCTGTTTCTCAGGTAGGAAGGGCACATTTTTATGCCCCGGTTAAAATTCTCGGATCCTGGAAAATCGACACTTTCTGGTTCAACTTCTTCGTCATCTGGCTGATGACATTCGTACTTTACCTGACACTCCTGCACGATACCCTTCGTAAAACAATTGAGTTTTTTGAAGGAATAAAATTCAGGAACCCATTCGCAACCCGTTTCCCCTGATAACCTCCAATTCATCGAACGTAAAAACACCGGCAAGTAAAAGTTTCTTGTATTGTTCTGAAACCCCATCCCCAAATACAAGCGCATCATCGGTATTAATGGTAACCTTTACACCATGATCGAACAGCAACCGGATGGGATGTGTTTTATATGATCTGACGCGTTTGAGTTTGATATTGCTTGTTGGACAAACATTCAAAGTGATCTGATGATCGGCAAGCCATTTCATCACAGCGGGAGAATCAACGGCGCCTATGCCATGCTGTACCGCATCCAGTTCGAGCGTCTC
>DYQT01000295.1:2057-3307 GCA_020719165.1 Draconibacterium orientale | reverse complement strand
TTTATTTTTCAACTGTTTAAAAAAGATTCCCGTACCTTAACCGGCGGGAATTTTTTTATGTCATTGTCAAAATACTACTTTTGCCCATAACTTACGATAAAATAAGCAGTTATGACCAAATCGAAAACTCAGCAAGGGAAAGCAGGTATAAAATTGAATAAAGAAGAAGTTTTAAATGATTACCGGATTGCCAACGAAAGCCGCCAGGCCAGCCTTTTGGGGCGTCGGGAAGTATTGACGGGAAAGGCCAAATTCGGGATTTTTGGCGATGGGAAAGAAATACCACAACTGGCAATGGCCAAAGTATTTCAGAATGGCGATTGGCGCTCGGGGTACTATCGCGATCAAACCTTGATGTTGGCTACCGGAATGATCACCCTTGAAGAGTTTTTTGCACAATTGTACGGCGATACCGACGAGGATTTCAACCCTGGAACCGTTGGCAGGTTGATGAACAACCATTTCGCCACCCGATACATTCAAAAGGACGGCTCATGGATGAACCAGACGAAAATGAAACATTCTTCTGCAGATGTTTCACCCACCGCCGGACAAATGCCCCGTTTGTTAGGTTTGGCTTATGCTTCAAAATTTTACAGAAACAACCCTGAACTAAAAACCTCCGACCAGTTTTCGATAGACGGCAACGAAGTTGCTTTTGGAACCATCGGTGATGCCAGTACCAGTGAAGGCATTTTCTGGGAAACCATGAATGCTGCCGGAGTGTTGCAGGTTCCAATGGCCATTTCGGTTTGGGACGATGGTTTTGGAATTTCGGTTCCCCGTGAGTTTCAAACCATCAAAAGCAGCATTTCGGATGCCCTGGCCGGATTTGAAAAATCACAGGATGCTCCCGGATTCAGAATTTATAAGGTGAAAGGTTGGGATTATCCTGAGTTGTGCAGGATTTATGAAGAAGGTATAAAAATCTGCCGTGAGCAGCATATTCCGGTTCTTTTCCATGTCATCGAACTTACGCAGCCGCAGGGACATTCCACTTCGGGTTCACACGAAAGGTACAAATCGCCGGAACGGCTTCAATGGGAGCACGATTTTGATGGGCTAAAAAAAATGCGAGAATGGATTCTTTCAGAAAATCTGGCAACAACCGAAGAACTCGACCATATTGAAAACGAGACTATTCAGCGCGTAAAGGATGCACGGAAAACTGCCTGGGATAATTTTATGAATCCCCTTTTAAAAAAACGTGAAGACTTTCTGAAAATGGCCGATATAAGCACCTGCAACTG
>DYQT01000295.1:0-1957 GCA_020719165.1 Draconibacterium orientale | reverse complement strand
AACCAGACTTACGAAGGCCTCCAGGAAAAATATGGCGAAATCCGGATTCTGGATACCGGAATCCGCGAAGCTACCATCATCGGGCAGGGCATTGGACTGGCCATGCGCGGCATGCGGCCGATTGCTGAAATTCAATACTTCGATTATCTGCTTTATGCCTTGCAGGTTTTAAGCGACGACCTGGCCACCCTCTCCTACCGCACCAAAGGCGGCCAAAAAGCCCCGCTCATTGTAAGCACCCGCGGTCACCGGCTCGAAGGAATCTGGCATTCAGGCTCACCATTGAGCATGGTCATCAACTCCATTCGCGGGATGCACGTCCTTGTTCCCCGGAATCTGACCCAGGCGGCTGGTTTTTACAACACCATCTTAGCCTCCGACGATCCGGCTTTGATTATTGAACCTCTGAATGGTTACCGCTTACGCGAAAAAATCCCGACAAATATCGGCGAATTCCGCATCCCAATTGGTGTTCCTGAAGTTTTGAAACATGGAACAGACATAACACTTGTAACTTACGGCTCCTGTGTCAGAATTGCCGAAGAAGCCGCTGCGCAGCTTCAGGATTTCGGCATCGACGTTGAATTGATTGATGTTCAATCACTTTTGCCTTTCGACATCAACCATGTAATTCTGGAATCCCTCAAAAAAACCAACAAGATCGTTTTCTTTGATGAAGATGTTCCCGGAGGTGCTACTGCATTCATGATGCAACAGGTATTGGAGGAGCAAAAGGGATTTTATCATCTGGACACTGAACCTAAAACCATTACCGCCCAGGCACACCGCCCCGCCTACTCCACCGACGGCGACTACTTCTCAAATCCAAACGCCGAGGATGTTTTCGACACCATCTACAACCTGATGCACGATGTAAACCCGTTTAAGTACCCGAAGATTTTTTAGGTGGAAGGATGGAAAAATGGAAGAATGGAAAGATGGAAAGTTGGAAGGATGGAAAGATGGAACTATTATTTGCTTTGTAATTGTTTCAAATAATTCGGGTTGATCTTTACACCAAGTTCTTGTGCTTTCAGTATATCGGCAAGTGCACGCTGCTCATTACCCACCGAATTGTTGAATAATGAACGGTTTTGGTAAAATTTACCTTCTGTAGGTTTAAGTTCAATGGAACGGTTATAATCCCTGAGTGCTTCGTCGTTTCGCTTGAGTTGTGCAAAACATAAAGCCCTCATATTGATCATATCGGCCTTATCCGGTAAAAATTTCAGGTAGGTTGTAATATCATTGATAGCGTTCTCAAAATCATTCGTTAAATAATATGCCAGCGACCGGTTTGAATACGCTTCAATATTAACTGGATCTAGTTTTATGGCTTTGTCCAGGTCGATGAACGCTTCTTTGAACCTGTTTTTTGAAGCAAGAACAGCACCCCGGTTGCTTAGGGCCTCCACAAATTCAGGATTTATTTCCAGGCATTTGTTGAAATCGGAAAGCGCTTCGTCCACCTGGCCTTTATCGAACTGAGCCTTACCCCGGTTGCTATACGATTTGTATCCTTTAGGATCAATTTTGAGTGATCTGGAATACGATGCAATCGCCTTATCGTACTGGTTTTTTTCCCTGAAATACTTACCCATATTGTTATGAGCAACTGCAACATTGGGATATTTGCTGATTACATCGGTAAACAGTGTTTCGGAGTTTTCCCATATTTTCACTCTTTGTGTTGTAATCCCCGCTATAATAACCAGGTAAATCACAATAAAAGCCGTTATGGCGGTTTTCAGTTTACCAGTAATAAGGGTGTTGAGCAAAAAAGCGAGGATAAAGAAGATACCAATAAATGGAATGTAGGTGAATCTGTCGGCCAGGTAGCCTTGTCCGGCTCCTACAACCTGAAGCACAAACATGATATTGAAAAGGAAAAACGTTATTCCGAAAAAGATTTCAACACGCCATTTCTTTACCTTCCAAATAAAGTATCCTGCAATGA
>DYQT01000294.1 GCA_020719165.1 Draconibacterium orientale | reverse complement strand
TATCAACACCCAGAGCAGCATAAAAACTAAAATAATGCGTAACATGAGTTAATAAAGTAGCCCGATGTAGAATTCCAGGGTTCCGTAGGCAGGATTCCAAGTGGAGGCGAATAGCTGTTTGTATTGTTCATCACCATCAACAAATGACCCGCCACCGAAGCCAATAAATTTATCAGATTAGGATTTGCCGGGTTGAGGTACGAAGATATACCCGACCATCCTGCCGGAATAATGAGCGTTTGGCTTGCAGGCAGTTGATCAGTAACCTGAATTGTCGTATAGCCGTCGTAAGAAGGCCAGGATTGAGAAATACCCATGATTTCATGAAAGCCTTCACTAAGCGTATACTGTGACGGATGATGGATGTATGTTTGACTATAAATCTCCCCGGGACTCAATTCAATTTCAATATAAATGTCAGCACAAATCATTCCCTGTAGGAGTTGATAATAATAATCAATGTGATAATCAAAAGTGCAGGCAGATGGAAAACCAAGCATAACCGTGCTGGGGCCTGTGTTTATTAATGAAATGGTGATAGCCACATTTTCACCAACGGTGTAAATTTGTTTGTCGGTGGTAACCGTGCAAGATACGTCCCACCAATCGTCTGCCGGGCTTTGGGAGTAACCCTTTACAAAGAAACTGCCCAAAATTAAAAGCGAAGTAATAATGATGTTTTTCATGGCATTGAAATTTAGTTTGTGGTTTGCAATTTTGTTTAGTTTAAAAATGTGGAATTGTCAATTCAATCCCAACCAAAATATTCCTTCCCGATGCATCCATCCTTGAGTGGGCGGTTCGGTACCTGATATCCAATATGTTTTCGATGGCAAATGTGAGGGTGATGTTCTGCTTCATCCTGCAGCCACTCCTGAAATGCAAAACATTATAAGGCGGAAGCCCATAATCTCTGTAAAGTCCCGAAGTTGGGTCCTGTGGATTTTCCAGAAAACCAGGATCACTCATCAGACGGCTTTGCTCAACCTCGCCGAACTTACCTACAAAATCGGCAATCAACTCTACCCATAAGGCCCTTGTTGGATTAACGTTTTGATAACGTATTTTTGTTAGAAAACGGGGTGGATGGGTGTGTCGCAGAGGTGTTTCCTCTTGTTCAGGAAATTGCATCCTGCCATAGTTGTACATGGCTCCACCCGAAAGGTAAAATCCATTCAGTTGGTTGATAAACCTGCCCAGGTTGACCGAAAACTCTGCCTCAAGTCCATACAGATATGCATTACCGTTTGCAGTATTGACCAATACACGCTCATCCGGTTCAAAAGTTCCGTTATTGTTAAAATCGTAATACTCCGATCCGTTGTAGCTTCCGTAGGTTGGTTGTTGGAAATTATTGAATGCGGTATAATAAACACTAATGTCGGCATCTACCACACCTGTTTGAAAACGTGGTGAAATATCGAACATATCGGCCATTGCAGGATCAAGTAAACCATTGGGTATCAATACTCCCTGGCCAGTCTGGCTGAATCCAAAATTTGGCGGGAACATTCTGAAGCCATGTGCCCAGGTAGCAGCCAGGTTTACTTTTTCATTCAGATGAAATACTGCCGAAGCACTGCCGGTAACAGCACTTTTACCGTAACGTGATGGGTCTGTGATCACCTGATTTTTAATTGTATCACTGTCGCCTGGTTTGGTGTAGAATACTTCATTGTCGGCTATAAGCAAAAAGTAATCGTAACGCAATCCGGCAGATAACGTAATCCATTCCTTTGTATCCCATTCATCCTGAATAAAAAATCCAATATTATGCCATTTTGTGAGTGGTGATGCCGGCTGATCGCCTTCCGGAAGTTGCATGGTAAATTGTTCATCACCCGGGCTTTCGGCAATATCAAGTTGATACCTGGCGCCATATAAAATCCTGTTGTTCTTTCCGGTTTGTTTAATAAAATGAACGTCTGCATTCCACGACCGCCACCAGGCATATCCTTCTGATTGTATTGTATCCCTGTCAGTGTCGGTAAACCAGGTTCTTGTATCTTTCTTGTATTGTTGGTAAAGGTTTCCCTTCAAAACGTCATACACTTTTGTTTTGTGTGTGGAGGTAAAACACAGGTTGAAATTCCATCTCAGGTTTGTGTTCGATTGGGTTGGACGGTACGATCGGTAAACCTCCGGGCGGTTGATGTACTGCCCATTGAGTGCAACGAAATTGTGGTTATTAATTTTAAATTCCGTATTTGCATCAACACTATAATCTTTACCCCTCGACGGATTGATGTACCCAATATTTCCTCCCACACGCATATCACCTGAATGGTGCGTTGTGAAACCAGCAAAATATTTCACCTTTGGGGACGCTCCCCAGGTTTCTGCCCGACCCATCATGTAATCACTTGAACTTCCGTAAGCGCCCTTAATCTTACCGCCTGCTCTTAATCCTTTTTCCTGATAATCAATGGGCGAATGCTTTGGAAGAAAATTTACTACTCCTCCTAAGGCATTAGATCCATACATTACGGATGCAGGGCCACGTAGTATTTCAATACGGTCAACTGATTCGCCATCCATTTTTCCATACAAATCATCGCCTGCAAACCCGCCTTCACCCCAAAATGTCGAGAAAGTATTTCCATCAGCCAATGCCAATAAATTCCCACCAGACAAACCCCGGATAACAGGATCAGAAGTGGTAGTGGTGCGTTTTTCGATCCATACACCCATTTTATCATTAAAAACTTCCAAAACCGATAGCTGGTTTTTTTCAAGAATTTCCTGTTGATTTGCAATAGATAATGAACGAGGGGATGAAAACCTGCTTTGCTCTTCCCTGGTTGCTGTAACGATGATTTCGCTAAGTTTTATCTGGTCAGGATACAGAACAACATTGAGTATCGTTTCATTTTCGATATTGAGTGTTTTAGGAATGTACCCAACATGGTTGAAAGTCAATTCTGTAGTTCCCGATGGTAGAACGATTGAAAAATCGCCGTTCACATCGGTGGAAGTTCCAAGACTGCTGTTGGTTACTCTTACCTCTGTATTGGGCAAGGCTTGTTTATTTTCAAATGAAATGACCTTACCGTTGAGGTTGGTTTGAGCATAAAAGTGTCCGGATAAAAGCAACAGATATGAAATAACCATTAAACGATTTTTGGCAAAAGCACTGATAACGTTCATAATATTAAAAATTGGATTTATAAATTGATGAGTCCAGTCTAAAAACCATTGGTTTATGGGCTAAAGCCCGGTAAGTGCTTGGTTTTCAATAGCCCCGCCCTTAAGGGCGGGGCAAGTGATTTGATTGATAACCAGGGCTTTAGCCCATCGCCGTCAAGCTAAGTAACCTATTGATAAACAAATATTTACGAATCAGCA
>DYQT01000293.1 GCA_020719165.1 Draconibacterium orientale | reverse complement strand
CATCATTAATTTTATCGTTTTATCATAAACCCCCTTTTCGGAGGGGACTCAATGTTTGATTTGCAAATATAGTACACATTCAAATATTAATTTTGAACAACATGTAGTTGCAACCGATGGAAATCCTATTTTTGTATTTCAATCTGAAATAACCCCATTCCCATGCGCATCCTTAAAGATCAGGCAGTGCTTGTCGTAATTGACATCCAGGAACGTCTCTTTCCGGCAATTCATGAATATCAAAGGCTTACACAACGTGTTCCGCTTCTTATTGACGGAATAAAGGCACTTGGAATCCCGCTGATAGTTACCGAACAATATGTGAAAGGATTAGGGCCAACCATATCCGAAATTGATTGCAAGATAGAGGGAATTGAACGCATCGAAAAAAGCTCCTTTAGTTGTTGCGACGAACCACGCTTTATGATGGCGCTTGCCTCTTCCGGAAAAGATTATGTGATCATTTCAGGCATTGAGAGTCATGTGTGTGTACTTCAAACGGCAATCGACCTGCAGCAATGCGGATATCATCCGGTGGTGGTTGAGGACTGTATCTCCTCCCGGAATCCAAACGATAAACTGATGGCTGTTGAACGGATGCGCAAGGAGGGTGTGATTATAACCACCTCGGAAGCGATTTTGTTCGAGTTACTTCGCTACTCCGGCGGTGAAACTTTTAAAACGATATCAAGGTTAGTGAAATGAAGATAATGATGGCAATGGCTGCATTGTTTTCATTGATTAATTGATTTTCTATAATGTCCTCTGAAGAAACAACCAACGGCGAAAACCCCGAACTCGAATCAGGAACTCTCAAAGAAACGGTCCATCTTTCGGAGATGTACCAGAGTTGGTTTCTCGATTATGCCTCCTATGTCATCCTGGAACGGGCAGTGCCGGAGATAACCGACGGGCTGAAACCGGTTCAGCGACGTATTCTTCACGCCATGAAGGAGCTGGACGATGGTCGTTACAACAAGGTGGCAAATATCATCGGTCACACCATGAAATATCATCCGCATGGTGATGCATCCATTGGCGATGCACTGGTACAACTGGGGCAAAAGGATTTGCTGATCGACTGTCAGGGAAACTGGGGAAACATTTTAACAGGCGACAGCGCGGCGGCGCCAAGGTATATCGAAGCCCGTCCGTCGAAATTTGCCCATGAAGTGCTTTTCAATGCAAAAACTACAACATGGCAGGCCTCCTATGATGGCAGAAATAAAGAACCCGTATCCCTGCCCGCAAAGTTCCCGCTGCTGCTTGCACAGGGTGTTGAAGGGATTGCAGTCGGCCTTGCTTCGAAAATTTTGCCGCACAACTTCAACGAGTTACTCGATGCTTCTATAAAGATACTCGAGGAAAAAGAATTTGAACTCTATCCCGATTTTCTTACGGGGGGTATGGCCGATGTTTCGCGGTATAACGATGGCCTGCGGGGAGGTAAAATAAGGCTACGGGCAAAAATCATCCTGGAGGATAAGAAAACACTGGTGATACGGGAAATCCCATTTGGAACCACCACCGGTTCAATCATCGACTCCATCCTGGCAGCCAATGAAAAAGGCAAGATTAAGATTCGTAAAATCGATGACAATACTGCCGCCGATGTCGAAATTCTGATTCATCTGGCAGCAGGTGTGTCGCCCGATACCACCATGGATGCCCTGTATGCTTTTACCGAATGTGAGGTTTCCATATCTCCCAACGCATGTGTGATTGAGAAAGGAAAGCCACGCTTCATGGGCGTTTCAGAGATTCTGAGGGTAAACACGCAACGCACGGTTGATTTGCTTAAGCTGGAACTCGACATCCGGAAACAGGAATTGCTGGATCAGTTGCATGCAATATCACTGGAAAAAATATTTATTGAAAACGAGGTTTACGAGGATATTAAAAAGTGCAAAACTACCGAAGACATTGACAAGTCGATCTTCAGTGGGCTGAAACCATTTGCCGCCCAGATTATCCGTCCGGTTTCGGAGGAGGATGTTCACAGGCTGCGAAAGATTCCGATTGAAAGAATATCGAGGTATAATTCAGCCCGGGCAGATGAAGCAATGGCCAACGTGAACCTTGAAATGGATGTGGTGAACAGTCATCTGGCGAACTTAATCGAATATGCCATTGAGTATTTCAGACAGATTCGCAGAAAATACGGTAAGAATCGCGACCGCCGCACCGAAATCCGAAGTTTTGATAACATCGAAGCCGCAAAGGTGGCTGCAGCCAACGAAAAACTATATGTAAACCGGGAAGAGGGTTTTGCCGGCACAAGCCTGAAAAAAGACGAATTTGTGTGCGATTGCTCCGACATCGACGACATCATTGTTTTTCGCGACGATGGTACCTTCATCATTGTAAAGGTGACCAACAAGGTTTTCGTGGGTCAAAATGTGATTCACATCGCGGTTTTTAATAAAAATGACAACCGTACCGTTTACAACATGATTTACCGCGATGGCAAGAATGGTAAGATTATGGTGAAACGCTTCAGCGTGCTGGGAGTGACCCGCGACAAGGAATACACTGCAACCAAAGGAACAGTTGGTTCAAAAGTGCTCTATTTTACTGCAAATCCGAACGGAGAAGCTGAAGGAGTGCGGGTTGAACTCAGACCCAAACCACGATTGAAAAAGACCTCCTTTGATTTCAATTTTGCCGAGATTGCCATCAAGGGACGCAGTTCGATCGGCAACACGCTGACAAAGTTTTCCGTTAAAAAGATCGAACAACGGCAGGAGGGAATATCCACCCTCGGTTCGCTGAACATCTGGTATGATGAAACCGTGCTGCGTATCAACACCGACGAACGTGGTTTACTGCTTGGTGCTTTTTCGGGAACCGACCGTATCATTGTGCTGATGCAGTCGGGACATTACCGGCTTACCTCATTCGACCTGTCCACCCATTTCGAGGAGGATATGATAAAGATTGAAAAATATAATCCTGAAAAAATATATACAGCTGTTTATCAGGAGCATGAAACCAAACACTATTTTGTTAAACGGTTTAAAGCCGAACTTACTGATAAAAAGGTTGAATTTGTGGAGGCGCCCGACAAACTCATCCTTTTCTCTGCCGATCCCTGCCCCAGGTTTGTTGTTTACTTTGATATGTTTTTAAAAACCAAAGGTAATGAGGTGGAAGAGATTGTGGCTCATGAGTTTATTGGCGTTAAAGGATATAAAGCCAAAGGGAAGCGGCTCTCTGTTCATGCAGTGAAAGAGATTAAATGGCTTGATCCGTTGCCGCCCGATTCGACGCTGGGTGTTGAAGAAGACACTTCCGACAACGAATCGGCACCGTTGCCTTTCAGGGTTGATGCCGTTGAAGTTGAAAATGATAACTT
>DYQT01000292.1 GCA_020719165.1 Draconibacterium orientale | reverse complement strand
TTGAATGGTCAGTTGTTGCTAACAGCCACTTAGCCAGAACGTTGAACGATTATCCCTTGCATTACGGTACGAACGGATGCAATATTGACCCGCCGAACAAAGCCGACAAAGTTACGACAAACGGAACTAATTGGTTTGACGGGCAAATTGACGGACGCGGCGGCGAATTTGCCGCACCGTATTGCTATCAAGCACACAAAGCAAAATACGTGAACCCCGCAACAGGCACGGAATACAAAATAGATGTTGTCCCGATGTGCGATTATTACAGCTATGTGGACGGCTACGGAACTCACGGTATCGGCGAAATCAAAACGAATGTAGCTGCATACAGCAATACCACGCAACCGTCCATCATGTTGTTTTGCCACGACGGCGATAATGCTTGGGGGGGAGGTTCTTCATACTATCAAGAATCCGTACAAGGATTTACAGCAGCAGCATACACCGATGCAGACCTTGAACCATCTACAATTCAGCAATATTTGGACGACCACCCCGTTCCGACAAACGACATCGTGCGCGTGGAAGACGGAGGTTGGGTTAACGCCGCAAGCGATTGGGGGCATCCGACTTTTATCAATTGGATTTGGCCCCTCTACGATGCTACTTCTCACGAATTTAATCCGGAAGGTTGGACGGAAGATGTGCGCAATTGGGGCGTGATTACCGCCGTGGACAACTACGCCTGCATGGCGGAAGATCTCGCCGGCGGCACAGACGTTGCCGACATCGTTTTTCCGTCAGCCTCATCAAGCAATGCTGAAAAGGCTTGGCATTACTATCTCCCCACAAACGCAAGTTGCTACATGTATTACGGCAAAGCCCTTGATATGGAAGTGAAACAAACCATTGCAGGAAATAATGCCATAGAATTTGCCCAACTTGAAATCAATGCACATCCCGGAGTTGATAATACTCCGCCGGCTGTTTTTGCGCCGCAACGCTGGCCCTATAATCCGGGTGCGGCAGGCTTCGGACCGACTTATGGCTATCAGGAATTTATCAATCCGAAAGATTTTACAGTTTGGACATTCGGTTTTGACGTAAACGGTGTTTCGTCTGCAACGTTAAAATATCGAGTAGATACCGGAGACGAAGCTAACGCATTGTCGGACAATGTAAATGATACTTACGCGGGAGGTGCGGGAGTTAGTGCGTGGCAATCAATAACGATGACAAAGCGAGTTTTCCCGACTGATAATGCAGTCAGTGACCCTGAAATTAATTTTTTTGTATTGCCTGATGCAATGGCAGATTTGTATTATGCCGAAATTACCGGACTAAGCGATACCTTGGTGGATTATTATGTTGAAATGGTTGATACAAAAGGCAATACAACCAAATCGCCTATACACCACGTTTGGGTAGGCGACCAAGACGGCGGAGGCGGAAGCGATGAAGTATGGTGGGAACCCGAAGAACCGACTTTAAATGACGAAATTACCATAAATATAAATCTGCCCGGAGTTACGACCAATTCTAAAATCCATTGGGGCATCGGAACAACTCCGGCTGAAAATTGGGCTTTACCCTTGGAACAATATTGGGCTGACGGCACGGTGTTGTTCGGCGGAACAGGACCCGCTGTGCAAACCCCCCTCTCCGACCCCGATAACGACGGCGTTTTCAGCATCACCATCGGTCCGATGAATGGCGCACAAACAATTGACCATGTGAATTTTACTGTTTTCAAAAATCCAAGTTGGTTAGGGCAAGATTTTAAAATTGACATCAACAACAATCCGAACGACAACCCGACAAGTGCCAACAAATCTGTTTCAATGTTGATGAACGGCACTTATACGTTCTCAAATGCGGATTTCACCTTTAATTCGGGTGCCGGAGCAACATTTTCCGGAATAAAAATCGTAACCGCAGAAACTGCCGGCGATTTGGAATACAACGGTTCAGATATAACTGCGGGAACTGATTATACAACGATGTCGTCCCTGACATTCAAGCCGATAACGGGTGCAACCGGAACGCCTTATGCCACATTCACGTTCAAAGTTAAGGACAGCAACGGAAATTACAGCGATGCGACTTACACCATGAGTATCAGCGTGTATAACGAAAATCCGATAGGTGCAAATGCTTCGGTAACAACCATGTTGAATACAAATTACACGTTCAAAACCTCCGATTTCAGTTTCAGCGGAATGGGCGGGGCAACATTCTCCGGCATAAAAATCAGTTCGGTTGAAACCGCGGGCGATTTGGAATACAACGCAACGGATGTTGTTGCCGGAACGGATTACTCCACGGTAACAAATCTGGTATTCAAACCGGCAACCGGCGCAAGCGGTTCACCTTATGCTACATTCACGTTCAAAGTTAAAGACAGCAACGGGCATTATAGTGATGCCACTTATACAATGACTATCAATGTGATAGCATCAATACCTGCGGGCGTGAGCTGGTTCCCGGAAAATCCGACCTCGAACGATGCTGTAACCGTGTATGTGAAAGACGACGCTTCTATGTCTGCCTCGACATCACGCCTCCATTGGGGTGTGAACGGTTGGGCAAATCCGATAGCAGCATATCGCCCTACAGGAAGTGTGCTTCACAACGGAACCGGACCGGCAGTGCAAACTTCATTTGAAAATCCGTCGGCAGGGCTGTATTCAATCACGTTCCCGCCTTTCAACAATGCTTCGCAAACCGTTAGCACAGTGGACTTTGTGCTGATGTACAGCACTTCGAACTGGAACAACAACGGCGGTGCCGATTGGCATATTCCGATAACTCCCGCACAATCTATAGAGACATTGAGCGAGGATGAAATAACTATTTATCCGAATCCAATGTTAAATTTTTCTGAAATTTCGATTAATTCTTCGGAATATCGAAGTTATACCTTAGATTTGAGCGATATTAACGGACGCATAATAAAAACCATACCGATAGGCTCATCAAAACATGTTGGAATTTCACGAGGCAATTTAGAATCGGGAATCTATATTTTGACGTTTTACGATGAACTATCCAAAACATCCACAAGCAGAAAAATCATCATTATGTGATTTCATATTCAGGTTAGGGTAAAGAGTCGGTACAAAAACCCGACTCTTTTTTTATGTGTATTGAAAATCAAAATAGCCGATTATACAATAGCGTCATCAAATATGAGAATAATAATTCAATTTCTACGGTATATCTACAGAAAATAGAAATTTTAAAACTATTTAAATCAATATATTACATATTCAATTAAACGCAGAAACGAAAAATTTGAACTCAAAAATTCGATTGCTATTCTATGGTCAGGTTTATTTGAAAATAAAATTTGAGAGAAGAATTTTGAGGGAATCCAAAAAATATCATATTTTGCAAAAAAAATATACAATAAAG
>DYQT01000291.1 GCA_020719165.1 Draconibacterium orientale | reverse complement strand
GGATCGTTTTTCTGAATATACCCACGTGCAGCTACAGCAGGCCAGAACAGGGTTTGCCAGGCAATAATTGCGTCAGGGTCATCAGCCGGACGAGGCACATCAATAAAACAATCGTAAAGCGCCACACGGGGATAGGAACAGTTGTTGCATGACTGCGCGAACACAGTTATTCTAATTCCAATAAACAATGCCAACAGTAGGATACTTTTCATTTTTACATTTATTAGATAGCTTTATTTCAGAAATTTCTTCTTACTATTTCCGCTCAATCAATTCGCCCAGTTTCTCAACCGGCAGACTATTAAAAAACAATCCCGTGAAATCCATCAGTCCGCCGTTACGAGGTTTGAATTTTTCCAATTCCAGTTCTGTTTCGGGCCGGTATCGCCACGACATGTATTGCACTGCTGTAACCGGCAGTGAGCGGTCCCAGCAGGCAGGGTTAAACCTTACAACGGCTCTGCCTTCGCCACTGGCATTGATGCTTGAAATTCCTGATTCTTCACTCGAACCCGCAAATGCCGGTAGTTTCAATTCATCAGCAGTGAAATTTTCAAATTCCTGTTTTATTACCTGGTATAGCCTAGGTTTCATGGTGCGATCAGGGTCGGGATTAAAGTCCATTTTGGCCCATCCTGCAACCATTTTTTCGTAATTGATACTATCAATCTCGTGTTTTACTCTGTAGTACGCCAGTTTGGCTTCCATAATTTCTTTTACTGCTACGGGAATCCAGATTTCGGGCCTGTCGGGATTGAAAATGAGTAAAATCCCTTTGAACCAACCTCCTTCTGCATATAATCTCACGCCCGGAGCAATTTCTTTAATGACAGGTGCTGTAGTATAATATTTTTTGAGATTTTCGCGAGCTTTTTCCAGGGGTTGTTTTAAATGCGGCGGATCGTCGGTTTTAAATTCAGCCTCATCAAATTGGGTACTGATGTAGTAAATCGGGTTGTTGATAATGATTTCTGTTCCATGAGCTGTGTTACCCGTTGCCCTGCACGATACCCCGTTTTCAGTGTAAAAATGATGAAATGCAATACCGATGGAACCTCGTATTCCATAGTCATCTATTTTACTTTTTCCATCAAAACAATAGGCTGAAAAGCCAACCATAGCATCAAACCCAATGGGATGATCAAGAACAGAATCGTTCAGGCGCACCCATTCAACAACAGCTGTGAGGTTACTTTTTAACCTGGTTACGTCTGCATTCGGGCATTTGTTGAGTTGATTATTAAAAATAAACTTCCCGGGTTTATCAGGCTGATATTGAAAGGACTGGGCCTGAGAAACAGAAACTATTAGAATTAAGCCTAATACTAAGAAACAACCTTTAATAACACTTTTATCCATTGAAAATCATTTTAAGAAAACAATACAAAAGTTGACAATTATATACTCAATTTCAGTTCAAACCTTTAAAACCCCGGGAAGCATTTTAATTGTCATGCATTTTAAATCGTTGCATTATAAAAATTCACACATGCTCACTCTCCCATTCCCGGAATATCAGGTGTAATAAAACCGGCATCTGAAGAAAGTTCCGGACCACTTTCCAAAGACACACGGCCTGCAACTTCCCCTTCGACCAATCCGCCCAGGCCTGCTTTTACACTGCTGGTCAACTCTACATTTTTAATTACGTCGCCTTGTCCGATTGTAACTTCAACCATAACGGTTGCTTCGACGGAAAGATTCCCATTGCCATATTCGCCCTTCGCTCCTACTCCTACCCCGATCTTGGTTTCATGTTTGTTAAAATCACGGCTTACCGACCAGAGTAATCCTTCGCCACCCGAAAGCTTAACATGATCGCAACCCAACTCAAACGACAATGCGCCTATACCCATTTTGATGCCATCCTTACCAAGCGGACAATCCTTTTCTTTCTTCTTGGGAAGCTTCGAATCGTCGGGGGCAGCTTCAGGCGGATCAGGCGGTTTGGGCTCAACACATTTCAACTCATTGTATTGCGTTGCCATTTCGGGCAGTCCTGAACCTATTCCGACAACCGCTTTTTCGTGCGTAAGCACCAGCATTTCGCGATACAGATTTTGCAATTCATTGAAACTTGGCGAATAGATTTTCTCCAGAATAGGATTTGTGTACGCGTAATAATCCAACACGGCTTCCTTAAAGGCACTGTATTCCGCTTTGTAGGCTTTGCATGTAGCTGAAAAGGTATTTTCCATTTCACCTTTTTGCAACACACACGACTGGTATTCAAGCTGATCCATTTCGTATTGCACGGTATTTATCTGTTCCTGCACTTTAGACTTGCAAGGTTCGTTATCACCGCAGGCTGCCATATCCCCGATTAATTGAGTCATCCTCTCAATCAGCCTTATGCTCTTTTCCAGATTAAGCTGAATGGAAGGCAGGTCTTTTTGAAGAAAATCTGAGTTTTGCACCAGTAGCTTGCCTCCATTTGTTATTGCTTTCCCGTAATTGCTATTTTCGCCAAAAAGGAGTTCTGATACATCTTGAAACTGCATCAGTTCCATGGCAAAATCCCGGTTGAAAACCATAGAATTACCAGGATCTTTCAGCGCTTTTTCCTGTTGTTTTCGCACAATGGCCAGGGTCGAGTTATATTCATCGAGCAAGCGTTGCATACGTGAGTCAATCCTGTTCAAATAGTTTTGAACCTGCTGTTCCTGGGAAGCAGTCCGTTCCATTTGTTCGTAAACAGGCATCTCCGGCACATTAACTTCTCCGGCATCTCCTTTTTCCGGGCTAAGCGGTTTCGCTGGTTCGCCTGATGATTTTGGTGGTTGAGCCGCTTTTGCCTGCTTATAGGCAGCAAAGCCTACAGCTGAATAATTGTCGGCCAAAGCCTTTCTCAGATATTCTTCTGCCTTTATATTATTGCCTTCGCATTTGGCAATAAGACCCAAACCCAGGTAAGGTGATGTCATTTCGGGCGCAACTTTGAGGGCTTTTTCGAACATTTGCTTTGCCAGAACCTGATAGCCCATTTCGCGGTACACCCATCCCATATTTATAATAACAAGCGCAATATTGGGTTTGAGTTTGTCGGCATAACGCAGCACCTGTATGGCTTTGGTATGTTCGCCCATATCCTTTAGGGCAACGCCCAGATTGTTTGCAGTAAGGATATCGTCAGGTTTTTGAGTGGCGCTCCACGAAGCCGTATAAATGGAGGCCGAACCGGCACCGGCCATCCTGAACATGGCACCCATGTCGGCTCCATCGGTAGGTTTTTCGGAAGTCTCCAGCAACTTTTTTAAACCTGGCAAATCACCGGACTTTGGGCCATAAACGGACATAAGCCCTTTAGCCATGGCAACATAGCTGTCGCGGGTAAGATCAGTAACCTTAAACGGAACCTTTG
>DYQT01000290.1 GCA_020719165.1 Draconibacterium orientale | reverse complement strand
AAAATCCATCAATGCACAAACACCTGGTTCCTTGATTGCCTGGAATTTTGAAACACCTGTCGACCTTGATGGCTATGTTACCTTATCGTCTCCGGTCAATCCGGTTGGTATCCTTGGCCAGGTAAACATTGATGTTGACAGGTCAAATGGACCAGGGCGCGGAAATGTTTACGTGTTGGCCTCTGTTGTAAGGATTTCTGATTATGACCCGGCCGATGTCATGTTCGCGAAAAGCACCGACGGCGGAATCACTTTTAGCGCCCCGCAACGGATAAACACCGATGTGAGTAATCAGAATTACCAGTGGTTCGGAACTATGTCGGTTGCGCCAAACGGACGTATTGATGTGATCTGGCTCGATACCCGTGTTGATTTCCCAGGAGGATTTTTATCGGCCCTGTTCTATTGCTATTCCGAAGACCAGGGAACTACATGGTCGATCAACAAACAACTTTCGGAGCCTTTCGATCCCAAAGTCGGATATCCGCAACAGGAAAAATTGGGAGATTATTTCGATATGGTGTCGGACAACGCCGGGGCACATCTTGCATGGGCAAATACGTTAAACGGGGAACAGGATGTCTATTACACACACATCATCCCAACAATCGTCGGTATGACTGAAATACAGGCAAATCCTCTCCCCTGCATTTCATTTTTCCCAAATTCATTTCGCGATCACACAACCATTCGGTATAAGATCCCTGCCAATTGCTTCGTTACGATATCCATTTTCAATATCCATGGAGATCTGATTAAAACACTGGTTGAAAAAAACCAGTCTGCCGGCAGTTTTGCATTGGATTTTTCTGACGAGACCCTGCCTGCCGGATTTTATATATGCCGGTTATCAGCCGGATCACAAACAGAGACAACCCGGTTTATAAAGTTATAACAGATATAAAGTATCAATAATACTATAGCGCCATGAAAGCAAATCTATCCGTTATTATCCTTGTTCTCGTATTTATCATGACGTTAAGGGCTCAGAATCCCAACATTCAAATCGGTTTCTCAAACGAATGGCCCAATGAACCCTCGATCTGCATGAACCCTTCAAATCCTGACCAGATCATCATCGGTGCCGTTCCCGACAACTATTATACGACCAACGATGGCGGACTCACCTGGCAACATGGGACAATTACATCGTCGTTTGGCGTTAATGGCGACCCGGTAATTTTGGCAGATAGCAGCGGAAATTTCTACTATTTCCATCTGGTTGCCGACCTGAGCCGGATAGTGTGCCAGAAAACGACCGGACTCCAAACGCCCTGGTCTGAAGAATCATACACCGCCGTATATGATAACTACGACATTGATAAGGAATGGGCAACCTACGACCCGGTCACCAACAACCTGTATACCTCATGGACCCGTTTTAACACCTGGGGGAGCTCGAATCCCAGTGACTCCACCGATATTTTCCTGTCGAAATCAACCGACGGCGGACAAACCTGGGGCGCTCAGAAGCTGATCAGCAACATCGGCGGCAATGCCACGGGCGGGTTTGGCAGCGTGCACGGCTCCTACCCCACCACCGGCCCCAACGGAGAGGTGTACATCGCGTGGTGGAGCCCCGCCGGTCTTATGTTCGACAAATCGACGGATGAAGGAGAAACATGGCTCAGCACCGATATCAATATCACCGGCTTCCCGGTGCAGTGGATTGTTGGCATTCCGGGAATTCAAACGGGTGTCAGCTTCCCTGTCACCGCCTGCGACCGAAGCAACGGACCCGACCATGGAACGATCTATGTAAACTGGACCGATAAACGCAGCGGCACGAATGATGCAAATATCTGGCTGGCAAAATCAACCGATAGCGGCAACACATGGTCGCTGCCCATCAGGGTGAATGATGACGGCCCCGGCAAACATCAGTTTTTCAACTACATCACCATCGACCAGGTCACCGGAAAGGTTTACATCATCTATTACGACCGGCGGAATTATACCGATAGCAAGACTGATGTATATCTGGCAATTTCGGAGAATGGCGGAGAGACGTTTTCAAATTACAAAATCAGTGACACCCCGTTTGTTCCCTACTCAACGCTGTTTTTTGGTCATTACATAGGTGTTTCCGCGCACAACGACCACGTATTTGCCACCTGGATGCGCATGGATGCAGGTGAACTGACCCTTTGGGGTGCGCGAATTGATCCGGAAACTGTGGGGCAGGAAACCAAACCCGCCATCCCTATCTCTTTGTCCCAGAATGCTCCCAACCCTTTTCATGAATCCACTTTCTTCTCTTTTAAGCTGGAAACTCCCGGCTGCGTTACCCTCACCGTGTCAGACCTGTTTGGAATTCAGGTTGCAACACTTATCAACGGTGAACGGATGTCGGCAGGAAAACATGTAAGCAGCTTTTCACCTGAAAAGTTCAATTTACCTTCCGGGATGTATCAATATTCCCTGGTCACCAACAACAAAACGCTCACGAAGAAAATGATTTATGCGAAATAGGATTCAAGGAATCTCAACCCTTATTCGTGTTATTGGGAAAGAATAAGGATTATTCGGAATTTCCGGGGAGTTTTTAGTTCTCGCATTTCAGATATCGGATTTCAGATTGCAGCGGCACTTTATTGGCTGCAGCAACAGGTGCACGCTCTGATGCAGCGTTTTATTCCAAGATTTGTATTGTCGTATAGGAGTGTGACGAAACCCTGTTTTGGCTTGATTATCTGATTCGTATCGGTTGCCGGATGTTGCCAAAACGAAGGAAACCTATACGGAGGTTGAACAATTGGTGAGATTGTTCAATGCATAAAATCAAAGATGAGGATCAAAATTTGGGGTGATAAATGGGATATCTGAAATCAATATGGTTGAGCGGCCCAGGTGAGAACCAAAGTTACCCAATGTACTGAGCGAAGAAGAGGAATGCGGGGATAAAAAAGAAAGCCTCAACCCATATATTAATCCACTGCTTTGCCACCCATTTACTTGAAAACGGTACCGACATCCTGTACATTCAGGTGCTGCTCGGGCATGAGAGCAGCAAAACGACAGAGGTTTACACCCATGTAACCACCCAAGACTTTGACCAGATTGTAAACCCGATGGACAAATTGGAAATTTGAAAATAAATTTGGCATATTTGGTATAATTGCATAAAGATTCCCTTACATTTGTTACAACCAAATAGTATCAAACATGGATGCAACTATCTCTCCGCATCAATTATGTCAGGCCGAACCGGAAAATCTAAATATTAGTTTTTATATTATTTATTGTCAAACAGATGCGTTGTCAAAGGCAACAAAAAGCTAAGGTAAATATAAATTGAACAATTCAACTACCCACACGTTACACACAATTTAAAGAATACGATGAAATCAATGACAGCTTTACTTTTTTG
>DYQT01000289.1 GCA_020719165.1 Draconibacterium orientale | reverse complement strand
ATGATCATTTGCAAACGTAATATAATCAACCAGTTAAAAACAAGTTATATAGTAGCCATTGGCATTCAACTGAAAATTGTTATGGATGGTAGATGAAGTTCCAAAGTTCACACTGGTGTTGGTCGTTACATTGTAAAAGCCGATGGTACCTGAAATGGTATGGGTGGCAGCCCCGGAGAAGGTCACGGTGCTTGCCCCGGTACCCAAAGCCCAGGTGCCATTGTTGACCAGGTTAGTGCCTGTGATACCGCTGTTGATTGTCAGATTTCTGGCCGAACCATCACTGGCCGTAAAGGTTTTTCCGGAGTTGATCGTCAGGGAACTCACGGTGGCATCCTGGTCCAGAATCACATGATGCGCAATTGTAACCACAGATCCGTTAGGCGGGACAACCCCTCCCTGCCAGGTCGAACCGGCGCTCCAATTTCCATCCTGGGCGGTTATGCTGGCAACCGTATAGGAGTAGGTTGAGCCAAGATTGATTGAATACCAGTCGGCTGAGGCATGATCAATAGTTAAACCATTGCCGGATGAAAAGAGATAATATTTGATGGTTGTGCCCGCTGTATGTGCAGCAGCAGGAATTGTGGCGGTATAGCTGGTTCCGCTGCCTGTCATCGCCAGGATGGAGGAGGAGGAAAAATTATCTGTAGTGTATCTTAGATAAAAGCCCTGACCCGCTGTGGTACCCGTGGTTGTGCCTGTAACAGTATAGGTTTCCCCAGGATATTTCAGCCCTGCCGGGGTTGTTGCAGAAGAAATTGTTTGAACATCGCCTTGTACTTCAAAAACGATTAATCCTTTATTTAAAGGAGGGTTATTACCTTCTTTTGTTTTAAAGACATAATTGAAAGAAGTATTGCCAACATTTATGTAATACGCTTTAGCAGCGCTGTTTTCAATGATTTCGCTGGCCGGCACTTCAATGTTTGGGGTGACAAGATAATCGGCGGATAAGCTATTGGGACCCCATTGATTTGTATTACCAGACCAATTTGTTACCAGCCTGAAGTATCTGTTCCCTGCTGCATTAGCTGTGAATGTGCCTATTCTTGAATTTCCGGACGATCCTGTAAAGCCATCAACGGTTGTCCAGTTGTTTGAGCCAAACCCATCCCCGATTTTCCCATTCTGACCGTTTGCGCTGTGAAAAACAGATAGCAGCAAAGCCATCACCAACCCGACCCACCTGCCGGGTAAAATCTTCTTCATGACACTCCCGGCTGGCACCGGTAAACATAACACAACGGGGGGCGAATAGCTTCGTCCGGTGCAAAACACAACCCATCGTGCTCTATTATCCATATTTATATATTGATAATCAGCGCGTTAATGATTTATTAACAGAAAATTACCGGTAAAATTAACATCTTTATCGGTATGATCTGCGGGGCAGGAAAAATATACTGTACAGGGGATTAGCCGGGGGCCGGATCAGGGGTATTCTCAGAAACCCATGATGATGTTATCCGCCACCCATACAAGGATCAGCGCCAGGAGGAAATAGAAATATTGATAACGGCTGCTAAATATCTTTTTGTCCGATTTCATGATGAGGGGTTTCCTGAACATCTTGGTTCTGCGATCAATCAGGGCCACAGACAAGAAACCCATGCAAAGCAGAAAAGTGCGCCAGAAAAAGTTATCATATGGCCAGTTGAACAGCATAAGGATGATGAAACCAAAAATCCAGGGTTTAAAATAGACCGCTCTGATAAAAATCCGCTGGTTTTCTCCATGTGCTAAAAATTCGCTGCTGTAGGAGGCTTTGATAAAAAGTCGCCACCAAAAATGGCTGAACAGCACCATGGCAGAAAAAGCGAGAAAGGCAATGATGCCTCTTACAGGGTAACTGGCGATCATCCATTGAAATGCCATGCCGAAACCCTCGAAAAAGAAAACGCCTGCCACGATGCTTGCAGGTAAAGTATTTACCATTAAAAATGCTGTCCAGGTCAGGGAAAGTTTGGTTTTCCAGTTCAAATAGGCGCTCCTTCTCAGTACAAAGGTCAGAAACAGTCCGATGAGGGAGAGCAGTACCGGTCCGGAAAAAAACACAAAGTAGATTTGATCGGCGGTCCATGCTGTGCTGCTTTCCGATAAAAAAATGATGGTGAACAGGCTGTACTGGAAGGTGATGGAATAAAACTTGAGCACCAGTGCCGTGTATAGCGTCAGTAAAAACTGAATCAGTAAAGCAGCAAAAACAAATATGAAAGATGAAAACAGGGTCAGTTCAAAAAGTGCAAGGGGGGCGAACGGACCGGTGGAAGGTTTTCGGATCCGGGCTTTTCGTCTCAGGTTCAAAGGTCAAAGTTCAAGTTTCCCAAATCCAAAATCGTAAATCCCAAATCGTAAATCGTAAATACTAAACTGCCTTTTTTCTCTCCTGAACGAATTTAAACAGTTTCCAGGAACCATAACCGGCAATCATGGCCAATGAAACGAGCACTCCTCCGTCGATGGGGCCTGAATGACCTTCACCCTGGTTGCCGCTTTCTCCCGAAGCGGGAGGCCTGGGAGGCTGGGCCATGCTGACCTGGGCAACAGCCATAAAAGCAAAGAGAATCACCGTGAAAAAGAAAGGGTTGAATATTTTTTTCATAAACTATGGTTTAAGTAAAATCAGGTAATCTTTGAACTCGCTAAATTAATAAGTTTAGGGCAATATACAACAGGGGATGCAGAATATTTTTTATTTTTTTTATTGATTGATCACAAATATACCTGTGAAATAACAGAACCTGCAATTGATGTGAATGATGGAGAAAATGCCTTGCAGGAAAAAGCCTCGTTAACCTGAATAATTCATCTCGCAATGACGCAGAGGCGCAAAGTTTTGAAACAACAGGTTGCAAACCACCTCAACCCCTGGCCCCTTCTCCTCAAGGAGAAGGGGGGGTGATTCAGCGTTTTAACAAATAATACGATTTCTTCTAATACATGCACAAGTTGATAAAGAATTTGATCATTTGTAAACCTGAGTACGTTGATTCCCAAGCGGTCAAGCTCAGCTGTGCGGTTTTCATCATGTACTTTGACTTCTGCATCTGTCATCGGATGCTTTAACTCATAAGCTTTGCGCAACACCTCCTCCACTGCATTCAGGTGCAGCAGATAATCCCTGGTTTTTCCAATATATGCAATAAATCATATAGCTTTAAGTCACCTCACCCCAACCCTCTCCTCAAGGAGAGGGCTCCCCCCTTCTCCTTGAGGAGAAGGGGCCGGGGGTTGAGGTGGTTTGTCATGCGCACCTTGCCGGGGGTTGAGGTGGTTTTGCTTGAAATTTTTCGACCGCTACGAGGTATTATTAAAATAAACCCTTAAATCCGCAACAAATAAATAAGCGACAAGTTTAACCAATATTTTGATTG
>DYQT01000288.1 GCA_020719165.1 Draconibacterium orientale | reverse complement strand
GTCATTATCCAAATGTACTAAAAAATCACTTGACCGAAAGGGATAAGCAGTATAATTTATTTAGAACCAGAATAAACAATTAAATTTGTAAAACAATTCAAGTTCAAAAGAAGATTAAGAAATCAAATTCATATGAAAATAAAGTATTTCGCAATTATCATTTTGGCAGTCATAGGTTTAATCGCCGTTTCGTGTTCAAAATCAGAGGATGCCACTCCGGTTCCCGTTCCAAAATATCCGCAGCTTGCAGGAACATGGTCGGGAAAAACATCACAGGATTCAATTGTCCGGTTTGTGGTTGCCGCACAGGGTAGCTCATTGGTTCTCACGGCATATAAGTATGCTATGAACTACACCACTACCGGATACAGTTCAACGCAGAGTATCGAAATTTCCGGTCAAAATCTTGTGTTCAACACAGCCAACTCCTTCGCGTTTTCCAACGGGATATACCCTTTGGATTCATTGAAAGGTAATTTTGATGTACCTTCTATGATTTTGTCAGGAACGATAACAAAAGAATTCAAAAAAATCGACGGAACTCCTGCCGGTACAGGAAGTGTGACCTATACCGCGACAAAGGAGTAGCCATTTCAATTATTAAGAAAACCGATCGCCTCGATTTACATGATTTCCTTGCTTCGAAAAACACGGTTATGAAAGCAGCACTTACAGCAATTCTATTCCTGGTTCTCCCGATATTTTCCTTTTCGCAGCAGCTTGATGCTCCATTGAAAAAGAGTAATTTTAAGAAGGTGACTTCCTACTCAGAATTATCAAACTATATTCACGAATTGGATGCACAATCTGATTTGCTGAATGTTCAGATAATCGGGCATTCTGTTAAAAAGAGAGATCTTTACGCACTCACATTTTCTTCCACGGAATTCGGTAAGGATTCATCAAAAATTAAAGTGTTCGTGTTTGCGCAGCAGCATGGGAACGAGCAATCTGGTAAAGAGGGTGCGTTATTGCTTGCAGAGGCGCTGCTAAAACCAGAGAACAGATACCTTTTTGAGAAAATTGATTTTGCCCTGGTCCCTCAGGTAAATCCCGATGGCTCGGAGGCAAATAAAAGGAGGAATGCCAATGACATGGATCTCAACCGCAATCATTTGATCCTTACCGAACCCGAAACAATGGCATTGCATGCATTTTTTGACAAATATCTTTTTGAAGTCACCATGGATGTGCATGAATACTCACCATATGGTGAGGAATGGAAAAAATACGGTTACCGGAAAAACTCAGATATCACGGTGGGTACCACAACTAACCTGGCTGTTTCAGGCGAGATCAGGAAATTATCCAACGAGGATTATCTTCCCAATATTTTGAAATACCTGAACGATCGCAAGTTTTCATCTTTCGAATATTGTCCCGGTGGTCCCCCTGATGTCGAATACATCAGGCACAGCACCTTCGACATCAACGATGGCCGCCAGAGCCTTGGGATTCAAAACACTTTTTCCTTTATCCAGGAAGGGATGAACGGAAAGGATGACTTTATCGAAAATCTGCGGCACCGGGCAGAAGGGCAGATGACCGGCATGCGCGGATTGCTTGAGTATGTAAATAATAATAAAGACAAGATAAAAAGACTTGTTGCTGATGAAAGATTAAAACTGGTCTCAGGATTGAGCTCTGAAGAAATATCGGTTCAATCGGAACATGTCGGAAATGGGAATAAATTGCAAATCCCGCTGCTCTCTTATTTCTCAGGCACCGATTCGGTGGTTAATGTAAATGATTACCGCCCGGCAGTAAAATCTGTGTATAACGTTAATAAGCCTGTTGGTTATCTGATCCCCTCCGACCGGCAGGATATTGCGGCATGGGCAGCCAGACAATCGTTGACTCCGACTCCTTTTAAAAATACCGGGGATTATAAAATCGAGCAGTACATGATCAACCGGATTGACTCAATCGATTTTGAAGGCGACATCGTTGCAAACCCTGATGTTTCTGTCAGGAAATTTTCGATCCCGGTCAAAGATCAGGATTATTTTTTCATCTCCACCGCTCAACTAAAAGGCAACATGATTATGCTTGCACTGGAGCCAAAATCGATGCTTGGGTTGGCTACCTATGCAAAATATGCCGGTTTACTCGCGAGTTGGGGGTCATACCCTGTTTTGCGGGTAGTTAAAAAATAGACAAAATCCACCTTATTACGATTTCAATTAAAATCAAACGCTATGAAAATCGATCGAATTGAACTTCGCCATGTAAAATTGGTTTTGGTTAGCCCTTTTGTGACCTCCATGGGCACGGAATATGATGAAGAGCATATCATTGTCAGGGTTGATGCCGGCGGTGTAACCGGCTGGGGTGAAAGTGTGGCCGAAGGCACCCCCTTTTATTCCTATGAAACGGTTCCTACTGCATGGCATATCCTGCAGGATTTTCTGATTCCTTCTATCCTTGGAAAAGATATTGCAAATGTTGATGAAGCGATAGCAAGCTATGCCAAGGTGCGTGGTCACATGATGGCCAAAGCCGGACTGGAAGCTGCGCTGTGGGATGCTTTTGCAAAAACAGAGGGCATTTCTCTGTCGCAAATGCTTGGCGGCACCCGTAAAAAGATAGACGTGGGAGTAAGCATCGGAATTCAGGATTCAGTAGCAGGACTCCTGAAAAAAATAGATGGGTATCTTGCAGAGGGATATAAGCGGATCAAGATCAAGATCGCACCGGGATTTGATCTTCAATTTGTGGAAGCAGTGAGGAAGGAATTTCCAGCCATTTTGTTTCAGGTTGATGCAAACTCAGCCTATACGCTCGACGACATCGGCATTTTTAAAAAGATGGATCAATATAACCTTTTGTTGATTGAGCAACCTTTGGGATATGAGGATATTTTTGATCATTCGAAACTGCAGCGTGAACTGAAAACACCGATTTGCCTCGACGAAAGCATCCATTCGCTCGACGACACCCGCGCTGCCATTGAACTCGACAGTTGCCGGATCATCAACATCAAACCCGGCCGGGTGGGCGGCTTCACTGAATCAAAACTTATTCATGATTATTGTGCCACCATGAATATTCCGGTTTGGTGCGGTGGAATGCTTGAATCGGGAATTGGCCGAGCCGGAAATGTTGCACTCGCCTCATTGCCTAATTTCACCTTGCCGGGCGACATTTCTGCAAGCAAGCGATATTATACTGAAGACATTGTTGACCCTGAATTTATTGTCAATCCTGATGGCACCATGGATGTTCCTGTCAAGCCGGGTATCGGAGTTGAAGTCAACATGAAAATGCTGGAAAAAGTTACGGTGAGGAGTGAAAGCTACAAAGCATGACCTCACCCCACGACCCCCCTATCGCCAGGGAGCTTTTTGACCTCACCCCCCGACCCTCCTATCGCCAGGGAGCTTTTTG
>DYQT01000287.1 GCA_020719165.1 Draconibacterium orientale | reverse complement strand
GAAATCCCGGCCAAGAATGGCCTCATCAAAAACAATGGTCTGCGGGGCTGCGGTATTTTCAAATTCACCACTACTTA
This sequence comes from Draconibacterium orientale, assembly GCA_020719165.1. GTDB lineage: Bacteria > Bacteroidota > Bacteroidia > Bacteroidales > FEN-979 > CAIVAT01. The sequence goes on along the minus strand of DYQT01000287.1, from coordinate 3,336 downwards.
CCAATGTCCCCCACTCCAACGGGTTTTCGCTGATGTACAATTCATACTCCTTAATGCGGCCATTTTCGCCATCCTGGCGGTTCAGGAGGGTAAATTTGTACAATTTGTAGGTTTCACCCAGGTCAATCTGAATTTCGTGGGGATAAGGATCGATGCCGCTGCTCCAGCGTGTGTGCCAGATGGTGGCCGGATCGTCATCGAACGACATGATGGCCAGCCCGGGATAGCCGGTTTCCTGGCTGTCAACATACAACAGTTGCCAGATGTCTTTGGGCAATTGTGCCGGATTGTTACAATCTTCGATGCTTGGGCAAGTGGTGGTAGTGATCATCCCGGGGATGGTTTTGGTGTAAATATTCCCGTTTTTGGTCACAGTCAGAGTTACATCATAAATACCCGGACTTCCCAACACTACCTTTGGATTGCGGATATTGGCATTGCTGATATATTCCGGCTCTGGAGTGATTGTCCACTGCCAGTTTGCACCGTCATGGTTCAACATGGAATGATCATCAAAAAACACGGTGTCGGTCATGCAGTCGTAAAAAGGCTTTTCCACCCAGGGATTGATAATCGGAACAAAATCAGGTTCAGCTAACGCTGATTCCCAAACGCCTGCATTTCCTGCCGACCGTATTTTGCTGTCCCTGAAAAAGGGAAGCGCCATATTTACGTGCATCCCGGCAGGATAATCTTCAGCGTTAACCTCCCAATCGTCCATTTCTGTACCCCGAAAATACACCTTTGCGGGATGCCCGCTCATGGCATTGGTAAACAGATATACCAGTTCCTGTCCTTCACTCGTTGGCTGAATGGCCAGGCATTTTGTGTATTCCGCAAGGCTGCCGCTCCAGTCCTCCCAAGTGTCGCCACCATCGGAAGAGCGGAATATTTTACCGAGATCTGCCGACCAGGTACCATTTTGCAGACAGGTATAAATCACATTTTCATCCCAGGGCGAAATGGCGATAAAGGTTTTTCCTTTCCAGTTGGATGTCCCGTACTGCCCTCCCGTGAGTGAAGGTTTCAACGTCCATGTTTGTCCGCCATCTTCACTTTTGTACAATCCTTTGTTTACAACATCTGCATACAAAACTTCCGGATTGCTGAAACTGATTTGCAGGTATCGCACCCTTTGACCAAAATCATTCAGTAAATCCCAGGTAACGCCCATGTCGGCGCTTTTCCAAAAACCATTTCCTTCTCCAAGATATATTGTTCCGTAATAATTTGGATGAAAAACCATATTTCCCCTTCGTCCGCCATATTCATCCATGTTTGGAAATTTGGTAAAAAGAAAACGGCCATCAGGCTTTCCTTCTGCTGTTTGAGGCAAAATCCAGCCATTGCCCAGGTCATCAAAAGCCACAAGGCGGCTTTTACCCTGAATTACCCATCCGGTGGGCGATTCAGCCCCTCCCATCCGCAAGGCTTTGGGGTGGTAAAAATCGGCCAGGGCAGTATTTCCGTTGTGATAACGGCCGCCAACCACAACATCCTCGTTCCATCCCTGGTCGAATCCCCACATATCAGACCCGATTAAACCGTTGTTCCGTGCAAAATAGTTGGTTGTAATTGAAAAGTTGTCGGTTGTCAACGTCATTCCACCGTCGGTCGCTACCCAGGTTTCACCACTGGGAAGCAGTTTCATATCCTGGATGTCAGGGTGGATAGAAAAAGCGCCGGCATAACCCCCGATGGCTGTAAAAAGCTGACCTCCGTTTGTAGTTCTGTACAGCGTGGTTGTTCCTGCAAAAATCAGGTTTTGGTTTGTGGGTGAAATTTCAAGAATCAGATCGAAATATCCCTGTCCGTTGTTCATCGGAAAAGCGCTGGTTTGCCCGGTTGCCAACAAGTTCCAGTTACCCGAACCAAAAGTTCGTTTGTATAAATAGGGTGTATTGTCAGTACTGAGCATCAAAACCAGCAAAAGGTTCGGGTTGGCCGGAGTTACAGCAAGCAATCCACCACTCACATCGGTAATATCAGAAGGAAAACTGGTATCAGGCTCAAAGGAAACACCTCCATTGGTCGAGAGAATGATCGAGAATTTTCCACCAACCGTCGTCAGAGCAATGATCACGTTTGGATCGTCAGGTTTTATATCCACATCCCACGATTGCAGTTCCCAGCTTCGGTTCCAGGTCAGGCCGCCATTGTTGCTCACAAACAGGCCATTATCGGCAGCAGCAAGGATTTTTTCAGGATTCACTGCATCAATTTTCATCCGGTTGGCGTAAAACAACGAACCTGTTTCTAACAATGGTGTCCATGTATCGCTGCCATCGGTAGTTTTATGCACCTGGTTGCCGGCGGCCACGTACACAATGTCGGGATTGGTCGGATGAATGACAGTTGCCGTGACTGAGCCACCAAAGTAATAATCCGGTGCCATCAACTGCCAGTTCATTCCATTATCTGAAGTTTTATTTACAAAACCCGTTTCTGTTCCACAAAACAGAATATTGTTATCCGAAGCCGCCACATCAAACGAATACACATTTACCTGCCACGGGCACGACTTGGGTGGCTGTGATGAGCCGCTTTCGTTGAGCCAGAAGGTTTCTTTCGGACCCAGGAACGACCAGCCTGAACGGGTTGTTTTCTTAGTTTCTGAAAAATTCGCAGTCCCCATTTGCAAGTCTTTCATCCCATCATAATATTTATTCAGATCGGGAATTAAAATGGAACCATCATCCAAAACAAATGGCTGAACGTGCCGGCTCCAAAGTTTAAAATACCGGCTGATTGCTGAATGTTCATCATTACTGTTTTCCACTGATTTTTGATATGCATCCACCAGTAAAACATAGTTTACCGGAAATTCGTAAAGCATTTTTGCCCAATCGGGAAAACTTTCATCAAAAGCCGGTTTGCAGCTTTTTATCATTCCCGGAAGATCGTCGTAAGGGGTAAATTTCTGCTGTGCCAATGCCTGAAACCCTGCAAGGCAATGGAACACAATGAGTGTTGTGATGATGTTGTGTGCTTTCATGGAAGCAAAAGTAGGCAAAAATCAGGTGGTTGGTCAAATAAGCACATTGAGTAAGACTAAAAGGGTATTTTTTTTATTCAAAACCGAAGACGAGAAAATATCGGTGGATGTTCGCTTTGAAGAAGAAACGGTATGGTTATCGCAAGAGCAAATGGCTGTTTTATTTGGCAAGGCACGTACCACCATTACCGAACACATTCAAAACGTTTTTAAGGAAGGGGAGTTAAACGAAGAAGTGGCATGTCGGAATTTCCAACTAACCACTCAACATGCAAAAAATTACTTTGGAAAACTTGATGAAAGTTGATTAACTTTGCAACATTAAAATAACTTAAAAAGAA
>DYQT01000005.1 GCA_020719165.1 Draconibacterium orientale | reverse complement strand
TACACAATGTTTTGATGGCTATTGTTCATAACTTCGTCGCGGATTTAAGGTAAAGTTCAAGTGCAGATTCATAACCCCTTTGGGCGTTTGCCCATCCTCCCATCCTTGTCCTGCTCCATGATCTGGCCATTTCTTGTTTTACACCGAGCCGGATGAGGCTTTTCCTCCTCCGTTCAGGTTTCGGGTGATCGCTTTCAGGTTCTGTTTGAACCGTTTCCAACTCGTTTCCGATGCCACCAGTTGATGTTGTCCATATACGCCTTTTTGATGCGAGACGTCGCGTAGGGATTGTCAGTTAATCAATCTGGGTATAGTCGAAAACAGGAATAATAATGGATATAATTATCCAGCCAACGAATTTTATTACAGCTTTTTATTACGTAATAAAAATGGCTGTATACACTTGATATACAGCCATCTGATTTTTAAAAAGTCGGGGTGAGAAGACTCGAACTTCCGACCCCTTGCACCCCATGCAAGTACGCTAGCCAACTGCGCCACACCCCGATTTGCCGGATCGTTCTCCGGTTTGAGGGTGCAAATATAAGCAATTTTCTTTCTGAAAAAAACGTGACCCCGATTTTAATATGCCTTTCTGCAGGTTTATCTGTCCCTTGAACGATATCCCTCCGGGATTTTTAAAGTTCCGGCCTGAAAATCTGAAATTTACCTTTAATAATTGTGGATAAATCAAGATCACTGAGCCCCACCGTGCGACCAGAAAAACCGGTATTCTGATGTGCCAGTACAAAAACACCTTTGGATTTCACGGCAATGATAACGGCAGTGTGGTGTCCCATGGTCTCTTCGTGCACAGCTCGTTCTCTGGTATATTTAATTCTGACACCTTCAAACTGAATGATGTCTCCGGGATAAATACACTCCTTTTCGGGATCAACCTTTTTCCCAAAGTTGTATTGCCCGTCCCATTCTGCCCCGGTTTGATTCAACACAAGGGCCGCAAGATCCCAACATTCGCCACGATCGACTTTTTTTCCGATCTGTTGCCGCACCAGTTCAACTATTTTTTGATTCAGTTCCGGAACAGTATCGCAAATGGGAGATGCATTGGGAGCGAAAGCCAGCTGATCTCTGTCGCTACTGCTGACATCAATAACTCCGGCGAAAAAAAACAGGATTATAAAAACCGGTAGTAATGGAATTATCTGTTTCATCGGTCCTTTAAATCTTCACAAGTTTGCTTACGAAAACCTGCTTGTCAAACATGAACCTGAGATAATATACACCAGGAGACAACCCAAGATCCAAGGCATTCAGTGTTCCGGTATGCAATCCCTCAGACTGAAAACTCTTCTTTTCAACCAAAATGTTGAATTTCCCCGACATATCATACAATTCTACCGACACATGCACCTGATTCCGTAAGAAATAGTTATAGGTTACCTGCTCCGAGAATGGGTTTGGAAAAACAATAACAGAGTTTTCCGGTGTTGTGCTCTGATTCTCAGATATCACCGCAGATGTGCGGGCATCAGAAGCATGCTGATTTACATTAAGCCAGGCGCTTTTCACAATAACAGGTTCCCTCCCCGAATAGGTATTTTCGGAAACCATTAAGGTTAGTACCGGATATCTGTATCCTGGTGAAAACCAGCAATATTTGATAATATTTGACTGGGTCGAGCCACAAACACTGGTTTGCAGATATTGTTTAGTTGTGGTTACCCGCAAGGTGTTTTTAAGAATGCGATCGGGAAGTATGAGCGTGCCAAAGGCATCGGCCTTTACTGTATATACGCCACCTACATCAATCCGGCTCACATTGTTCACCCAGGCAACACCGGAAAAAGGGTTGCTGAAATGCTCTCCATAGGAAAACGGGTACTGCATCCTGACGACTGGACTGGAGTAATTCAATGTCAGCTTTTTGCCGTTGTTCACATAACCTGTTTCCCGGTAGCCATCTTCACCGGAGGTAAAATTATATTCATAGCCATCGTCACTGACAATAAAATTTTGCTCATTAATCCCGGCAGATTTTACAGCAAGATTTTCAGTAATTCCGTTGAAGGTGGTTTTTCCGGTGAATTGTATTCCCGAGAAATCCCAAACCTGATTTTCACCCTCCCGGCCTGGTTCGACAAAAACAATCTCCCGCGGGCGGGACGAATCTCCTGCCACCAGCCCGTTGCTTCGGTGGTTCAGGATGACCTGTGCAGATACATTTGACAGGATAAAAGAAAATAAAAGGAGTATATGTATTTTTTTCATGGTTGCTTTTTTTTACAAATGTAACAAATATCTTTTGGTGGCGCTGTATTGAAATGTTAAATTTATGATAAAACCGGAGCTTACAAATTGGTTTTTCCGTACTTTTGAAAGGAAATAATATTCAATTGGTTTCCCTGTGATTCTTATGATTTTTACTTTTTTATCCTAACTGAATAAACCTATGAAATATATCGGAGCTCATGTGAGCGCCTCCGGAGGGGTTGAAAATGCTCCGCTTAACGCCGCCGCGATCGGGGCCAGGGCCTTTGCGCTTTTTACGAAAAGCCAACGCCAATGGAAGTCGTCGCCACTTACCCAAAGCAATATCAAGCTTTTTCGGGAGAATTGCAACAGACTAGGCTTTCTCCCGTTTCAGATTCTTCCACACGACAGCTATCTGATCAACCTCGGGCACCCCGATCAGGATGGTTTGGATAAATCGCGGGAAGCATTTCTCGATGAAATGCAACGGTGCGAGCAATTGGGACTCGACCGGCTGAATTTTCACCCCGGAAGTTCTCTGGGGAAAATCAGCGACGAAGAATGTTTGCTGCGGATCGCCGAATCGGTTAATTTAACACTTGATAAGACCAAAGGGGTAATCGCTGTAATTGAAAACACGGCAGGTCAGGGCAGTAACCTGGGGTTTAAATTTGAACATCTCCGTTTTATCATCGATCATGTGGAGGATAAAAGCCGTGTTGGGGTTTGCATTGATACGTGTCACTCCTTTGCTGCAGGGTATGATCTTTCGTCAGAGGCTGCCTTTGGAACAACCTTTCATCACTTTGGAGAGGTGGTGGGGTTCGAATACCTGAAGGGGATGCATGTCAATGATTCAAAAAAAGGCCTTGGCAGCAGGGTTGACCGTCACGACAGCCTTGGAAAAGGAACTCTTGGGATCGAGGTGTTTAAATGGCTCATGCACGATCCGCGGTTTGATGACATGCCGTTGATCCTTGAAACACCTGATGAAACAATCTGGAGTCAGGAGATCAGTCAGCTGTATTCCTTTTAATTACCGGCTTTCAGCGCCCGGCATTGACGACGGGATGACGATCATAAAATCAGCTTTGCGGGCATCTGTCTTTGAAATGGTATCAATGTTTTCCTGTTCTATGCAGGAGATGGTCAGAATTTTCAGTTCAAAGCTGGTCTTCCTGATTGCCTGATTGACGTACCAGACAATACCCTGGTTATTCTCACTGTGATATGAGCCATTAAAATGAAGGATGGTCTTTCCATCAAAAGCACCATTTTTTACAATAAAATGTGCCATGGTAGCATCTTTGATGGCTTGTGCCTTGCCCAGATTAGCTGTTTGATGAGCCGGCATTCCGCCTCCAACGCTTTTCACAATGTTGGCATAACATTCAAGGGTGTCGGGATATTTTATAGGAAGTGGTGCAATCATGCCACGTTGCAGGGCATTGATGCTGTCGAGCCCTTCAAATCCTTTGATGTTAACCAAAGCCGCAAACCGCCTGGGAATATTGGTAGCAATCACTCTCAGATTTTTATCTCTTGCAAAATCAACCCACGGTGCATAATCTGTTCTATAATTCGGCCATAGTTTTGCCTCAGCTTCAAAATCCTTTTTGCGGATCATTTTTGACAGATACTCATTGATAAGAAGCTGATTGTCAACTTCAAACATTTCAGCACCCAGCACCAGGTTAGCACCCTTTGCCGCAAAAAGGTCTTTGGTTAACTCCAGTTCAAGCCAGTGGGCAATAGGATTCTTGTGAAGTTCGCCAAAGAAAATAATATCAGATTTTTTAGCTGCTTTCAGCATCTCCTCATAATCAACAATGTGCCCCTTGGCATTAAAAACTCTGTACGCGGGTTTATCGCTCTTCATGGCCAAAAATGGAATGAAAAGAAAAACAAGCAAATACAATTTATAGTTGTTCCGATTCATAAAATGCATATTTATTGGAAATTTTCAAATTTATTTGGCCAGGCCCTTCTCATGAAATGCCAGTGGCAGCAGTGTTCCCATCCCATGGAAAATGAAAACTTTCCCTGTTTGTCCTGCCAGAATAATCCGGATTTTGTTATTGAATTTCATCTCATACTCCACGATGGCCTGGCGGCACATACCGCAAGGGGGCACCGGCTCGGAAACCTCAAAGTCGTCTGAAATGGCACTGATGGCGATGGCCGAAATGGGAACACCCGGGAAAGCGGATGAAGCAGCAAATACGGCAACCCTTTCTGCGCAAAGTCCTGCAGGGAATGACATATTTTCCTGATTACTTCCGCACACTACCGTGCCGTTGGCAAGTTTAACAGCCGCTCCGACATGATAGTGGGAATAGGGCGCATAAGATCCGGAGATCGCATCTTTGGCCATATCAAGTAATTCGCGATCGGTGACATGCAATTCATGGATCGATTCAAAAACCTGATATTCAAATGACTGAGAAATTTGTTTCATGAGTTGGGTTTATTCAATCGGGAGGTCATCTTCATCATCGCTTCTGACCTGAATTTCCGGCTTTGGCTGCACATATTTCCCCGCAAGAATTCCGGCATATTTTTCTTTGTCCTTTAGAACGGCAATAGCATCAAAAATATCAGGATCGGTTTTCAGGGTGGCTAATATTTTCCCTCTTTGGTAGTAGTACCTTGCGATAATTTCCAATTTAAGAAGCTCTTTGACCTGATCGCTGTACTTTTTCAAATCCTCCTGCTTGTCTTTTTCCATCCGGCTCTTAAGCCGGTCGTATTCCTCTTTGATGGCATCGAAATAATTTTCTTTCAACGCAATATTTTTCAAATCTTCCAGCGATCGTTCACTTTTCGTTTTGTAAGAGTAGTCCTTGCCATGGATGTATGCAACAAAGCTATTATAAGTTGAATCATCAATCTCAAATAAATCGGCTGCGGGAATGGTTTGATGCTGGCGGGCATACAAGGTAGCAAAATCGAACACGAAATATTTGCCATAGAGAGCCAGTTCCAGATTGCTATACTGTCTCGATTTTGTAATTAAATCGGGATTTATTCCTCCTCCATCGTAAACGGTTCGGCCATTCTTTGTTTTAAAAGCCCTGATCAGAGAATCGGGAATTTTCCCAAAGGAGCCATCTTTCTTTTTATGTTCATAATCAATTGCCTGGATGCAGCGTCCGCTTGGGATGTAATACTTGGCTACGGTTATTTTCATTTGGGCGTTGTAGGAAAGTGGCACAACATTCTGAACCAAACCTTTCCCAAAGGTACGCTGACCCACAACCACAGCCCGGTCGAGATCCTGAAGCGAGCCTGCCAGAATTTCGCTGGCTGAAGCACTCGAGCGGTCAACCAGCACAACAATCGGGATATTCAAATCAACAGGTGGGCTCATGGTAAGATGGGACCGGTTTTTATCGGCCATTTTGCCTTTTGTGCTAACAATCTCCTGCCCTCTTTCGACGAAAATATTGGCAATATCAACGGCTTCATTGAGCAACCCGCCGCCATTACCACGCAAATCGATGATTATTCCTTTAAGATCGTTGCCCTCTTTGAGTTTCAGAAAGGCCTGCTTCAACTCTTTGGCGGCATTTTGTGTAAACCCGGTCAGTTTGATGTATCCAATCTGGGGATCAACCATTCCTGAATATGGGATATTATCAATTTTAATATTTTCGCGTACGATCGTTTTCGCAAATGGCTGACTCTCCCCATCGCGTTGTATCAGCACATTCACCGATGTACCTGCCTGTCCTTTCAGGATCGCACTCACATCATCATACGATTTACCCTTGGCTTGTTTCCCATTCACTTCCAGTATTTTATCTCCAGCTTTAAGCCCCGCTCTGTCGGAAGGAGAACCCTCATAAGGTTCCGAGATCACAATGTAATCGCCCTGCTGATGGATCAGTGAACCAATTCCGCCATATTGACCGGTTGTGATAAACTTATAATCTTCAACTTGAGATTCAGGGATAAAATTGGTGTATGGGTCCAGCGATTCCAGCATCGCTTCGATGCCCGTTTGAGTTAATTCGCCCGGATTGATCTCATCCACATAGTCTTGATTTAATTCTTTGATCAGATTAGAATAAATATCAAGATTTTTCATAATCTCAAAACCATGCTGGCCCGGTGCCTGAGCCATGGCTCCGATGCCAGGCAAGCCCCATATGAGAACCATTAAAAGATATCCTGTAATTCGTTTCATCCTTTTATTTCTGTATTTGACACTCATTGATAACCCACATGTTTAAACATGCTGAGGTTTTACATGTTGCTTTTTGTACATTACCGTTGTTCTATGGAACCGGATCATACCCGCTCCCCCCCCAGGGATGACAGCGGCCAATGCGTTTCAATGCCATCCATCCTCCCTTGAAAGGACCGTATTTTAATATTGCCTCTATCCCATAAGCCGAACAACTCGGTGCATAACGGCATGATGGGGCCAAATAGGGAGAAATAGCTCCCTGGTAAATCCGAATCAATAAAATGAAAAAACTAGCCAGTAACTTTTTCATTTTCTTCAATTAAACGCTGTAAAAGTAAAACTATTTTTGCTTGAATAAGTTCGTATCCGACTATTTCTTTGGCGTTATAGGTAATGCAAAAGGTGATTTGCTGACCGGTACAGGCAAGTTTCTCATAGAAAAGCAGCTTATTCAGGCGGTAAGCCTCTTTCATCCGCCTGCGAATCAGGTTTCGGTGAACCGCTTTACGAAAATTATATTTTGGCACACTCATCAATACTTGCGCCGGTGAAGGAATGTGACCGGTTTGCCGAATCCAGGTAACACGAAATGGCCTAAGATAGAAGGTGCTTCCTTTGGAAAATAACATACTGATCAACAAATGGCTGCATAGCCGCTCTTCTTTTGAAAAGGTTTGTTTCATGATTTCCGGTGAAATTCCTTATCAGGTTAGATGGCCCACACAAGCCCGAATAACGGTCTATTACTTTTTCTTCGCTTCGTTTTGCAAGAACAACTCTATCGCGGCAGTCATTGACGCTGCATCCTTGGTAGGAGCTTCCACATTGAGAACGAGTCCGGCATCCTCTACAGCCTTGTGTGTTGTAGGGCCAAAAGCTCCAATTGCACATTCCCGCTGACTAAAATCCGGAAAATTTTTAAAAAGAGATTTTATTCCCGAAGGACTGAAGAAAACCAACAGGTCGAAGTCTTTAATTTCGATGTCCGAAAGATCACTTGCAATGGTACGGTAAATGATCGCCTTCTTATATTGAATTTTATTATCCTCCAGCATCTTGGGAATTTCCTGCTTGTGAATGTCGGAGCAGGGGAGAAGAAATTTTTCAGTTTTATGTTTTTTTATCAGCTCCATGAGGTTGGCATAATTTTCTTTACTGTGGAAAATTTTCCGTTTTCTGAACTGAACATATTTCTGAAGATAGTAGGCCGTTGATTCTGAGATACTGAAATATTTCATCGTCTCAGGCACCTCAACTCGCATCTCCTTACACATCCTGAAATAATGGTCAACTGCATTACGCGAAGTGAAGATTACAGCTGTATAATCAAGGATGTTTATTTTTTCTTTTCGGAAATCCTTAGCCGGGATTCCGTCAATAATAAAGAATTTCCGAAACGTAATATTGACGTTGAATTTACGTGCAATCTCTCCATATGGAGATTTCTCAAAATCGATAGGCTGAGGCTGGGAAACGAGGATATTCTTTATTTTCAAGGTCGTACCGTATTAGTGTTCTCGCTCTCGAAACACCTACGCTCCCGCAGGTTGCGCGTGGTCAAGTAAAACTTTAACAAGAACCAGCAGGGGTAAAATTTCGAGGCTGCAAAGATACACAAATAAAAATAAATACGAAAACTTCCTTAATTCCATTCCTATAAAAAAACCTCTTGTAAACCTAAATAAGAGAAGGATCACATAACCTGCCAGACAAAGATACAGGAGCAATGCCGATTTCAGATAAACGATAAACACCAGTGCAACCAGGAATACAGGTCCGGCAAGTAAGGCAAAAATCAGCAGGTTAAGCAGGTAATTGTTGGTTGTTTCCCTTGTTTTAAAAATGGCTCCCAGAAATCGCACGAGGATCACCTTCATTGCCAGGGAAACAATGATCACTCCGGTAATCAACCAATACAATGAAACCCCGGTTATTCCATGAATTGAATACCCAAAGATTTGTTCATTGAATTCATATAAAAACAGCGCGAAAGTGAGAATGTAAATGCTGCCCATTACAACACTTATTCGTTCCCTGAAAAGATTTCCGTCGCGGGTAAGCTGGTTGATGAAACGTTTGGAAAAGGGCGCCCGGAAAACCTGCCGTATTCTTCTGGCGTAAAAAACCTGAGCCCATGCAAAGAGAATGAAACAACCCATCAGAACACCAAGTACCCAGTCGGGTTGAGTTTCGCGCACTTGATTGATCCCCAAATCTGTTGCCCGTAACTGATGACTGCGAAAAATCGATTTTTCAAAGACCGGCTGAGACGATCCGGTGCTCATCCAGTTGCAGGTCGTGTCGGATGATGTAGTGATTTTGCTCATTCTGATACGGTGTCAAAATGCGGGCGGGCTGAAAAAAAGTCCCATAATTTATCCTTTGGAGGCGGGGCGATTATTTTAAGGGGCTGCTTGCCGACCGGGTGATGAAATTCGATGCAACGGGCGTGTAGATGAATAAAACCACCCGGGTTGGATCTGGGATAACCGTATTTCAAATCTCCTTTTACCGGGCACCCCATGGCTGCAAGCTGCGCTCGGATCTGATGATGGCGTCCGGTTAACAAATTTATTTTCAGAAGATAATACCCATCGCTTTTATCGACAACTTTGTAAATCAATTCTGCCTTCTGAGATCCCTTAACAAGATGATCATGAATAAATGATCTGTTTTTTTCGGAATTTCTGGTAAGATATTGAACAAGATGGTCTTCCGGGCGTGGTGGACTGTTTTTCACAACCGCCCAATATGTTTTATGTATGAGGCCATCGCGAATCATGATATTCAACCGGGTGAGTGCCTTCGAAGTACGGGCAAAAATTACGGCGCCACTCACTGGCCGGTCTAACCGGTGAACCACTCCAAGAAAAACTGCACCTGGTTTGTTGTATTTTTCCTTGAGGTATTTTTTCAGGAGCTCACTCAGTGGCTCATCCCCGGTCTTATCGCCCTGTACAATATCCGAACTCTGTTTGTTCAGGATGATCAGATGGTTGTCTTCAAATAAAATCTGCTGATCAATACTGTTCCTTTTCATTGGGGAAGTCGAGCGTTTTCACGTCGTGGATATAATTATTTACCGCACCGCGAACCTCTTCCGACAGGTTGGCATAACGCCGAAGAAAACGGGGCGAAAAATCCATGGTAATCCCAAGCATGTCGTGCAAAACAAGAACCTGTCCGTCAACTTCGCTGCCTGCTCCAATTCCGATGATCGGAATTTTCACTGCCTGTGTCACTTTGGCACCCAGGGTGGCCGGAATTTTTTCGAGTACAATGGCAAAACACCCGGATTTTTCGAGCAAATGGGCATCATCAAGCAATTTGGATGCTTCACCCTCACTCGTTGCCCTTACCACATAGGTTCCAAATTTATGAATCGACTGCGGAGTAAGCCCCAGATGACCCATCACCGGAATCCCGGCTGAAAGAATCCGGTCGACTGATTCCAGAATCTCTTTTCCACCTTCCAGTTTCACGGCATCGGCACCGGCTTCTTTCATGATCCGAATGGCCGAATTCAACGCCTCCTTCGAATTGCCCTGGTAGGTGCCAAAAGGCAGGTCAACTACCACCAAAGCCCTTTTTACGGCCCTTACCACCGATACCCCGTGATAGATCATCTCATTCAGGGTGATGGGCAGGGTACTGGAATGGCCGGCCATAACATTTGAAGCTGAATCACCTACTAAAATTACATCTATTCCGGTACTGTCAAGTATCCGGGCAAAGGAATAGTCATAGGCAGTGAGCATGGCGATTTTCACCCCCTTATTTTTCATTTCCTGAAGAATGTGGGTGGTTACCTTGGTTACATTCCTAAAAGATATGGCTGTGGACATAATATCAATTTGAAAGCAAAACTACGATAATTTTATGTACTTTTGCCAATTATCAAATTTCAGCTGCATGAACTATACCCGATTCCTTCCCCTTGTTTTACTGTTTCTGTCATTTCTGTCCTCATGCGACAAGTCACTGAATGTCAATGCTGATTGGAAAGACATCACCGTGGTGTACGGACTGCTTGACCAAACTGAGGATACCACTTTCATCAAAATAACTAAAGCTTTTCTGGGCGAGGGCAATGCCCTGGAGTTCGCCAAAGTGGCCGATTCAAGCACCTATCCCGACAAACTGGAGGTAAGATTGGACGAGTACGTGGTTGCCAATGAAAAGGACACCCTGTTTATTCAATCATATCCATGCAACACCATTACCATTCATAATAAACAAGCCGGCGATTCCATTTTTTATTATCCGAACCAACTGATGTACTATTCGCTGCTTAAGCTGAATGAGAGTCATGTATATAAGTTATACATCAAAAACAGACAAACCGGCAAGGAAATCACAGCCCAAACCGGCTTATTGTCTGATTTTGAAGTCATCCGTCCACAGGTCACCGCCAGTTTCCCCATGGGCAAATCATTTGAAGTGAAGTGGAAACCCTCCAAAAACGGCAAACGATATCAACTGGTAATCAGGTTTTTCTATCTCGAAACCTTGAAAACAAATTTGGACAGCAGTTACATGAAATCGATGGATTGGCTGGTTTTCAACAATATAAGACCGACTGATATTTCCAGTACGCAACCATTTGACCTGTATTTCCCGGGCGACAATTTTTACACCCAGGTAGGTGCCAAGGTGCCTGTGAACCCGCTCGTTACACGTGTTGCCCATCACTGTGAATTCATTTTCACGGTTGCGGCGCCAGAGCTGAACACCTACATGGAAGTTACCGAACCCTCATTATCCCTTATTCAGGAGAGACCTCCCTATACCAATATCATCAACGGCATCGGACTTTTCTCCTCCCGGTTTATGAAATCGGTGGATTCACTCAACGTCAGCGATATGACCAAAGATGAATTAAAAGTGAACTCACACACCAAAGACCTCGGGTTCTGATTTTTTTGTCTGTCATTCTCCATCTCCTTTCCTGTCTTTTTGTCACGCCTCTGACACAAAATCGATGTTGGTACAATCATTGACTGGGGAAGTGAAATTCTGAAAATTTTATTGATTATTTATAAGGAGATTTAAACATGGCAAAAATTATTGGTATTGATCTTGGAACCACCAACTCCTGTGTGGCTGTGATGGAAGGAAACGAACCTGTTGTAATTCCAAACAGCGAAGGGAGACGAACTACCCCGTCAGTTGTCGGGTTTACCGATAACGGCGAACGCAAGGTAGGTGACCCCGCTAAACGGCAGGCAATCACCAATCCTAAAAACACTGTTTTTTCCATTAAACGCTTTATGGGAGAGACATGGGACCAGGTGCAAAAAGAAATTAAGCGTGTGCCCTACATGGTAGCCAAAGGAGAAAATAACACACCCCGTGTTGACATCTCCGGTAAATTATACACCCCGCAGGAAATCAGTGCGATGGTTCTTCAAAAAATGAAGAAGACTGCCGAAGATTATCTTGGTCAGGAAGTTAAAGAGGCTGTGATTACTGTACCTGCCTATTTTAGTGATTCTCAGCGTCAGGCGACAAAAGAGGCTGGCGAGATTGCCGGTCTGACAGTTAAACGTATTATTAATGAGCCTACTGCTGCCGCACTTGCCTATGGTTTGGACAAAAAACACAAAGATATTAAGGTAGCCGTTTTTGATCTTGGCGGCGGAACATTTGACATTTCCATTCTTGAATTGGGTGAAGGCGTTTTTGAAGTAAAATCAACCAATGGAAACACCCACCTTGGCGGCGACGACTTCGACCATGTGATTATCGACTGGCTTGCCGATGAATTCCAGAAAGATGAAGGTTTGGATTTGCGTAAAGACCCAATGGCCCTTCAGCGTTTGAAAGAGGCTGCTGAAAAGGCAAAAATCGAGTTATCCAGTTCCATGGAAACCGAGATTAACCTGCCCTACATCATGCCGGTTGACGGCGTTCCAAAGCATCTTGTAAAAAAGATAACCCGTGCAAAGTTTGAACAACTTGTTGACAGTCTGATGCAATCAACCATCCCACCATGCCAGAAAGCACTGCAGGATGCCGGATTGAAAGCCTCAGAGGTGAATGAAGTAATCCTTGTAGGTGGTTCCACCCGAATCCCTGCTGTACAGAAACTTGTTCGTGATTTTTTCGGCAAGGAGCCTTCCAAAGGAGTAAACCCCGATGAAGTAGTTGCCATTGGCGCTGCAATTCAGGGCGGCGTTTTAACCGGAGAGGTCAAAGATGTGCTGCTGCTTGACGTAACCCCGTTGTCGTTGGGTATCGAAACACTTGGCAGTGTCATGACCCGTCTGATCGAATCAAACACCACCATTCCAACCCGGAAATCGGAAGTATTTTCAACTGCAGCCGACGGACAAACTTCGGTAGAAATTCATATTTTGCAGGGAGAACGTCCGATGGCGAATCAGAATAAAAGCATTGGCCGATTCCATCTAGACGGAATACCCCCATCTCAACGTGGCATTCCGCAGATCGAAGTAACATTTGACATTGATGCCAACGGCATTCTTCATGTCACAGCCAAAGATAAAGCTACCGGCAAATCTCAGCAAATTCGTATCGAAGCTTCATCCGGTTTGTCGGATGATGATATCCGGAGGATGCGTGAAGAGGCACAAGTGAATGCCGATGCCGATAAAAGGATGAAAGAGGAGGTTGATAAACTAAACCAGGCTGACACGTTGGTATTCCAGACTGAGAAACAATTGAAAGAGTTTGGCGATAAACTCCCTGCAGATAAAAAAGAATCGATTGAGAAGGCAGTGAGTGAATTGAAAAATGCACATAAAAATCACGACATGCCGGCTATCGACTCAGCCATGGCCAATCTGAATGCAATCTGGCAAACAGCCAGTGAAGAGATGTACAAAAATTCCTCCCAGGCCGGTCCCCAGGGAGGCCCTGAGGGTGGCCCGCAACAAGATCAGCAACAGGGCAGACAAGGTCAGAAAGGCTCTGGAAATGATGAAGTAACCGATGTTGACTTTGAAGAGGTAAAAGATAAATAGTCAAAGTTTGCAGATGGTTTTTCAGGGGCTGGTTTTTTTCTAAGATCAGCCCCTGCTATTTGTTAATAAATTAACCTCGAAAATGTCAAAAAAAATTAGCATTTTTGTAGATTAATACTTGTGCGGTTTCTTAAAATCAAAACTTATGAAGCATCGAATTTCATTTTTAGGGATAACCTTGTTGATGGTATCCCTGTTTGCCGTTGGATTTGGTCAAACTGTAACAGAATTGGTCATCCCCAAATATTTTGGCAGTAAAACAGCCTCCTCGTCAAACAATGCCCGAACCGCATTTGCTTTTTGTGTAAAGATTGACGGACTGACCCCCGGTACTGTTTATGACCTGAAACCCGGAGTTGGGTTGGTTTCAGATGCCAGCACCGTTTATGGAGCTGGAAATTACTGGAACGGAACCACTTTTACCGGCACCACCAACCTTACAGGATACTTTACAACCGATGCCACCGGAAGCAGTGGTCCGATATGGGTTTTTATTCAACCCACCGGCAATTCCTCCCGTTTTGATGCCGGACAGCAGCATAATGTCCGACTTGGTTGGGTAGTTACGGGAGGAAGCATGCCTTCTGCCCCTATCTTTATTGGCACAAAGGTGCTTACTGCCCTTGATATTGCCGTAACCGCAAGAACCCCGGCAACAACCGATGATGGTTGCTTTGTCAAAGGCAGTTCGCTGGCACCCTCCAATGGAAAATACATGTTGATGTTTGACAACACCGCCGGAAGCGGAGATCCTTTATTTGCTTACATGATTCGCCCGATGCTGCCAACACAGGCAAACAATTCAGATTTGCCAACCCTCATCAACGATGTGTACATGCAGGCAGGAGCAAGTATTGCAGGCGATTATCCTGCAGTTGTTCCCATTGGCGCAAATAATGCCAACGGCGTGCGCCGTGTTGAATCGCGTAACCCCGACAATACCG
Organism: Draconibacterium orientale; assembly: GCA_020719165.1. Lineage (GTDB taxonomy): Bacteria > Bacteroidota > Bacteroidia > Bacteroidales > FEN-979 > CAIVAT01. The sequence continues at coordinate 25,322 of DYQT01000005.1, read as the reverse complement.
TGTTTGCTTTTAATACCAGTTCCAATGGTATATGGCCAAGCGGAGCCAATACAACTGCAGCTCTTCGCCGGGATGTTGTTGTTCTGACCAATACCGACACACCTCTTACCCCTGCCGGCCCCGGTGGCCCCACCGTAACCACCGACCCGGTTGTAACCAATATCTCTTTCAACAGCGCCACTGGTGGTGGAAATGTGACCAACACAGGTGGGGCAAATATTACTGCTCGCGGACTGTGCTGGAGTTTATCAGCCAACCCAACCATTGCCGGACCCCACTCCACCGAGCCGGGAACCCTGGGTGCATTCAATAGCAACATGACCGGGTTATTGCCCAATTCCACATACCACGTAAGGGCCTATGCCACAAATACAGTTAGCACGGCATATGGAAACGATATAACTTTCAGTACACTTTGTGAAGTGATGGCGCCACTCCCCGATTTTTCGGCCAGCAAGATAAATCTCACTGTGGGTGAATCCATAAACTTCTTCGACTCCACAAAATTCTGCCCCGAATCATGGAATTGGACCTTCAACGGAGGTATTCCGGGCAGTTCTATCCTGAAAAATCCGATCGGCATTACCTATAACTATTCGGGCGATTATACGGTATGCCTTACCGCCACAAACCAATGGGGCCAGCAAACTACCTGTAAAACAGCTTACATTCATGTGATCGGGCCAACCAATGCACCACTGGTAATGACCGAAATCAACTACCGGTCGCCTCTTGGGGGTACCGACTCACTGGAGTTCATTGAAGTATACAATAATGGCGCTCAGCCCATTGACCTGCAGGGTTTTTATTTCAGTAAAGGAATCGAGTTCACATTCCCAACAATGACATTAAATCCACAGTCATTCGCCATGGTTGCGAAAAGTTCAGCCTACATGACCAGTTATTACAATGTACCTTCCTTACAGTGGAATGCAGGATCTGCTCTCAGCAATGGCGGAGAACCCATTGTGTTGAAGGATTTGTATGGTTTTGTAGTTGATTCTGTATCATATCTTCCAACATTGCCTTGGGATACCATGGCCAACGGAAAAGGTCCGACACTGGAACTCTGCGATCCGAATGCAAATAATTCCCTGGCTGCAAACTGGCGTCATGCGCTTGAATATCAAGCCAAAACACCAGCCGGAGATTCATTATTTGCATCACCGCTTGCCGGGTGTTCTTACTTGTCGGTTGCCAATTTCCTGACCAGCGATTCTACAATTTCCCTGGGTCAATCTGTCATTTTTACCGATGCCTCAACAGGGGATATTGATTCGTGGGAGTGGGAATTTGAACGTGGTAACCCTGAAACATTTTCAGGTCAAACTCCTCCCCCGGTTACCTACAATATTCTGGGCTCATATGATGTCAAACTGACCACGAGAAACAATGCCGGAAAAAGTGTTAAATACAAGCCCTTGTTTATTCAGGTTGGTACTTCCGGGATGTCGGATATCTCATCCGAAAAAGGTTTTTCCATTATTCCGAATCCGTCATTCAGGGGTAAATTTTCGCTCACATTCAGAAATAGTTCAACTTACGAAATTAAAATTATGTCAAGTATCGGGAACCGGATTACCAGCCTGATCACTGCGACAAAAAAAGCAGATTTTAATCTTCCGGAATTGGGCAGCGGCCTTTACTTTATTCAGGTTAAAGACCTCAAAACCGGACAAATAAGCACACAAAAACTCATCAACCAATAATCACCAACAAATCCAACAATTATGAAAAAACAGTTACTGATTTCCCTAATCTTCCTGCTTTCAGGCTTTTTAGCAATCGGCCAGGGCAACGAAAATTTCACCAATTACCCTGAAACGGCGAATGCCTATCACGATGGCACCTTTATTGGCATGGACGGTTCAACCTGGTCCTACACCCAAAGTCGCGGCGATTCTGTAATCGTTGCTCCATCACCTACTTTTGGAAAGAAACGTCCGATGACATCAAAAATCATCTCCGGAACTCTTCACAATGGATGTGGCACGATCAGTTTTGATTATAAACAACCATTTACAACGGCCGTTAATTTAGATCTTTTTGTGAACGGACTCCTGGTGAAAAATGTCACAAGCGCTGCACAGGGCACTTTATACAATTCAGGTCCCATCAGCGTGAACACTCCCGGCGATTTTACCCTCATGTTCAAACAAGCTGACAGTTCAAATTCGGGACAGGTAACCATTGACAATGTAATCTGGACAGGATATAGCGGCGGACCTGCTCCTGAGCCGACCAATTACCCAACCAGCTTTGCTGCCACTCCTTCTCCTTTTACCATCAATCTGGCATGGATTGATGCGACAGGCGCTCAATTGCCTGCAGCATACATTGTTTTGGCAAGCGATCAGAGCAACATTGCAGCTCCGGTTGACGGTACCCCGATACCTGATGATGCCAACCTGGCCGACGGATCAGGGGCACTCAATATCCTTCAGGGACTTCAGGTTGCCGCATTTGGAAATTTACCCGCAGGCAAACAATATTTCTTTAAAATCTTCCCCTATACCAATTCCGGCGCACTGATCAATTTTAAAACTGATGGTACTGCCCCTAGTTCGGCTGCAACAACCGCAAACACGGTGATCATCGACAGCCTCCATTTTACCAATAAAACTTTCTCGAACTGGATCCTGAAAAACGTAACAGGCGCCGAAGTTTGGGTGGTCGACTCCATCCACGGAATCAACGGTGGTCCATGCGGCAAAATGAGTGGATACGCCGGACAAGCAAATGTAAATGAGGACTGGCTGATTTCACCGCCTATGAATTTCAACATGTATTTGAACGAAATTCTGACCTTTCAGTCTGCTTACAAATACACAGGCGCTCCACTGGAGGCTTTAATATCAAATGATTACGACGGAGCCACAAACCCCGGCGACTTTACCTGGACTCCATTGACTGCCACATGGTCGGCAGGCAATTATGCCTGGACACCCTCAGGAGCGATTGATATCAGCGCGATTAACGGAACCCAGGTCTATGTTGGATTCAAATATACTTCAGATGCAATTGCAGCCTCAACCTGGGAGCTTGATGACATTGTAATTACAGGTGATAAAATCATTGGCATTAATGAGAAGACTTCATCAGAGGGAGGATTTACAGTAATGCCGAACCCTGCTGCAGGAAAATGCACATTGACATTCAACAATGCCGGGAACAAAGAGATCAGGGTAATTTCAATCGTTGGAAATACCGTTATGGAATTATCAACAGACCAGATGAATTCTTCACTCAACCTGAGCACCTTGTCGCCGGGCGTTTATTTTGTGAAGGTTATGATACCGGAATCAAAAACAACACAAATCAGGAAACTGATCGTACAGTAACCGATTACAGTGAAAGAGAAGGTCGCTTTAAACAGGCGACCTTTTTTTTTCTACTTTTGTCATCCAGAAGCAACATGTTCATGCGGCAACTTATACTCCTTATATTTATCCTGGCCGGCTACCCGGGAAAATCACTGCTTTCGCAGCAAAACATGGCGAAAAATCCGACCGACATGCCCTTGCGCATTGAAATACCAGCCAATTCGGTCAATGAAACATACCGAATTATTCCGTGCGGAACCAATGGGTTGATCCTGTTTTTCAGAAGCCAGGAAGTCGCTGATGCAGCACGAACAAATTGGTATTTCACATGTTACGATACGAACTTTCAGCAGATTTGGGTAAAATGTGTTCCGCTGTTTAATGATCAGGATTTTCGGTTCCATCAAATTACAAAAGATACCGCAGCATTGTTATTCGTGAGTACCGGGAAATTAAAAAACACAGAGAATAAGTTTGAAATGCTCAGGATCGTGCCCAACAATGGAACCTTGATTTTGAATACCGGGATTTTGGAAACTGGTGCGGTAGTGGATGCATTTGGTATTCAGAAAAACCGCGCCTGGCTGGGAATCAACACCAAAGACCAGGCTGGGAAAATATTGAATGTCGAGCTAAAGCAGGGAGTTAATAAAGCATTTCCGCTGGGAAACGGCAGCCAGATCTCTGTATTATGGATGAGCCCCGACACCTCTTCCAATTCTGTTTCGGCTATTGTGAACCGGACGGTGACCAAAAAAAATGTCGAATACTATTTTGTTCGTTACGATACGAATGGGTTGATAAAACATGAGGCGCTAATTGGCACACAAAATGAAGAACGGTCTTTAACACAGGTAAAGGTAGCTTCAACAAGTCCCACTGCCGAATTATTGCTTGGGACATATGGGCAAGGAGTGACAAATTCATCATCGAAAAACAGGCAAATCGGTGAGACAACAGGTTTTTTTTCGAGTCAGGTTAAAACAGGCATACAAAAATCAATCAGTTTTTATAACTTTCTTGAGTTGAAGAATGCCCATTCAATTGTTGGAGAAGAGGATATTATTAACCTGAAGAAGAAAGCCCTGAAAAAGAAAAAAACGCTATCTGAATATTCTCTGGATTTTTCGGTCGTGCTACATGACCTGATTTTTTTGCATGATGAATACATTCTCACCGCCGAGCTTTATTCACCTCAATACCATACAGAGAGTTTTACTGATTTTGACTTTTACGGCAGGCCTTATACCAACAGCTATTCGGTATTTGATGGCTACCGATTTTTCAACACCATTGTTGCAGGATTTGACACTGAAGGCAAATTACTCTGGGACAATAATATGGAAATAAGAAATCTGGTGTCATCGGATTTATCTCCTAATGTTGTGGTTTACCCTAACGGCAACGAACTGGTGTTATGTTACATCAGTGATGGAAAGATAGGTTCTAAAATTATCCAGACAAGCAAAGTGGTTGAAAAACTTGATTTTTCCCCCCTGGATAAATTATACCCCGATGATAAAATCATTTCCGAGACAAAAGGAATACTAAACCATTGGTATGCAAATTATTTTCTGAGTTTTGGATACCAGGAAATAAAAAATATTGCACTGGAAACCAATAATAAAAGATTGGTTTTTTATTTTAGCAAACTTCGATTTGACAATTAGCCGGGTTATTTTTTTACAATGAATAGCAGGTTATCGCAATAGAGAAGCATGAAAGTTGTGTCCTTGTGATATTGTGGACCATCAATTGTAAGTGTATAAGGCTGATTACCAGCCAAAGAGAACGGAAGCGTGTAATCCTTTTTGATGGTCACGGTCTCATGGGTTTGGACCACTTTAACAGAAATTGCAGAATCCAGTTTGTTTTCTACATTTAATATTCCTTTTCCATCACACGGATCAGCGGCTTCTTTGGATGTGCAGGCAGAAACGATCAAAAAGGTAACGAAAAAAAGGATGGAAATTGCTAAAGCTGGCTTTTTCATGGGATTTAGATTGTTAAATGCAAAAATACAAGGTTTCAGTCAATATCAAAATTTTTTCTGCATCTTATTTAATGACAAAATAAATGATGTTATGGTTGTCTTCAGATGTCGAAAATCAGTATTATTTTGTTAATTTTGTTGATTCAGAGATTCTGTGATCTTTTTCAGCAGGAATTGCAGCATCAGGCAACCTTTTGAATGAAACTTTTGTCGTACATTTGAGTATAACATTACAAAGCGAAAATTTCCATAAATACCAATCATATGTTCCATCGATTTTTCCGCTGTATCCTATTGTCAACCTTGCTGATAGCAGCTTCCTCTCAGGTGTTGGCTCAAGACTGTCCGGATACACAACCTGTTATTACAGGGGCCGACATTGCCTGTGACCAGAATGCAACTTCGGTTACGTACACCTATTCAACTCCTGCAACAACAGGTACTCCCACCCATTCATACCAGTGGGTTGTGACTCCGGCCACTGGCAGGACCATTATAGGTGCTACAAACCAGAACCAATTGCAGGTGAAGTGGCAGGCAACGGGTACCTATACAATTCAAGTTACCGAATGGAACAATGATCCTACATTTGCCGGTTGTATTGGAAAAGTGGCTACCAAAACCATCACCGTTCAACCATTATTACATGCCTACTTTTATTATCAGTTTGACCCAACAGGAGGTTGTTTTTACAATGTAGTCAATTTCACAGGAGATGTATCCGTGCATGCTGATCCATCCATATCCTACTCGTGGGATTTTGGTGATGGCAGCCCGGTAGTATCCGGACCTGCAGCAGGTGTTCTGCAGCACACTTTCCCTGGTGCTTCAGGCGTAACCTATACAGTAACTCTTACCGTCACAAATTCAGCAGGCCAAACCGACCAGATTATTGATTATGTTTACGTAAATCCCGATCAATACAAGCCTATTGCAACTTTTACAAACACTGCCACTCCGCAGCCCTCCAACTGCCTTTACAATCCGATGACTTTTGATGGTTCGGGTTCACTGCCCAAACCACCTACAAACCCCGAGAATATTACCATACTTTACTATGAGTGGGATTTTGATGATCCTGGATCGGGATCTTCAAATCAGGTTAATACCGGCACTATTCCTACTGTAAACCATGTGTTTAGTGATTTCGGACTACACCGCGTGAAACTGATCATCACGAATTCTAAATATTGCACCAACACCTACACAAAGGATATATTTATTGACAACACCATTCCAACAGCTTCTTTCACCAACTCTCTTGCCTGTTTGGGCGAGGCAACAGAATTCACAACCACATCGGTAACTCCTGTTGGGACGATTACCCAACTTGAATGGATTTATGGAGATGGGTCGGCATATACCAGTACCGATCCAACTGAACTGATTTCACATACCTATTTAAGCCTTGGCACATACAGCGCCAAATTAAAAATTACCAACTCAAACGGATGTACTTCTGATTATTTCATCAAACCTGTTTCTGTCAATCCTTCACCAATGGCCAGTTTCCTCGTGGGCAATGCTTGTCTTGGAGAGGCCGTTGCTTTTACCAATACAAGCACCCTGAACGGGGGCAATCAAATCAGCGAATATCTTTGGACTTTTGATGATCCTGCGTCGGGGTCGAACACTTCCACCGTAACCAACCCAACACATTTATTTAGTGCCGTTGGTTCCTACAATGTATCACTTAGAGCTACAAATTCCGATGGATGTGCCAATACCTATGTCATCAGTCCGCCGTTGGTTGTCAGCCCCAAGCCTGCTGTTGATTTTACTTTTCAGAATGGAACGCAGAACTGGGAGATTCTTTTCCATAATCTTACCGGCCCGTCGGTTGGCAACAATCTGGTGTGGGACTATGGTGATGGCACCTATGGGTACGGACCAGATCCTTCGCACGTTTACCAGGGCCCGGGTAATTTTCTTGTAACACTCACAGCCACAGATGCGATAAACGGATGTTCAAATACTGTTCAAAAGCAAGTTACCATGCTGGGCAATGCATCTGCTTTCTTTACAACGGATTCGCCCAAGTGTATTGCAGACACGATGCACTTTACACCTCAAATTCCGGGTGGTAATATCGTGAAAGAGGTTTGGGATTTTGGAGATGGCAACGTTGTGACGTACGATCCCCCCACCGTATTCCCGATATTCGCAACACATCCTTACACCCAATCGGGCACCTTTACCGTTACTCGGACCGTTACCTATGTGACCAACTTTTACGAATCTTTCAGTATCCAGGTTGTTGTTTATCCGCTGCCAACCGCCAATTTTACCTATTCCAACAACCCATCTTTCCCGAACACATACGCCTGTGCGAATCAAACAGTTTATTTTACCGATCTTTCGTTTTCAACATCAGGAAATATCATAGAATGGGCATGGGATTTCGGCGACCCGGGGTCAGGGATTGTGAATACCTCCGTGCTTCCAAATCCAACACATATTTTCAGCGGAACAAACCAAACATATCATGTTACACTCAAGGTAACAGACAATGTAAATAACTGCACAAGCACCCTTGTTAAGGATGTTTTCGTAAACCCGCCTATTCCACTCGATTATACCTTTACCAACAATACATGTCTCGACCAGGTTGTTACCTTCTCGGCTAACCTCGGTGTTATGATTCCGGGGGATATTGCCACATGGGATTGGGATTTCGGCGATGGATCAGCGCATGTTACAAGTCCGCTCGGAGCTTCTCACTTATATATCGCCGCCGGAACCTATACCTCAATTCTAACGGTAACTGATTTGAATGGTTGTACCAATTCTCTTTCAAAAACCGTAACAGTAATGCCGAGACCAGTTTCAGGATTTACCTTTGCATCTCCGACCTGCGACTCCATTGCGGTGCAATTTACCGATCAGTCGTATGTACCTGCCGGGTTCCCCGGATATATCACCAAATGGGTATGGTCATGGGGCGATGGAACTGCCGACACGGTCTATTTTCCTGCAAGTCCGAACTTAAACCACGTGTTTCCCGGAGTTATATACAATTTTACTGTAAAGCTGACCATTACCTCCAGTTTTGGTTGCAAAGATTCAATTACCCATCCGGTGCAAATCATACCTGCTCCCACTGCGGCATTTGAAGTATTGCCCGGAACACCAAGTTGCGCCACGCAGGTTGTTCAGTTCAACGATCTTTCGCAAACCAACGGAGGAGGGAATATCGTTTCGTGGTTGTGGAATTTCAGCGATCCCGGATCAGGGGTCAACAATACCTCTACTTCACCCAGTCCTTCGCATACCTTCCTGCTCGACGGGACTTACAGCGTTAACCTGATTGTTACCAATGCCAATGGCTGCAGCAATTCGGTTATTTTGCCGGTTGTGATTAATAAACTTCCGGTGGCCAATTTCTCGGCCGATTCAGCCTGTGCCGGCGGAACAACACATTTCACAGATCTTTCCATCGTTAATGCAACGGCAATATCCTCTTACAGTTGGACTTTCGGCGATGGCGGAACTTCAACATTGCAATCACCACCACATACCTATGCAACGTTCGGCATCTACAATGCAACACTCACCATCGTCAATACCAACGGATGTATCAGCACGGTAACAAAACAGGTAACGGTTCATCCGAATCCGGTTCCTTCATTCACCTTTTCAGCGGCAAGTTGCATTGGCAATCCGGTAACATTTACCGACCTCTCTTTTATCCCGTCAGGTTTTACAGGTTCTATCAAAACCTGGATCTGGAATTTTGGCGACGGATCGGCACCGGTGGTGATAAACTACCCGAGTTCACCCAATATTGTTTATACCTTCCTTGGAACAGCCACTTCCCACCTTGTGCAACTCACTGTAATCACAACAACGAATTGCTCTGACTCCATTGTAAAAACAGTTAACAGTATCCCATCGCCCATTGCAAATTTTAGCCACTCCAATACAACCTGTCTCGGACAAACGGTACAATTTACCGACCTGTCGCAAACCAATGGCGGAGGCAGCATACAAAACTGGAATTGGGATTTCGGCGATCCGTTATCAGGAGCGAACAACATATCTACGTTGCAAAACCCAACCCACGCATTTACCGCGAGTGGAACATTTACTGTAATTTTAAATATCGTGAGTACCAATGGGTGTACAAAATCCGACACCGCTTTGGTTACCATTAATCCTTTACCGGTAGCCAGCTTCACGAATACTGCTGCCTGCGAAGGCACTACAACCTCATTTACAGACACATCCATACCAAATGCGACAACTATCATTTCGTATGCTTGGAATTTTGGTGACGGCGGAGCGTCGAACCTTCAGAACCCGCTTCATACTTATGCTGCATATGGAACCTACACCGTGACATTAGAGGTTGTCAATTCAAATGGATGTATTCATACTGTCAGCAACCAGGTTACAGTGAACCCCAAACCTGTTCCCGATTTCACATTTTCGCCGGCCAGTTGTGTTGGCAATCCGGTTAGTTTTTTCAACCAATCCTTTGTTCCACCGGGATTTTCATCCTACATCAACCGTTGGGATTGGGATTTTGGTGATGGATCGCCAGTTACGACCATTAATTTTCCGACCAACCCAAATATCGTTCATACTTTCTTGGGATTGGCATCCTCGCATATTGTTAAATTAAAGGTATATACAACCAATGGATGCATCGATTCGATTTTTAAAACGGTCAACAGCATCCCATCCCCCATTGCCAACTACAGTTATTCGAATACGTTGTGTCTTGGACAGCAAGTTACTTTTACCGATTTAACTCAAAATAATGGCGGTGGCAGCATTCAAACCTGGAGCTGGAATTTCGGAGATCCGTTATCAGGAGCCAACAATACTTCAACACTGCAAAATCCATCGCATGCATTTACAGCAGCCGGCGATTTTATTATTACATTAACTGTTACAAGTTCAAGTGGTTGCATAAATTCAGCTCCACCCGATACCATTACCATAAATCCGCTTCCGACAGCCAATTTCACCTTTACCGAAGCGTGCGAAGGTTTCCCGACCACCTTTACCGATGCATCCACCACCATCCCTCCAGCGACTACCATTGTATCTTATGCATGGAACTTTGGAGATGGCGGAACTTCCACTTCACAATCGCCACAGCACATCTTCGCAACTTATGGCACCTATAGTGTAACATTATCGGTATCTAATTCCAATGGATGTATTCACCAGGTAACGAAACAGGTATTGGTCAATCCAAAACCGATTGCTGATTTCTCCTTTTCTGCAGCAAGCTGTGTTGGAAATCCGGTAAATTTCGTGAACCAGTCGTTTGTGCCAACCGGATTTTCATCTTCCATCAACAAATGGGAGTGGGATTTTGGTGATGGATCAACCACTCCGCCGATTTTGTTCCCGGCCAACCCGAACATGACCCACATTTTTGCAGGAACAGCCACTTCGCATGTTGTAACCCTCACAGTTACAACCACTGCAGGCTGTGTTAACGTGATATCAAAAACGGTTACCAGTGTTCCTGCACCGATTGCCAACTTCTCATATTCAGCCACTTTGTGCGACAATCAACCCGTTCAATTCACCGATTTATCGCAAACCAACGGAGGAGGCAGCATTCAGTCATGGTCATGGAATTTTGGCGATCCACCTTCGGGCATGAACAATTTTGCTACGATTCAAAACCCGATACATCAGTTTTCTTCGGCAAATACCTTCAACATCACTTTGATCGTTACCAATGGCAACGGATGTAAAGACACGCTGCTACCACTGCCGGCAGTAATTGTTAACGCAAGGCCTCTGGCTAACTTTAGCGCCGACACTGTTTGTCAGAACAGCCTGACCACCTTTACCGATCTTTCAACCGGAGGAACAATCGCAACCCGTTTATGGGATTTTGGCGATGGCCAAACATCTACTACCGCCAACCCTACTCACTTATACGCAACATCGGGTACTTTCAATGTGAAGCTGACGGTAATGAACTCTGTTGGCTGTTTGAAAGATACAACGAAACAGGTACTTGTTTTAGGTCAGCCGGTTGCATCGTTTCAATATTCAACACCCAATTGCGCAGGAGACTCTGTGCAATTCACCGATCTATCGTCAACGCCTCATGGTTACATAGAAGAATGGACATGGGATTTCGGGGATGGCACTATAGTTGGACCTATTATTTTCCCGGCAAACCAAAACGTCAAGCATAAGTACACCACTGGCGGCAATTATAATGTCAAGCTAACCATACTCACATCCGATGGATGTACCAGGGAGAAGATTACCCAGGTTCAAATCGGTTTCCACCCCCTGGCAAATTTCAGTTTCGGAACGAGCGGATGTGCGTTGCTGCCACTACAATTTACCGACTTATCACAGCTTAATGGAGGTGCGCCGCTTACGAACTGGAGCTGGGATTTCGGAGATCCTGCCTCTGGTGCCAACAATACTTCCATCTTGCAAAACCCGGTTCATGAGTTTTCTGCCGGAGGAACTTACACCGTCAGATTATTGGTTACCAATGCGAATGGATGTAACGACAGCGTAGCAGGAGGGAAAACAGTGACTGTAAATGCAGCGCCTGTGGCGATTTTCTCAGCCGACACCTCTTGTCTGGCCAGTCCGACGCAGTTTACTGATGCCTCCACCACCTCATCAGGAACCATTGCAGCATGGTTATGGAATTTTGGCGACCTGGCCAGCGGAGCCCAAAACACCTCTACGTTGCAGGATCCCACACATATTTATAATACCCAGGGAACCTATACCGTTACACTGCATGTTACCAATTCGACTCAATGTGTTCACGATACCTCCATGTTGATTGTGGTTAACCCCAAGCCTGCGGCCATGTTCCAATATTCTGCTTCATGCGTGAACACAGAAACTCAATTCACCGATATGTCAACGGCACCCGGGAGCAGTATTAAAAACTGGTTGTGGGACTTCGGTGACGGATCGCCTGCTGTAACCATCCAGAATCCAACTCATATCTATACTACCGCAGGAACATACCAGGTTCGGCTCAAGGTAACCAACCTTGCGAATTGCGACGATTCAGTTACCATCCCGGTCATTTCACGGCCTGCTCCTGTTGCAGCATTTAACCATTCAGGATACTTCTGTCCGAAAGGAAAAGTAGATTTCCACGACATTTCAACGGCAACCGGATCAACAATCGCCCAGAGGGAATGGATTTTTCAGCCTGGCTATACATCTAACATTCCCAACCCATCTCATGTCTTTCCTGTGACCGACACTACATATCTGGTTACCCTGATTGTAACCGATACCTACGGATGCCAGGATACCATTGTTGACAGCGTTTTTGTCAAACCAGGATTCTCATTCGCCTTTAGCAATGATACCGTGTGCGAGGGGTATATCACACATTTCACCCCGGTGAATAAAACTCCCGGTGATACGCTTTATAGTGTTACCTGGAATTTCGGAGATCCTACTTCAGGGCCAAGCAACACTTCGCAGTTATATCGCCCGATGCATACCTTTACCCATCCGGGAGTTTTCATCGTTAAAATGAAAGCCTATAACTCCGACAACTGTGTCGACAGCGTTTACCGCGAAGTCAGGGTTTACGAAGCGCCGCAACCTTACTACACCTTCTTATCAACCCCATGCGACAGTACGGTTTATTTCACTGATTCAACCATTAGCAGCGGCTCAGGAACCATTGCAAGCTGGCACTGGGTATTTGGCGACGGAACACCCGATGTGATCATCACCCCCCCGGGTAATGGTGACACCTCACACCTCTATGTCAACGCAGGAATATATCCGGTAACCCTGATCATTTCAAACACCAACGGATGTGTTGACAGCATCACACAAAGTGTACAACGGTTCCCGTGTATTAAAGCCGGGTTTACCTATAAAGACACCTTGTGTGCCAGATACAACATTGCCTTCTCCGACAGTTCCCTGCCTGTTACGCGTATCAACCAATGGCGCTGGTCATGGGGCGACGGAACTCCGGATACTACTTACACGACACACCACACACCCATCATGCATACCTATGCAGATAGTGGCAGCTACAATGTGACACTGGAGATTCAGGCGCTGGTCAATGGCACCACCATCATCGACAACATGGCCTCCACCGTGAAGGTTCATCCCACACCAATAACCTACTTCTCCAATGTCCCCGTGTGTTTGCATCAGGTATCTCTTTTCAGGGACACCTCAAAAACCTTCGGACAGGGTGTTGCAAACTGGGACTGGACATTCAGCCCAAAGGCCACAGATACTTCAACCATTAAAAATCCGACCCATACCTATGATACTGCCGGCATCTACAACGTAAAGCTGGTCATCAACAACAAATTCGGTTGTATGGATTCGTTAATCAAGCCAACCCGCGTTTATGGATTGCCGGTGGCCATTTATGAAAACACAGCAGCCTGCGTGGGTGATCCTACCTTCTTTACCGACAAATCGGTGATATCTGATACCACGCTTGGATTCTGGCACTGGTCTTTTGGTGACTCACTCAAAGGCAGCTCCACATTGCAAGATCCGAGCTACAGCTATCCAGGTACAGGAGATTACTCGGTAAGAATGATTGTAAAAGACCATTATGGTTGTATCGACACTGTTGACTCAACTGTGAAGGTAAACATAACACCTGTAAGTTCTTTCACGGTTCTCAACGGATATAACGGAAAGCAGGGCCAGGTAAAAATCACCAACGTATCTACCGGCGCAGAAAGTTACAAGTGGGATTTCGGGAATGAGAAATACTCGACAGAGGAAAATCCGGTAGCGCTTTATACTGAAGATGGCACCTATACCATTAAACTTATTTCGCTAAACCAATTTGATTGTTCCGACACTACTTTTTACACTTATGAGTTGTTATTCAAAGGCCTTTACGTTCCCAATGCGTTTTCACCCACCAGCACCAACCTTGGCATCAGGTTATTCCAACCTGTCGGGGTTAATCTGAAACAGTATCATGTTACGGTGTTTGATTCGTGGGGACACCTTTTGTGGGAATCTTCAAAACTGGACGATAAAGGAATGCCGGCTGAAGGCTGGGATGGCACCTTTGAAGGCGCGGTAATGCCCCAGGGTAATTATATGTGGAGGATCAACGCCTTATTTGTTGATGATTCACAATGGGAAGGATCTGATATTGGATTCGGCAATACGAACAAGACCATGGGTACCGTTACTTTAATCCGATAACCACTAAAAACTATCTAGATGAAAAACAGCTTTATATTTCCAATTTTAGTGGTTCTGATTTTACTTGGTTTTATTCCGGGTGCTGAGAGCCAGGATATGAATTACTCGCAGTATTTCAGCACACCGATTTACTTTAACCCTGCATATACAGGCCTCAACTCCGGGGTAAGGGCACGATTTATCTACCGCAATCAATGGCCCAGTCTCCCGATTTCTTTCAAGTCCTATTATTTTTCCGCTGATTTGGGTGACAGAAGTCTTCCGGGTTCAGGCGGCATCGGGATCCAAATCAACCAGGATACTCCGGGCGCCGGACTGATCAATAATTTTGGCGCTGCCCTTACCATAGGTGTACGCATTCCAATCACGAGTTTCATGGTGACCCAAATCGGAATAAAAGCGGGCATCATGCAGCGCAGGGTGAATTGGGATGACCTGGTGTTTGCAAGCCAGCTCGATCCGAAATACGGCAATGTTTACAGTTCGACCTTTATCCCGCCGGATGCCAATAAACGGGTAGTTCCTGATTTTGGCATAGGAGGCGTTTTGCAATTCATCAATCCGGGTGGCAACATCAGCGGTAACATCGGACTGGGAGTTGATCACCTGTTTAAACCGGATGTAAGTTTTCTGTCAACCGGCAGCTCTCTATATCCCCGTAAGTGGGTAGGACAGTTTGATTTGATCATCTCCACCGATCCGGGAGGCTCTTCCATGAGTTCACGTGCAAGTGATGAACCCCTGAAGATCAATCTCGGAGGAATATATCAAAATCAGGCAAATCTGAACTCCCTGCAGGTAGGTCTTAATTTGCTGAAGTATAACATATATATAGGTGCCTGGTATAAATCGACCATGACCGGAGTTGTTAACAGCGCTGTGGCTCTGGTAGCCGGATACAAGTATTCTTTTTATGAAGACATGAATATTAAATTCATGTACAGCTATGATCTTCAAGTATCAGGAGATCTCCAGGGCACTGGTGGTGCACATGAAATCAGCCTGATACTTGAGTTTGACAATCTTTCGATTTTCGGAGGAGGCGGTGGAGGCGGATATGTACCCGGCGGTAGTGGCCGCAGAGGTGGCAGCGCGCTGGAATGTCCGACCTTCTATTAGGCCTGCATATTTGCAATAATTTCGGTTCCGAATTCAGAACATTTAAGTTTTGTTGCACCTTCCATGAGCCTTTCGAAATCGTAAGTTACACGTTTGTTCTTAATTGCTCCTTCAAGACCCTTGACGATCATCTTTGCGGCCTCATTCCAGCCCATATATTCGAGCATCATCACACCTGATAATATAACCGATCCGGGATTTACCTGATCTTTTCCTGCATATTTCGGTGCTGTTCCATGGGTAGCTTCAAAAACCGCATGTCCGGTGATGTAGTTGATATTGGCACCCGGGGCAATTCCAATACCTCCTACAATGGCAGCCAGTGCATCTGAGATGTAATCACCATTGAGGTTAAGGGTCGCAATAACTGAATATTCGGCAGGCCGTGTGAGTATCTGCTGCAGGAAGGCATCGGCAATAACATCTTTGACAATGATTTTCCCGCCGGCAACTGCCTCTTGTTGTGCTTTCTCAGCAGCGATTTCGCCCTCGGATGCTTTGATTTTATCATAGGTAAGCCAGGTAAACACCTTATCACTAAATTCCCGTTCAGCAAGTTCGTAACCCCATTGTTTGAATTGCCCTTCGGTAAATTTCATGATATTGCCTTTGTGCACCAGCGTAACAGATGGTTTATGATGGGTTATTGCGAACAGAATTGCAGCCCTCACCAATCGCTCTGTTCCTTCTTTAGATACTGGTTTAATGCCGATAGAGGAGGTTTCAGGAAAACGAATTTTTTTCACTCCCATTTCGCCAATCAGAAATTTAATGACTTTTTCCACTTCAGGGGTTCCCTGCATCCATTCAATACCGGCATAAATATCCTCAGAGTTCTCACGAAAGATAACCATATCGGTTGTTTCCGGATGCTTAACCGGCGAGGGAACACCCGCGAAATAGCGAACAGGTCTGACACAGGTATAGAGGTCAAGTATCTGGCGCAAGGCAACGTTCAGCGACCGGATTCCGCCTCCAACCGGTGTAGTGAGTGGCCCTTTAATGGCCACGAGATATTCATGAATAACATCGAGGGTTTCCTGAGGGAGCCATTCGCCGGTTTGCGTGAATGCCTTTTCGCCCGCTAAAACCTCACGCCATGCTATTTTCCGCTTACCTGCATATGCCTTTTCAACAGCAGCATCCAAAACCCGTACACTGGAATGCCAGATGTCGGGACCGGTTCCGTCACCAATAATAAAAGGGATAACTGGATTATCGGGAACATTGAGTTTTCCGTTGATCAGGGTAATTTTTTCTCCGTTCATAATATATAAGTTAGTGTGTGTGAAATCAAAATAGAAAATCAAAGTGCAAAATTACAACTATTTTAAGTTCTTTATGAGCGCTCCCCATTTCTTGTCCACCTCAAAGAAATGTTTCAGATAATAGTTTCCAAAAAGAAAGTGCGCTTTAACGACCCCTACACCCCGGGCGGCCATGCTCGCAAAGAAATTTTCAATCATGCTTGAGGCGATGCCTTTGCCATGCAGTGTTGAATTGACCACAAGACCATCAAGCAAAATGTTGTTGTCTTCAATGTATCGGAAGGTCATACCTCCAACAATTTTTTCATCGTCGTCGATCAGCACGAACTGATGATCGGTATCAGAAATCTCCTTGGGATAATTCTCCCGAAAAAAAAGCTGATACAACTGTCCAATTTCACGCGCTGAAACTGGTTCTCTCAGCATAAAGTTTCTGCCCGACTTGTCCTGGAACGGGAATCGAACGACAAGATGTTCCTTTTGATTTTCACCGATTTTCATCAAATCGAAACCCTGTTCGCCCTGCAGGCGCGGAAATACCATCCGGCTAAAAACATTTTTATCATCAGGATCATGCAGGCATGATTGAAGATCGGAAAGTTCAATCAACTGAATCGCCATTCCGTCAGGCTGCTCTTCCATGCGTAACAACAGCTTTTCGAAAGCAGTATGTATCTCATCCGGGGAATTTGAAAAAAAGGTATGCCGATAAAGAAAATACCGCACAAGTTCTGCATATTGGTGCAGTTTAAATAGTTCGAGCAGCTCAATACAAATTTGTTCGCGGGCTGCTGCCGTGGTAAGCGGGTTCATTTTGTACCAATCCTGGTACTGATCAATCGCACTAAACAAAGCAACAGGTAAATAGTAGCGTTTATCGGAATTTTTCAGATAAAGATCAACATGTACTTTGAACTCTGTGGTGTCGAAACAGGTCACCGATTTTGATTTAAGGTCATGCTGTAATTTTCGCAGAAACACAGAGGCTTCCTCCTTACCCAGCGCTTCGATACAGGCATCAAAAATCCAGGATACATCGAGCTGGCTCCGGCACCATGGATATATAGAGGCAGTTTTACAGTAATAATCCTGAAGCATCGGTTCGATCAGCGACAAGGTATTTTTATATTCAGACCATCCGGAAAGTGATAAAATGACGGCGCTTTCACGAAAATCCATCTCAGGAATTGCCACATTTGCCGGGGATATGGCACCCGGAACAATCTGGTAACCACTATGATGCCAGGCTTTAAAAATTACGGCAAAAGATTTGATGAATATCTTTTTCCAAACATTACCTTTGATAAATCCTGAGGAACGGTGGATTTCGGACAATTCCCGAATCTTATCCCATGTTGTGAGGCCTCCGATATACTGGGTGGTTAAAACACCAAGATTTGGCCTGCTGCTGCCGAGCATTGGCGCCACAGCCGGCCCGTAAGGGAACCCAGCCAAAGAAGCTAACCAGTAAAACGTTTCAGGCCGCGGCCTGAAATCGGGATTTTCGCTTAAAACCATGTGCAGATCAAAATGTTTGCCTTCAACGGTATTTATGGCAAGCCGGTAATGTTTGAACTCCTTAAACGCGAGCAGCCGCAATATCCAGATTCCCTTGTCAACAACATTCTTCAAATCAAAGTCATTTTCATTAAATGTCAATATGATGCTCTCCTTCAGGAAAGAGGTTGTCTGAAATATTTTGGTAATGCGTTGCTTTTCCACATCGGAAACACCATGTTCGAAAACCAGCTTTGACTTCCACTCTGACAAGTTGGTACGGTGCGATTTCTGATTCATCTCCTTCTCAAAAACAGCCGCCAGTGAATAGAATAATTTTTCCGCTTTTCTTGAAAGATTGCCATCCCGTTTATGCAGAATCCACCGCGAAAGTTCGGCCCGGACGGGAACATAATACTCAAGATGCATTACTGCAAAGTTGTATAACATTTCAAGCACATCACCAAATGCCCGCTGATGTTTTTTTGAAGCCGGCCAACGCAGATGTGTCCGGTACCAGTAAAGTCGTTGCTTCAGCGCATCGAGCCGGTGCTTGCCGAAATTCCCTGAGGCGATCTCTTTGATTGATTTTTCGTTGAGAAACGAGAGACCTGATTCAATAAAGGATGGCATATTCTGAATATCCTCGGGATTTGGCGCCTTCAGCAGAATGAGACGGTAGGCAAGACAACGAATCTCCTCCTCCGGATGATAGGCAAGGGATTCAAGCCTGTGCCGGAGAACAACCGCCAGCCGGGGTTCGGCATGGATCAATATTTTCCCAAGTTCATCTGTCGCTTTGTATGCTTCATCCAGCGGGCTAAAAAAACTGCGAAAAAGCAGTTGATTCACCTCAATCAATTGCTGATCGCGAACAGATTTAATAACCGGGAAATGCTTGACATCTATTTGTTTGAAACCTGGCAGGTAAACACTTGGGGAGACTCCGTGCATGGGCATGTCCCACCCCTCTTTTACCGGACAAAAAGTGATCATTGCCGGGTTACCTATCCATATTTTTGGCTGACGGCTTAAAAGTCCGAGATCAATGTTGGACGACTCAATATGGTATTTTAAATTCCCGAGTTGAAACCATTTCCCTTTGGTTTTCCTGACATATAAAGTTGACCCGTTATGACGGTTAATCAGCCAGTTGCGATCATACCGAATATCAGTTTCCAGGATGCCAAGGTCGCGAAAAAACCATTTTGGAATTGAAATTGTAAAATCGCCGGCATTAATTTGCACCATGTTACTTTGATACAGCGACTCGATGATCTCTTTAAAATTAACTTCGATCGTCTTCCGGTTAAAAGAACCTTTGGGTGTGAGTTCTCCTTTTTCACTGCTAAAGTCACGATCGAGCAATGTATAATTAATTACCCTTTCGTAAGGTGCCACATCCATGTTCGCAGCCATGACGATTTGGTGAAAGTATTCTTCAATATTGCCATCATTCAAGGCATTGAAAATTGAATCGGTTTTATCGGGAACGATGAGCAGCACGTTGTAAGGGCGGTTGTCGCCCACAAGAAATACGTTTTGGATGCCAGGGACTTTATTAAACTTCTTTTCAACAACCTGTGGAGCAACTGTTTGACCACGGTTGTTTTTATAAATATCCTTCACCCGGTCGACGATTTGGTAATATCCATCCGCGGAAATTTTAAAAACATCGCCAGTCGAAAGCCACTGGTCGGTTTCGGGTGATACCGGATAGGGGATGAAATCGCCGGGACCTACCTGTTCAAGATAGCGCCCGATATAATGTCCGCTGATCTCAAGTTCAGAACCACCCGAGAGCCTGGTTTGGACGCCTGGCAATGGCATTCCTACTGTAAAATCTTTATATTTTCCTGGTGGTGTCATGGTGATTCCCCCGGTAGCCTCGGTCATGCCGAATCCACTGTTCAGATGTATCCCGTGGTGATTGAAAAACCTGAAGACTTCAGGATCCAAATACCCTGCTGCCGACAAACCCCAATGCAATCTGTGTCCAACCACCTCCCGAACTGCCTGCTCGCGAAGGTCATCACTGCCAACAAGACTGATTCGTTCCTGACACCGGTCAAAGAGTTCCTGCCACCGGAGGGGGATACTGATAAAACCGGAGGGGTTGATTTTTGGGAACAAAGAGAGCAAAGTTTCGGTGGAAGTATTACCGGCAAAGACGTAAGTACCGTTCCAAAATATGGTACCCGTCATCTCCAGGTATCTGCCAAACGTATGAAAAAGAGGCAGGTAACACAGAAACACCTCCTCTCCTACTTCAGGTAACGCAGCTGCCCGGGCAAATCTTTTTGAAATGATATTGTAGATGGAGAACGAAACGCCTTTGGGTAATCCGGTGCTGCCTGAAGTAAACATGGTTGTGGCCACCTGGTTGTTTGGTTTGAAAGGAAGATTTCCAAGGATCGCATCCATATCCCATCGCGAAATTTTCTTGCACTCCTCCACCAGGCTGGGAACATCCTTTGTTTTAGCTGTAGCTGCCTGCAGTGAATAAATAGAAAATTTTACATCTGCTTTTCCCCTGAGCTGTTGGAGCATCATTATTCGTTCTTCCGTATCGGCCAGTGCAATATTGATCTTTAATTCATTGAAAATATGAAGCAATACATCGATTTTGAAGTGTGGACTGACAGGTGTGTCGTAAATATCGAACATGAGGCATGCCAGGTCGGTACATGCCCCTTCCAGGCAGTTTTCTGTATAAAAGGCTACCCGGGGTGCATCAGAACCGGCTCTATAAAACACACTTGCGATTTCCCTCAGGTGGCGATAAATTTGTTCGTAGGTCCATTCAATAGCACCTGCCGACGACATATCTTTAAACAACACATAGGCGGGATGTTCAGCAACCCGCTGTTCCATCATGTTTCGCAGATTATAATTGGTGTATTGCAGGAGCCTGAAAACGACCTCAGTCCACCGCTTCCGGTTAGTGTCAGAATCTAATGCCTTCAGAAATGCAGTATTTTTTGTTGTATCGAGAAAGTTGAACCAGAAGGTATGAGATAATTGGCGCTCCTGCTGTTTGCAGAAAACATTCTCTGATTCTGTGAGAATTTTGACAGCAATTTTATGGCTTTCAGAAGCTGGTTTACCAGAGACCATCCATTTTTCGAGGAGCATTTCGAGGTCCATCATGTGAAAATTGGTTTGAGGTTGAAATTTTTTATAAATTTATAACGTTATTTTTAATAAATACCTTTACATTTAAACTTCTAAATATATCGATTACGTTACCACACAAATAAACTATTTATGTTATTAGATATCAAATCAATACATCGCACATACGAGAAAATCACCAAAGGTGTTTCCCAGGCAAAAGAATTGCTTGACAAGCCTCTGACACTTACAGAAAAGATTCTATACGGACATTTATTCGATTTAAATCCATCGGAGCCCTACCACAGGGGAGTAGATTATGTCAACTTTTTACCCGACCGGGTAGCCATGCAGGATGCCACTGCACAGATGGCGCTTCTGCAATTTATGACTGCAGGCCGCGACAGTGCAGCTGTTCCTTCAACCGTGCATTGCGACCACCTCATTCAGGCACAGCTTGGTGTAAAAACCGACCTTGCTACCGCGATGGTCCAAAACAAGGAGGTTTATGACTTTCTGGAAACCGTATCGGCCAAATACGGCATTGGTTTCTGGAAGCCCGGGGCCGGGATTATCCATCAGGTTATTTTTGAAAACTATGCCTTTCCCGGAGCCATGATGATTGGAACAGATTCGCATACGCCAAATGCCGGAGGACTGGGTATGGTTGCTATTGGTGTTGGCGGCGCCGATGCCGTGGATGTGATGTCGGGCATGCCCCTGGAGTTGAAAATGCCAAAAATCATGGGCATTGAACTTACGGGAAAGCTCAATGGCTGGGCTTCTGCCAAGGATGTTATTTTGAAAATCGCTGGCATTCTCACGGTCAAAGGGGGAACAGGTTTTATCGTAGAGTATTTTGGTGAAGGAGCGAAATCTCTCTCCTGTACAGGTAAGGGAACGATTTGCAACATGGGGGCCGAGATCGGCGCCACCTGTTCTGTTTTCACCTATGATGCAAAAATGAAAGCTTATCTTGATGCCACCGGACGGGCAGAGGTTTCTGCGCTTGCCGATAACTATGCCGGATATCTGTCACCCGACCCGGAAGTCCTTGCAAATCCTGAATTATATTATGATCATTTCATCAGGATAGATCTTTCGACGGTTGAACCACACATCAATGGTCCATTTTCACCGGACATCGCGCATCCGATTACGGAATTCAAGGCATTTGTCAAGGAGAACAACTACCCGGAAACTCTTGAAGTCGGGTTAATCGGTTCATGCACGAACTCCTCGTATGAAGACATATCCCGGGCAGCATCAGTGGCCAGGCAGGCAGGGGAAAAGAAGCTGAAAGTGAAGTCGGCGTTTATCGTCACCCCGGGTTCAGAGCAGATTCGTTACACCTGTGAGCGAGATGGCTTGTTAGAGGTATTTGACAACATCGGCGGGGTGATCATGGCCAATGCATGTGGCCCATGCATCGGACAGTGGTCTCGCAAAATGGACAACCCCGATCGCAAGAATTCCATTCTGAATTCATTTAACCGGAATTTTGCCAAACGGAATGATGGCAATGCCGGAACCCATAGTTTTATTGCATCACCGGAGATCGTTACCGCGCTAACCCTTGCAGGGAGCCTTACATTCAACCCTTTAACTGATTTTCTGGTTAATGAGAACGGTGAGCAGGTAACACTTGACGAGCCAAAAGGTGAAGAGTTGCCATTGAAGGGATTTGAGGTAAAGGATCCTGGTTATCTTGCCCCTCCTGCGAACGCAGCTGCGGTAGTGGTGAGTGTGAGTCCGGATTCCGACAGGCTGCAACTCCTTGAACCTTTTGCACCCTGGAATGGGAAAGAGATGCACGGGATCCGATTGCTGATCAAAGCCAAAGGAAAATGCACCACTGATCATATATCCATGGCCGGCCCATGGTTGAAATTTCGCGGTCATCTTGACAACATCTCGAACAACCTCCTGATGGGTGCAGTGAACTTTTTCAATGAGAAGACCAATGCTGTTAAAAATGCGGAAACAGGAGAATATGGCGAGGTTTCAAAAACAGCGCGGTATTACAAAGCCAAAGGCATCGCAACGATGATCGTAGGAGATGAGAATTACGGTGAAGGATCATCCCGCGAGCATGCTGCCATGGAGCCGCGCCATTTGGGCGTTACAGCCGTTTTAGTCAAGTCATTTGCCCGGATCCACGAGACCAACCTGAAAAAGCAAGGCATGCTGGCACTTACGTTTGCCAACGGTGATGATTACGCCAAAATCAGGGAAGACGACCTATTCGATCTGCTTGGACTGGAATCGTTTAAGCCGGGCAGCCCCTTGGTGTTGGTTCTCCACCACGCGGATCACACACAGGAAGAGATTACCATAAATCATAGCTACAGCGACCTGCAAATCCATTGGTTCAAGGCAGGCAGCGCCCTTAATTACATGAAAACCCTTTAAAACCAAGAAACATGATCATAGATAATTTTCTTCAGGATCTGGCAAAACTGACCGATGAATCCTGTACCATTCAAGAGAGTTTATTCAAGCAATTTGATGTCAAGCGGGGCCTGCGGAATGCAGATCACACCGGCGTGCTCGTTGGCCTTACGCGTGTTGGCAGCGTGGTAGGTTATGAAAAAATAAATGATAAACTTGAAGCCATTGATGGCAAATTGATTTACCGCGGAATAGATATCCGCGACCTGGTTCACGGCTGCCAGGCTGCAAAGCGACCGGGTTTTGATGAAACCGTATTCCTGTTGCTGTTTGGCCGGCTGCCAGTGAAAGAGGAGCTTGATAAGTTTTCAACGGCTTTGGCCGAAATGCGGGCGCTTCCCGAGAATTTCAACCGCGACATGATCCTTACAATGAAGGGCAAGGACATTATGAACATGCTTGCACGATCAATCCTTGCTCTTTATACCCTGGATGAAAAAGCAGATGACACCTCTATTGAAAACATACTGAGGCAATCGATCAGTCTGATTGCCAAGATTTCGACGATTGCGGTTTACTCCTATCATTCGATGCGCCACCTGATTTATTACGACACCCTTACCGTGCGGTATCCCGACAAGAAGTTAAGTACGGCAGCCAACTTCCTTTACATGCTTAAGGGAAATGACTACACTGCACTGGAGGCCGAACTGCTTGATCTTTCGTTGGTTTTACATGCAGAGCACAGTGGCGGTAACAATTCCACCTTTACCACGCGTGTTGTAAGTTCAAGTGGCACCGACACCTATTCGGCCATTGTTGCAGCCATTGGCTCACTGAAAGGGCCCCTGCATGGTGGCGCCAACCTCCAGGTGATGGACATGATGGATAACATCAAAGCCAATGTAAAAAATTGGGCCAACGATAATGAAGTGGCTGAGTATCTGCGCAAAATCACCCGCAAAGAGGTGCACGATAAAACCGGTCTGATCTATGGATTCGGTCATGCCGTGTATACTGTTTCAGATCCAAGGGCAATCCTGCTGAAAGAAAAAGCACGGTTGCTGTCCATTGAAAAAGGCAGGGAAGATGAGATGGCGCTTTATGAAGCAATTGAGCGGATCGGACCTGAAATTTTCTATGAATTCAAAGGTACCCAGGATAAGCTTATCTCTCCCAATGTTGATTTTTATTCCGGGTTTGTGTATGAATGTCTGAAGATCCCAAAGGAACTTTATACCCCTTTGTTTGCCATCTCCCGCATCAGCGGATGGTGCGCACACCGGCTGGAAGAGATGATCAGCGGTAGAAGGATTATTCGACCGGCATATAAGACTGTTGAGCCGCCGAGGAGTTATATTCCGTTGGAGGAACGGTAGGGAATTACGAATTACGAATTACGAATTACGAATCAATGTCGTTTAGTTAACAAAAATAGGATAAAAAACG
>DYQT01000286.1 GCA_020719165.1 Draconibacterium orientale | reverse complement strand
CTGGCCACAAAGAAGGATTCATCATGCGTGATCCGGATGGGCACGCCCTTTTTATCTACGAATAAACAGAATTAAAATAAAAACTTAATTATTGAAAAAATGCGTCAAAATCCGAACCATCGTCTTTTAGGACAAACCTGTATCGTAACCGGAGCAAGCTCCGGTATTGGAAAAGAAGTTGCCCTGGCCATGGGCAGAGATTGTGCCAATGTGGTCGTCAATTATATCACTGATGCTGAAGCTGCTGAAGAAGTGGCTCACCAGATAGAAATTAATGATTCCATCGCAAAAGCAATTGCCGTAAAAGCTGATGTTAGCAAAGAAGACCAGGTGCAGGCCATGTTCCAAACGGCCAAACAGCATTTTGGGACTGTTGACATCCTGGTAAACAATGCCGGTTTGCAGCGTGATGCTGAATTCCATGAGATGACCCTGGCCCAGTGGCAATTTGTGCTGGATGTCAACCTGACCGGGCAGTTTTTATGCTCACGCGAAGCCGTTCGTGAATATTTGCGGCGTGGAAAAGTCGATTACAGTTGCGCATTAGGAAAGATCATTTGCATGAGCTCCGTCCATGAGGTTATTCCCTGGGCAGGCCATGTCAACTATGCGGCTTCAAAAGGTGGAGTGATGTTGCTGATGAAGTCGATGGCCCAGGAATTAGGGCCGAAAGGCATACGGGTGAATAGCATTGCTCCGGGCGCCATCCAGACCCCGATAAACCGGGATGCCTGGGAAACGCCGGAGGCCTTGAATGATTTGATGAAACTCATTCCTTACAAACGTATCGGGCAGCCTGCCGACATTGGAGCGGTGGCGGTGTGGCTTGCCACCGACGAATCGGATTACATTCACGGCACAACACTATTTGTTGATGGAGGAATGACACTTTATCCGGGCTTTACCACGAACGGATAGATTTTACTCGCCATGTAACTTTCAAAAACTATCATAACTATTCAAACTAACAAAACGATGAAAAAATCAAATTCAGAACAAATCCGGATTCAAGACCATTACGCGGGAAAGAAAAACTGGATGAAATGGGGTCCCTATCTGAGCGAGCGCCAGTGGGGTACGGTGAGAGAAGACTATAGTGAAGATGGGGAAGCCTGGGACTATTTTCCTCACGAGCATTCCAGAAGCCGCACCTACCGCTGGGGTGAAGATGGCCTGGCCGGTATTTGCGATGAATTCTGCAACCTTTGTTTCGCTGTAGCGCTATGGAATGGCAAAGACCCTATCATCAAGGAACGCCTTTTCGGGTTGACCGGAAAAGAAGGAAACCACGGGGAAGATGTCAAGGAATTGTATTATTATCTTGATAATACGCCTACTCACTCTTATATGAAACATCTTTACAAATATCCTATGCAGGCTTTCCCTTATGAGGATCTGCTGCTCACCAACCGAAAACGCTCAAAACAGGATCCTGAATATGAACTGATTGACACCGGTGCATTTGATAAGGGTAACTATTGGGATGTATTTACCGAGTATGCTAAAAACAATGAAGATGACATCCTTATTAAAATCACAATTTACAATCGCAGCCATAGAAAGGCGAAGATCAGCGTATTGCCCACCTTGTGGTTCCGGAACTTATGGAGCTTTGGCCTGCTGAAAGAAAAGCCTGTAATTAAACTCAACCCTCAGCAAAAAGAATTCGGGCAAGTGTCGCTCCGGCACACAGAACTGGGAGAATATAATTTTTATTTTCAGAACCCGGCCCGCACTTTGTTTACAGATAATGAAACCAATAAAAAGTTGATTTCTGGACTACCTGATGAAAATCCTTTTGTGAAGGATGCTATTAATGACGCGGTAGTTAATAAAGACTTTGATATTTTGGAGAATATAACTGAAGGCACTAAATTCACTCCTTTGTATGAACTGGAAATTGAAGCCGGCGATCGTTTCGAGTTAAGGCTAAGGTTATCCAAATCCGAAGCAGGACATGATCCTCTCGGGTCAAATTTTACGGCTGTTTTCAGCGAAAAAATAAAAGAAGCCGATGAATTTTATAATGAATTGTGCGTTGAAGATCCGGAACTTAAGAATATCCAACGTCAGGCATTCGCTGGGATGTTGTGGAGCAAACAGTATTATAACATTGATATTCCCCGATGGCTCAATGGTGACCCTGGCCAACCGAAACCATCACAAAAACGAAAAAAAGGACGGAACAGTGACTGGTTTACGCTGAATAATGAAGATATTATTTCGATGCCGGACAAGTGGGAGTATCCATGGTATGCTGCCTGGGACCTGGCCTTTCATTGTGTTCCCCTGGCAATGGTCGACCCTGATTTTGCCAAAAACCAGTTAATTCTCTTCCTGAGAGAATGGTATATGCGCCCGAACGGACAACTCCCGGCCTATGAATGGAAATTCTGCGATGTGAATCCTCCTGTACACGCCTGGGCATGCATGAATGTTTATCGTATCGAAAAAGAAAAAACCGGCAAAGGTGATATTGATTTTTTGAAAAAAGCATTTCAAAAATTATTGATCAACTTTACCTGGTGGGTGAATCGGAAGGATCATAATGACAACAACGTCTTCGAAGGCGGTTTTCTCGGATTGGACAATATCGGTGTTTTCGACCGTAGCGCTTTTATCCCCGGGAAAGGTCACCTGGAACAGGCTGATGGCACCAGCTGGATGGCGATGTATTGCCTGAACATGCTGGATATGGCCCTTGAAATTTCCCAGGAGGACAACACATTCGAGGATGTCGCCACAAAGTTCTTTGAGCACTTTGTATACATTGCCGAATCCCTGAATCGTATGGGAGAAGACTGGACTGGAGCCTGGGATGAAGAAGAAGGATTCTTTTATGATATCCTGGCCAGGCCCGATGGTAATTATATTCCACTGAAAGTCCGATCACTGGTGGGCTTGACCTCATTCTTTGCCACCATGGTCCTGGACCGGAAACGCCTGGAAAAAGTACCAGACTTTGTCAGGCGCCTGGAATGGTTCAGAAACTACAGACTTCAAAACCAGATGTACATCGTCATCGAGGAATTGGAGAAAGGACAGGATATTTTGTTGTCTCTTACTCCCCGGCACAGGTTAGAAAAACTTTTAACCGCCTTGCTTGATGAGAAGGAATTTCTCTCCCGGTATGGTATCCGCAGCGTTTCCAAAATTCATGAAACACCTTATGCAGTGCACATTGATGGTATTAAGTATGGAATAACATACGAGCCAGGAGAAACTACCAGTAATCTTTTTGGTGGCAATTCAAACTGGCGTGGGCCTGTTTGGATGCCTATGAACTACCTGTTGATCCAATCCCTCAACACCCTTTACACGTATTATGGCAACACTGTCACTTCTGCCTGCCCAGCCGGATGTGACCGGTTGGTAAACCTGGATCAAATTGCAAGGGATATTTCCCAGGGTTTG
>DYQT01000285.1 GCA_020719165.1 Draconibacterium orientale | reverse complement strand
ACCATGCCCGAAGCCAATTGGAGATAGCCTTGGATAATTTGTTGGCTGAACCTTTATATCCAAACCACAAAGAGATGATTACTTTTCAAAAACGAATCATCAAATTGACTATTTCGGACTAAATTGAGCCACTCGTTTCGGAGTAAATTGCGCCAGTGATTTCGGAGCAAAGTGCGCCATCAAAATGGTGTTTAGTCGAACGGAATTCTGGAGGATTTTAATGCCGAATTGAAAAAAAACAACTGACATTCCGGCATAAACTGAGCCACTTATTTCAAAGGCAACATGGCATCGTATAAAGAAGAAAACCTTTATACGATGGCAAATAAACCAATAACCATGTTGCAAATACGACGCATTATCCAACTTAAGTCCAAAGGCAAATCCAACCGGGAAATTGCCTGGGATCTTCATGCTGCGCGCAATACAGTGAACGGATACGTCCGGCAAATAACCGGGCTTGCAAAAAGCCTGGAGGAATTGCTTGCGCTTAACGACCAGGAACTTTCTTCGCTGGTGTTCAAGGAATCAGACAGGATAAAAAAAGACTGGCGGTATGCTGATTTTCAAGAGCGTATTCCGGGGCTTTGTGATGAACTGCAGAAGCCTCATGCCACACGGATAATCCTCTGGGAGGAATATCATGAAAAAGTTCCTGAAGGCTATGGTTATACCCAATTCTGTGAACATTTGAATCGCTACCTCAACATCCGCCAAGCTGTGATGCATTTTGAACATGAACCTGCCGCCAGCATGATGTTCGATTTTGCGGGAAGTAAAATCCCTTTTACCGATCTGCAAACCGGTGAGGTCATTTATTGTCCGATTCTGGTCTGTACGCTTCCTTTCTCTGATTATACTTACTTGGAAGCCTCATTGTCAGCCCATCGGGCACGGATGTTCCATACCCTGAATCAAGCAATGAATTATTTTGGGGGCGTTCCCAACTCGGTCAAAACCGACAACATGAAACAGGTGGTCAAAAAAAGCGACCGGTACGAGCCTTCTTTTGATGAACTGGCTCAACAGTGGTCCCTGCATTACGGTACGACGATGATGGCTGCCCGGGTTAGAAAACCCCGGGACAAAGCTACGGTTGAAAGCCATGTGAACGCTGTTTATAACCGGATTTACGCTCGGTTGCGCAACCATGTTTTTCACAGTGTTCAAGAGATCAATGATGCCTTGTGGGAGGAACTGGAACGGTTTAATAGCCGTAACTTTCAGCGTTGTGATTATAGCCGTCGGGACCGTTTCCTGCTACATGAAAAACCGTTGTTACTTGCTTTACCTCCCGATCCGTTTGTCCCTAAAAACAAAGTTGCCGCCAAGGTTCAGCGTAACTATCACGTCACCCTGGGGCAGGACTGGCATCATTACAGTGTCCCATTTAAGTATATCGGCAGAACCGTGAACATCATTTATGATACCGAACATGTTGAGATCTATCTTGATACGATCCGTATCGCTTTCCATAAACGCAATTACCACCGAAACGGGTACACCACCCTGGAAGAGCATATGCCTGCTCATCACCGGCACTACGCCCGAAGTAAGGGCTGGAACCGTGAATATTTTATTGAAAAAGCCACGCCGGTCGGTGTCCACACTACCACTGCCGTCACCCGGATACTCGATCAGAAAATCTTCATCGAACAGACGTATAACTCCTGCCTGGGTGTTTTCCGGCTGGGTGAAAAATACGGCCCGGACCGGCTGGAAGCTGCCTGCCAGCGTGCCCTGGCAGGTTATAAGGTGACCTATACCGTCATCCGGAATATCCTGGAACACAATCTTGACCGGGCCACTTCACAACCGGATCTTATTCTCAGCATCCCTGAACATGAAAACATCCGGGGTGCCGAGTCCTATCAATAAATCCTTAGTATCCACTTAAAATAAAAACACATGATCAACACAGACCAAACACTGGAAAAACTCCAACAGCTCAAACTGCTGGGCATGGCCCAAGCCTATGAGACCATGCTGACCCTGCCCGCCCACGAGCTGCCCACGATCCACGAACTCATGGCCCGGCTTGCCGAGGCAGAGCAACTAAGCCGGACCCAGCAGCGCACCCAGTTGTACCTTAAACTGAGTAACCTGCGCTATGATGCGGTACTGGAACAGGTGCAGTGCTCCCCCCAGCGTAACCTTACCCGGGATCAGATCCTCTCGCTGGCCGATTGCACTTTTTTGCAACGGGCAGAAAATATCCTTATCACCGGCCCCACGGGCTGCGGGAAAAGTTATCTCGCCTGCGCCTTTGGGCGCCAGGCGTGTACCCTGGGGTACAAAACACTTTACCTGGGCATGAACCGGTTCGCCGAGAAACTGGCCCTGGCTAAAATCGAGGGAAGCTATATCAAACTGCTGAACCACATCGAAAAACAACCGCTGATCATCATTGATGACTTCGGGCTGACACCCTTGGACAATCAGGTTAGGATAGCCTTTCTGCAGGTACTGGAAGACCGGTACGGTAAGCGGTCTACCATCATAACTTCCCAACTGCCGGTGAGCAAATGGCACCAGTATATTAATGAACCGACCCTGGCCGATGCGATTATGGACAGATTGTCAGGTTCAGCACACCGTTTTGAAATTAAAGGAGAATCGTTAAGAAGAAAAACACTGGAAAAAAATTAATACTTTTACCCCCATGTTGCCCTTTGAAATAGTGGCCTACTTTCGCCCGGAATCAGTGGCTCAGTTTACACCGAAATAGGTGGCCTTGTTTGTCCGAAATAATCAAAACATTGCTGGATTGCATTAGATGGGAATCCAATAAGACAATATGATATCAAAATAAATGAACCAAACATAAAGCAAATAAAATTTGATGACTGGTATTGGTGGCGCTCAGAACCTGGAAATGATTATCCTGTATATTTAATCAGAATAAGAAGTAATGGATTGAATATTCTTATAGATGGATCACAATACTCTCAACTAATTTTAAAAGAAAATATCACTTTACTTAAATCTGATAGTGCGAATCTCTCATTAAAGATCAAATCCCTTGGATTAAAAAGCGATTCCTTACAAACAAAGACAGATTCATTGCAAGATCAGATCTTACAGGATTTGAAATCAAAGAATGAATTGGAACAACAGAATATTCAGCTAAATAATAATATCACTGACAAAATCAAGAACTTAAGGGAAATTAATATAAAAGGAACCGCTACAATCATATCGCTTATACTCATTATAGTTACCATCACAATTCTATTCTTCCGGCGAATAAAAAGAACAATAAAAAGGCTCAACATCCAGATCGATGACAATCTGAATTTAAAGAAAACCAAGCAGGAATTGCTTGAGACCAGGCTGGCCTATGTGGAGACAAAAGAGAAGGAATTTATCTATAAAACGGTGCTTGGAGTGATGCAGGAAATTAAAACCAATCTCTCA
>DYQT01000284.1 GCA_020719165.1 Draconibacterium orientale | reverse complement strand
GAACCAAAGTTATCTGTTTTGATGTTCGTTCGACAAAACGAGAGGACTAATTGATAAATGGGTAAAAATTGTTCATCTGCATTAAAGGCAAAATGTTGATTTTTATTATTGGCAAAATAGTAAGTGTTGGTGCGGTTGCTAACAATAAACAACTGCATATAGCAAAGCAAAGAATTTCCGTAACCGTTTCCCGCTTCGTTTTTGTAATCTACAATTTGTTGCATTGCTTTTCGTGGCGATATATCTTGCTTCTTCAACTCGATTTGCACCACAGGCAAGCCATTAATCAACAAAATAATGTCGTATCGTTGATGGCTGTTTTCGGTATTGATGCGTAACTGACTAATTACTTCATAGTCGTTTTTGCACCAGTCTTTGTTGTTTACGAGTGTATAATGTAAAGGCGTTCCATCTTCATGTTGAAAGTATTGTCTTTCACGTAAGAGTTTAGAAGCTTTGAACACATCAGGTTCAATGATTAATTCTCTCAATCTTAAAAACTCATTTTCTGACAAGCGAACTCGGTTGAGCGCTTCAAACTTTGTTTTGAAATTTTGCTCAAGCGTTTTTCTATCAACTATGTCAGGGCGATGCGTGTATTTCAGCCCCTTTAGTTGTTCAATTAGATTTTCTTCTATTTGAAACTCTTTGCTCATTATTCTTCTTTCAGTAAATTTTTAGGATTAACATCCAATATTTTTGCTATCTCATAAAGTACCTCAAGTCTTGGTTGCTGTCTATTTTGAACATAAGAGTTGACCATATTGTAACTCTTACCCAATTTCTCAGCTAACCAAGTCTGCTTGATGCCTTTTTCTTCAAGCACCTCTTTAATTCGATTCATTTATATCAAATTATTTTCCGCTAAAATACAAATTTATCTCAAAAAACAAGATATAATTATCAAGTAGTTCGGTGTGTGTGTAGGCAAAATTGCACTCTTTGACAAAGCTTTGGTTGCAGCGTTGGCTTGTGGGGCTTTGGCAATGTGTGCAATGTGGGTGGGGTTTCCAAGTGTCTTTTTTGAGAGCGGGAAGAAAAAAAAATAAATTCATCCAATCTGCACCAACCTATCAAAGAGCTAAATTCTATATTTCAATCCTGTCAAACTATTTCGTATCAGTCTGCCGTGGTCATTTATTACACTTGCCCCTACCTTTCTGACCATTACTAAGTTCAAAAGTAGTTGAAAAAAATGCAGAGTTGAGCAGATATTGTAATTTTGCCGCCAGAATGATCCCTCAATTATGAAAACGCAACCATGTACGAGAAAAAAGATAAAAAGCCTGCCAACAGCAACGCCGAACTCACTTCACTCTCTGATTTGGGTGAATTTGGCCTGATTGACCGGTTAACAAGGAACGTTAAATACTATCATCCCGAAACATTGAAAGGCATTGGAGATGATGCCGCGGTGATTGATGCCGGCGAAAAGGTGATTTTACTTTCAACCGACCTGCTGGTCGAAGGAATCCATTTTGATCTGACTTACATGCCTTTCAAACACCTTGGATACAAGGCTGCTGTGGTGAACATCTCCGATATTGCAGCCATGAACGGCGTTCCCAAACAGATGACAGTTTCACTGGCTGTTTCCAGCCGGTTTTCGGCCGAGGCGCTCGATGAACTCTATGCAGGGTTTATCATGGCATGCGATAAATATAAAGTTGACCTGGTTGGCGGCGATACCAGCTCGAATGTTAAAGGGCTGATGATCTCTGTTTCCATTATAGGGGAAGCAAAAAAAGAGGAGGTTGTCTATCGCAGCGGGGCGAGAACCGGCGATCTGCTATGCGTTACAGGTGATCTGGGAAGCGCTTATATCGGACTGCTCATTCTTGAACGGGAGAAATCGGTTTTTCAGGTTGATCCAAGCATGCAGCCCGAACTATCGGGATTCGACTACCAGGTTGGAAGGCAGTTAAAACCGGAAGCCCGCACCGACATCCGGAATCTGCTTCTCGGAATCGGAGTAAAACCAACAGCAATGATCGATATTTCAGATGGTTTGGCTTCAGAAATCCTGCATATCTGCAAACAATCCGGCGTAGGGTGCAAACTTTTTGAGGGTAAAATTCCCATGGATGAACACACGCGTGAACTTGCCAAAGAGTATAAAATAATCCCGAGTGTGGCTGCTTTGAGTGGCGGAGAAGATTACGAACTTCTTTTTACCGTAAAGCAGGATGATTATGAAAAAATTAAAGAGATTGCTGAAATCTCCATCATCGGACACATGATACCCTCCTCCGAAGGGAAACAGATGATCACACCCGACGGAAAATCCATTCCGATCACAGCCCAGGGGTGGGATGGAATGAAGGCCCGATGACTTCGATGAATAAAAATGATGGCTTATCAGGGAATTGTTTGTAATACTGATTCGACTTTCTCAAGCATTGAATCTGTGAAATCAAGATGGGTTACGAAACGAATTGTTTGACCATCGAGATATAACGCATGAATGTCATGCTCTTTCAACCGGGCAATAAATGTTTCTGCGCTCTCTTTTTTTCCCAATTTGAATATCACGATGTTTGATTCTACCGGGATGACCGATTCAACGAACGGCATGGTTTCCAGCACACTCCCAAGGTGCCTGGCCCGGTCGTTATCCTTCTTCAGCCGGCTGATATTGTAATCCAATCCATAGATTCCTGCCGCTGCCAGATAGCCAGCCTGCCGCATGGCGCCGCCAAAAGCCTTACGAACCCTGCGCGCCCGCCTGATAAAAGGTTTGTCGCCGATTAATAAAGAACCAATCGGAGCGCCAAGACCCTTGGATAGACAAATGGATACAGAATCAAAAAGGTGCGCATATTTCGAGGGTTTTTCTCCGGTTTCAACCAGTGCGTTGAACAGGCGGGCCCCGTCGAGGTGAAATTTAAGACCATGTTTCCGGCAAACGCCGGAGATAAGTTCAAGCTCCTCAAATTTATAGATGGTCCCTCCCCCTTTGTTCATGGTATTCTCCGCCTCTACCAGCGAGGTCACCGGACGGTGAATATTATCCGGGTTGATATGGGCTTCCACCTCCGCGGCGGTAATCTGTCCCCGGGGGCTATCGAGCAAACAAACCGACACACCCGAGTTGCGCATCATGGCTCCACCTTCATAATAATAAACATGGGCATGTTTGTGGCATATCACCTCATCACCGGGGCGAGTGTGAACATTGATGGCGATTTGGTTGGTCATCGTTCCCGAAGGGCAAAAGAGAGCGGCCTCTTTCGCGAACATTGCAGCCGCTTTCTCTTCCAATGCGTTCACTGTTGGATCATCACTAAAAACGTCATCCCCGACGCGGGCCGAAAACATGGTATCCAGCATCTCCTTTGATGGGCGGGTAACCGTATCGCTTCTTAAATCGATCATTCTGATTAAATTAAAAAAATTAACTGCTTATCCCTTTCGGTCAAGTTGGTTTGATTAAGTCGTTAAATG
>DYQT01000066.1 GCA_020719165.1 Draconibacterium orientale | reverse complement strand
AGTTTACAACTCTGCGACTACTGCTGCCGGAGCCAAAGCCATTCTTGATTTTTGGACGACCAAAGGGGTTGATACTGAGGGTATGAATTTTTATGATGGCAATGGTTTGTCGCGCAACAACGCAGTATCACCAAAACAATTGGTTGACGCTCTTTATGCCATGCGAACCTCCCCATATTTCCAGGTGTTTTATGAATCCCTTCCTCTTGCCGGACTCACCGGAACCTTGCATAAAGCCATGAAAGGCAGCGCTGCAGAAGGACGTATTCATGCAAAAACCGGAACCATTGGCAAAGTAAAAAGTTTCGCGGGGTATGTGTCGACCATTAACGGACGAAAACTGATTTTTTCGCTGATCGTCAACAACTTTGATTGCAGGGTAAAACTGATGAAGAAGAAGCTTGAGTCGGTGATGATTACGATGGCCGAGATTTAAAAAAAAACTTCCAGGGTATCAGCATGCTTACTTTTTCCTGATAGGCTTTATAATCTTTTCTCCTGTACAGCATTCGTTTTTCGATCATCGGGATGCTTGCAAAGATAAACATGAGGGTGATGGCCAACGGCCCGGCAATCGCCCACCAGAATGTTGGGTTGGCAGCGAGGGCAAAGAGATAGAGCCCCCACCAGAAAAGAATCTCGCCCAGATAATTCGGATGTCGCGACATCGACCACAATCCCTGATTCATCGTTTTGCCAGCCTCTTTATTTTGCAATAAAAAAGTACGGAGTTGCTTATCGGCAGTAGCCTCAAGCATGATGGCGTAACCGGTTACCACAATAGCCAACAAATCAATCATGTTCATCGGTCGGTATCCCTGAACAACCGTTACCCAAATCGAAAGGGTTCCACCAAAAACCATGAGGGCGGGAAACAGATGAATTCCTGAGAGGCTGACGAGCCAGTAAGCTTTACCGGAATTTTTACGAAAATCAACATAACGCCAGTCCTCATGCGTCATCCCTGGCCAGCTACGTAAAAAATTCCAGGTAAGCCGGGCGCTATATGCAAGAGTCAAAAAAAACAGGATCAGAATTCTGGGTGATGCCACGAGTATTGCACCGACACCGGTGTTCGCGTCAACTGGCTGATCTCCAAAAGCCATGGCAAGATAAAAAATGACCATCATGGGGGGAGCAATGCTCCAGTAGGGGTCAAAAACGCTTGAATTATTGAACGTCAGGCTTCCTATAAAGATAACAGACACCGTTACGGCTACTGCAACAGCTGATTTTGCCAGGATGCCGTAACCATACTGTGTGCTAACCCAAAATCCGATAATAAAGGCAACTATGTAAACAAACAATAATAATATTCTTCCATTCACTTTATCCTGCATGATTCTCTCACATTAAAATAACGACAATTTAAGTATCTCATCCCCACGGTCCCCTTTCCCCTGATTGGCCCTCCATCACACAAACGACTGCAAATCATACAATTTTCGATAAACACCGTTTCGTTCAAGTAAGTCGGCATGGGTTCCACGTTCAACCAATTCCCCGCTTTGGAGTACAATGATTTCATCGGCAAACTGGATGGTTGACAACCGGTGGGCAATCACAACAGAGGTTCTGTTGCGCATGAGATTTTCAAGGGCTTGCTGAACCAGTCGTTCCGATTCGGTATCGAGGGCGGATGTGGCTTCATCGAGAATGAGTATCGGTGGATTTTTCAGCACGGCACGCGCAATGCTGAGCCGTTGACGCTGTCCGCCTGACAATTTTGTTCCGCGATCGCCAATATTGGTGGCATACCCTTGTGGCATTTTTTCAATAAATTCATGGGCATTGGCAACTTTTGCAGCAGCTATTACTTCAGCCTCGCCAACGTTTTCCATGCCAAACGCAATGTTGTTGAACACCGTATCATTGAAGAGAATCGTCTCCTGGGAAACAATTCCCATCAGCCCCCTCAAATCACGGATAACGATGTCGCGGATATCAATACCATCAATAAAAATGCCCCCTCCTGCACAATCATAAAAACGGGGCAGCAAATCGACCATGGTTGATTTTCCGCCACCCGAGGGCCCTACCACTGCAATCGTGCGACCTTTCGGAATAACGAGCCTGATGCTCTTAAGCACCGGTTCTTCCACATAGGAAAAACTGACTTGCCGGTATTCAATTTCTGAAGAAAATTCTTTTTTACCTACTGCATCACTTTTTTCTACAATCACTTCAGGCTCTCCCAACACCTGTTCGATGCGATCTACCGATGCTGCCCCCTTCTGAATGTTATAAAAGGCCTGGGTAATAGCCTTAGCGGGAGGCATTAATTGAGAAAAAATGCCCAGATATACAAGAAACGCTGCAGCATCCAGAAAATTTCCGGGAGTAAATACCAGTTTTCCTCCATACCATAACACAATGGTCACCACACAGGCACTCAGGAATTCACTAAGCGGAGATGCCAAGTCGCGCTTCCGATAGAGGCGTATCATCAGCCGATTGTATTCCTGATTGGTTCGACGAAACCTTTTGTCGGCGAAATCGATGGCGTTGAATGCTTTTATAATACGCAGGCCCGAGATGGTCTCTTCAATCATGGAAAGAAGTATCCCCATTTTATGCTGCCCTTTGTCGGAGGTCCTTTTCAGGCTTTTTCCGATCCTTCCGATGATGAAACCACTTACCGGAAGAAGCACCAAAACAAAAACTGTCAGCGACGGGCTGATCACAAACAAAGTTATCAGATAGGTTAACATGGTGATCGGATCGCGAAAGGCCATTTCCAGGGAACTCATGATCGACCATTCAACCTCCTGAACATCTGTGGTCATCCGCGCGATGATGTCGCCCTTACGCTTTTCATTGAAATAGGATAAAGGCAGGATGAGTATTTTAAGGTACAGATCGTTCCTCAGATCTTTAACCACCCCGTTTCGCACGACTGCCAGGAAATACATGGCAAGGTAACGAAACAGATTTTTCAGAAAATAAAGAATGATAATGGTAACACCAATATAAACCAACATTTTCTCGTTGCCGTAGTGTTCGAGCAACTGACCACAGAAATAATAAAAATTATCTTTCAAAGCATCGACCTCCAACCGCAACGGAGGCGCGGTTTTCGGAATTTCCATGCTGTGGAATAGCATTTGCAAAACAGGGATGAATAACCCGAAGGAGACCAGTGAAAAGATAACAGAGAGGATGTTGAAAATAACGTTAAGCATGGCATAAACCCAGTATGGCCCGGCATAACGCAGAATTTTGAAAAATCGTTTCATTGCTGCAAAGATAGCAGTTTAAGCCGAATATTTACTTTAGGTAGGGAAAACTTACGACCAGGATTCAGCCGGAGATGATTAAATAACCCGACCTTCCAGGTTTTAAGAATCCGGAAGGATGAAACAATTTCTAATCCGCATCAAGAAATTCGTCGGCATCATCATAAGCCTCCAGCTTTCGACCGAGCAGCGGGAGTACCTTTCCGGTAATCATGCCTGTTATAAATGCTACCACGATGGTAATCAGAATCCCCATGAGCTGGCTCTCCATGTGAAGTCCTTTGATGACTGGCAATGCAACGAGGCCACCCATCAGTCCGGGAAGGCCGTGCAGATTCGTCACACCACAAGTATCGATGATTTTCATGAGTTTCTGCTGCTTCGACTGTATGACAGCGAAACCAAAAGTTGACAATCCTCCTGCCATTATCCCTATGATGACCGCCATGGTATGACTGGCATCGGCGCAGGTTGAACCAATGGCAACACCGCCTGCCAATGCAGCATTGGCAATATCGGCAATGCTTATTTTCTTGCGGATGGAGACAGAAACAAGATATGTGGTGAGAGTAGATCCGCACAAAGCAAGAATCACATTGACTACGGTATGCGGCATTTGGGCCGGTGGAACAAGGGCTGCGCAAAAACTCGGCCAGAAAATCCAAAGCATCATACTGCCCAGCATAGAGTACCTGTCGCTGGTTGAGTCGGTTTCAATGGTCTTCTCAAACTCCTGCTTTGTGGTCATGGTGAGTGCAACACCAAGTCCGAAAATCGCGCCAAAAGCATGAATCACAATAGACCCCCCGGTGTCGACCACCCCGCCGGCCTTTATAAGCCCAAGCCCGCCGTTCAGCACAATCCATTCATTCAACATGTAAAACGGAACAAAAAGCAACCCCAGCAGCACATATTGCTGCATTTTCAAGCGGCCAAGCACCGCACCGGCGGCAATCAGTAAACTGGCAGCGCCGAATTCGGCCAGGATCAACCGTCTAATTTCTCCTTCGGTATCACCCAATCCAACCCTGTTTACAAGCATGTATAGCGGAAGCGAGGTACTCACCAGCAAAAAAGTAGCTGTAAGAGCCGAACGTCCGTATTTTCTGACAAAGACCATTAAAAATCCAAACCCGATAAGCAACATCGCCATGATATGAATGGCTCTGTTGTACTGCTGATCATCG
Source organism: Draconibacterium orientale (assembly GCA_020719165.1). GTDB lineage: Bacteria > Bacteroidota > Bacteroidia > Bacteroidales > FEN-979 > CAIVAT01. The sequence goes on along the minus strand of DYQT01000066.1, from coordinate 11,086 downwards.
GTTATGCCTGAAGCAAGCGTACTGCTGACCTCTTCGGCCGCCAATGACAGGAATGGCATCCCCGTGAGCATGAGAAGCATGACAAGCATTTTTAAGTTTTTGATTGTTCGCATCGTTGTTTATTTTTCGTGAATAGCCAAATAAAAGGCGTCAAATTTATTGTTAATTCTTTCACGATGCAAGAAATACTTAGGGTATACGTGAAACACGTAGCCGGAATGGAAACAATGCAAACAATGCAGACAATGCAAACAATGCAGGGTTTGCTGGCGATGGGCAGGATTGTCCGTTTTCATCAAAACTTTACTAACTTTGCTCCATGGAATCAACACGTCAACAAAAAATATCACGTCTGATCCAAAAGGACCTGGGTGTGATTTTCCAGCAGGAGAGCCGGAACCTCTTTGAAGGAGCTTTGATCACGGTAACAAAGGTCCAAGTGAGTAAAGACCTTGCAATTGCAAAGGTGCATCTGAGCTTGTTTATTACCACAGATAAGCAGGTGCTGCTTGAAAAAATCCGCCATCACGGGCGTGAAGTTCGCCACCTCCTGGCCCAGCGGGTTCACAATCAGCTCCGCATCATGCCTGAGCTTCAGTTTTATCTGGATGATTCACTGGATTACATTGAGAATATTGATAGTTTGTTGAAGTGAATGCGTGAGTGAGCAGAGCAAAAGGTATCAGTCGGGCGAGTGGATATGATTTTGCATTATGAATTTTGAATTTTATTTTTAACATATGCAGTACGATCCGATAAAAAAAACACTGGGCAGGGTTTTCAATAAAACTCCCTTTCTGAGGATAACATTTTACAAACTGCTCGACCTGTTGCTCTTGCGCGCATGGCATGTACGAAATGAAATACACACATGGGCAGAAAAATCACATCAGAGCAAAAACAAAAACAGACGCTATATTCTGGATGCCGGATCAGGGTTTGGCCAGTACACCTATTTTCTCAGCAGCCTCTCTCCCTTTTGGTTTGTTGATGCCGTAGATGTTAAGGATGAGCAGATTGCCGACTGCAATATCTTTTTTAACCGGATCGGCCGCGAAAATGTCCTTTTCGAAAAGGCAGACCTTACTCAATTTTCAAAACCCGACCGGTTTGATCTTATCCTTTCGGTAGATGTGATGGAGCATATCGGCGATGATGAGGCTGTATTCCGCAATTTCTACGATTCCCTCACACAAGAGGGGATGTTGCTGATTTCGACCCCTTCTGATCAGGGCGGATCTGATGTTCACGACCATGAGGAGGGAGAATCATTCATCGACGAACATGTGCGCGACGGGTATAACATTGACGAGATTCAGGTAAAACTCAAACGTGCCGGGTTTACAAAAACCGAAGGCCGTTATACCTATGGAACACCCGGAAAAATAGCCTGGCGTTTGTCGATGAAATATCCGATCCTCATGCTCAATTCTACCAGGCTCTTTTTCATACTGCTGCCCTTCTGGTACCTGCTCACCTACCCGGTTGCTTTTTTTTGCAACTGGCTCGACACAAGAATGCATCATGAAACCGGTACCGGGCTGATTGTAAAGGCCTGGAAATAACTTTAAGCAGTAAATGCCTTGAACCTCCCCTTCTATATCTCCCGCCGATACCTGGTTTCGAAGAAATCGCACAACATCATCAATATTATTTCAGGCATATCTGTGATCGGTGTGGCTATCGGAGCTATGGCGCTGTTCATTGTTCTTTCTGTTTTCAATGGATTTGATAAGCTGGTGGTTTCACTCTTCAGTTCGTTCAACCCCGGTATTCAAATTACGCCAAGCCGTGGAAAGACCTTCAACCTGAGTAGCTTCCCACTGCAAAAAATAGAGAAGATTCCGGGTGTTTTGCATATCACTGAGGTGATAGAGGAAGATGCGTTGATGAAGTACAAGAATAACCAAACCATTGTCACCATCAAGGGGGTGAGTGAATCCTATAAAAACATGAGTGGCTTGGATTCGATGATGGTTGAAGGGAATTTTATCTTGCAGGATGAAGATAAAGATTATGCATTGCTGGGTTACGGCGTTGCAGGATATCTGAATGCCAACATTCAGGATTATCTTAACCCCATTTCTGTTTTCGTTCCACGCCGTGATGCCAGCTTTTCCGGTGGATTCGAAAACGCATTCAACTCGGAAATTATTTTTCCTGCCGGCTTTTTCCAAATTCAATGGGACTATGATGTAAAGTATGCCATATTGCCCTTGCGTTTTGTTAAAAAGCTGCTCGACTACGATGATGAGCGTACCTCTCTTGAAATTGATCTTGCCAAAGATGCTGACCATGCAGATTTGCAAAAAAAAATAGAGACCATTACCGGTAAAGCGTTTGTCGTGAAAAACCGGTATCAGCAACAGGAAATTCTTTACAAGATCATGATTTCCGAAAAAAACTACATCTTCATGATCCTCACCCTCATCCTGATCATTGCCACCTTCAATGTGATCGGAACCTTGTCGATGTTGATCCTGGATAAGAAAAAAGACATCGCCGTATTGCAAAGCATGGGTGCCACACAGGGTTTAATCCGGCGGATTTTCCTGCTCGAAGGGGTGTTGATCTCCCTGATAGGCGCCATTGCCGGGCTCACACTCGGCGCAATCGTGTGCTGGCTGCAAATCAGATTCGGACTGATTCGCCTCGGATCAGCCGACAGCAGCTTTGTTATCAGCGCCTATCCGGTGGACATGCAATTAACCGACTTCATCCTGGTTTTCTTTACGGTTTTGTTAATAGGATTCCTGGCAGCATGGTACCCGGTTTATAACATCAAAAAAGTGCATGCCGCGGAGATTAAACTTGATTAACCGAAAAATCAAAAAAAACAGTGCATTGCATCAAAATAATATGTAGTTTTGTACTATTCTTACCCCATGTAACTATTTAAAATTGATCCTTATGCGTAACATCCTTGTACTTTTGGTTATGGCAGCCATGTCAGCTACCGCTTTTGCTGGTAATTGGATTGATATCAACAGCAAGGTTGCTGTTCCGGCAAAAATCACGCTTGTCTCATCAACCATCGAACGATCAACCATCCATGTTACACTGGGCGGGTTCAACCTTCGCGAAGTACAAACCCCGCAAGGCCTGGCCTATTCGGTTGAAGTGGACCATGCAACGCCGATGCTCGTTGCCGGTGCGCCTGATTTACCAAAAATAACGGCATCGCTTGTCATTCCTGATCAGGCCGGAATGAATGTGCGCATCCTATCTTCCAGCTACAAGGATTTTCCCAATATCCTGATTGCTCCGTCAAAAGGTGTGATTATGCGCGATACCGACCCTTCAACCATACCATTTACCTATGGATCAACCTATTTCACCAATATGTTCTATCCGGCATCCATTGCCGATACCCGCGAACCTTATATCATCCGCGACATTCGTGGACAAACAATCATTGCCTGCCCATTTCAGTACAACCCGGTTTCAAAAACCCTGCGGGTTTATTATGACGTGACAATCGAACTTTATAAAGCCAGTGAGACTGGCATCAATCCTCTGCTCAGCCAAATCCCATCGAAGAGCGTACCACAGGATTATATGTCATTGTATCACCACCAGTTTTTAAATTTCGATGCCGCGACATACACCCCATTAGGAGAATATGGAAACCTCCTGGTGATTTGCCATGGTGCGTTTATGAACGCTATGCAACCTTACATTGACTGGAAGCGTGCCGAAGGATATCAGACTGTTATGCTGAATAAAGACTCTGTGGGTAGTACTGCGGCTCAGATCAAAGCATTTATTGCAGATTATTATGCCACGAAGGGGCTTACCCATGTACTGCTTGTTGGTGATGCCGCGCAGGTTCCAACCAATTCGGGAGGCGGATTGGGCGGCCCTTCCGACAATGCATATGGCTATATTGTCGGATCCGACCATTATGCAGATGTTTTTGTCGGCAGGTTTTCAGCCGAAAATGAGGGCCAGGTTCAAACTCAGGTTCAACGCACGCTTGATTATGAGCAAAATCCTCAGGTTTTAACCGCTGACTGGTTTACAACTGTCATTGGAATTGCCTCAGATCAGGGTCCGGGGGATGACAATGAGATGGATTATGAACACATCAGGAATCAGCAAACCCAATTGCTGAATTACACCTATACCGCGAACCCTGAACTATTCGACGGTTCACAAGGCGGAAACGATGCCCCGGGAAATCCGACCCCGCCAATGGTTGCAACCGCAGTGAACGCAGGGGCAAGCCTGATTCTTTATACCGGTCATGGCAGTAAAACATCCTGGGGCAGTTCGGGATTCAGCAATACAAATGTAAACCAGCTCACAAATCAGGGAATGCTGCCATTCATATGGTCGGTGGCTTGTGTAAATGGTAATTTTATAAATGGGGGTGCCTGCTTTGCAGAGGCATGGATGCGGGCATCTCAGGGCGGACAACCAACCGGCGCAATTGCATTCCTGGGTTCAACCATCAACCAAAGCTGGAACTCCCCCATGGAGGGACAGGATGCGATGACCAACATTCTGATAGAATCCGATTCAAATAACATCAAACGAACCTTTGCCGGTATTTCCATCAACGGTTGTATGAAAATGATTGATGCTTATGGCGCCGACGGTTCCGACATGGCCGACACCTGGACCATTTTCGGCGATCCGACCATCATGGTCAGAACCGCCGTTCCTCAGCCGATTACTGCTCAATACGACTCCATGCTTTTCATCAGCGATTCAACACTTGCGGTTTATTGCGCAGTGAACGGAGCCAGAGTTACGGCCACCCTGGCCGATACCATCCTTGCCACGGGTCTTGTTTCAAACGATGCGGTAACGCTGGCTTTCCCACCGTTGAGCGTGACTTCCGACACAATACACATGGTGATTACCGCCTACAATATGCTGCCATTTCAGGCCGACTTGATCATCAGAGCAATTCCTGCACCGGTAATTGCAGGCTTTACCGGTTTACCTACGGTGGTGGTTCCCGGACACTCTGTTGTATTTGCCGATACTTCCATGGGAATTACCACCACGTGGCAATGGCAGTTCCCTGGCGGCAGGCCAAGCAGTTCAACGGAGAAAAACCCTGTAATTACCTATGAAACAGTCGGAATTTATGATGTAACCCTGGTTGTTGGAGACGGATTTTCAACAGACAGCCTTTTTGTTGCCGGCTATATCGTGGCCGATTTTCCAGCTACGGTATCAACCCCATCCGAACAAATCAACTTCACCATACTTCCGAACCCCAGCAATGGAATTTTCTCTCTGCAAGTGTCTTCATGTCAGGCAGATGACCTGGACATCAGCATATTTGACCTTGTCGGAAACAGGGTGTTTAGTGAAAATAATGTTGCATCTTCCGGTCAGTTCAACAGGACCCTCAACCTGACTGCTCTGCCGGATGGGATTTACTTCCTGAAGATATCAGGGCAAAAGGAAATGGCAACCCGCAAACTGATTATCAGGAGATAACATTCAGGGGCAATTACGCCTCAAGAACAACTCTGTGGAAAACCGGTCAGTGACGAATGATGATTTTTTTAACTACCCTTACCTGACCATCTGATTCAAGCATACAGAAATAAAGACCATCAGGATAGCCAGCTACGTTAATATTCATCTCTTTATCGTGTCCTGCTGCTTTTTTCTCAAAGAGTTTTGTGCCCAGAATGTCGTGCAAAATCAACTTTACCGGTGAGCCGGTGGGCTTCCAGTTTAATTTAACGTATGCATTTGCAGGATTTGGGAAGACAACCAATTCATTTGAGCTGATGCTGCCTTCATCCAAACCCGTCGGGTGGGTGCGGAATATGACCTCAATGCACACAGAATCGGACGGCTTGTTTCCATCAAACCATACATACCTGATACGGGAATCTCCGGAGTAATTATTTGATTCATAGTCGGAATCAAAACGGTTGCAAACCTCCTGTGAATTGATCAGGACATGCTTTTTAGAAACCATCACCGCTTGCGTATAGCAAACATCCCAGCAAAAAGTGTTATCGGAATTTGGCAGCAGTTGAAGATAGACCTTTTTACAAAATACGGAGCAGGCTGCTGCGCTCACATTTTTCACCTTCATCAATTGCGAAAGGGGTACCCCGGAAACTCCTTCACGTATCAGTACCTCGCCATTTTGTCTCCTCACATCCTGGCTTCCAACCGGTTCATATAATTCAAAACTCTGTCCAAAACACACCACCCCTGATATCAGGAGCAAGATGGCAATCAAAGTGATCTTTTTCATTGGTTACTGTATTTGTATTTTAGTTGAGAAAACCTGCTGGTTACCATCCATCTGCAGAAGGTAATTGCCGGCAGGCAAACCTGTTGCATCAAACTCAAGGTTGTACATTCCCGGTGCAAGATTCTGCCTGGTAAGGACTTTTACGATTTTTCCGTTCATGTCGGCCAAGGCAACTCTTGCCAAACCTCCTTCGGAGAGGCGGATATGAACATTTGCCGACCCATGAACCGGATTTGGAAATATTTTGAGAATTGCAGAAGGCGATGGGATGGGCTCAACGCTAAGCGGACGTGTGACACCCTGTTTAATAGATTGTTGTATCTCTGAAACGCCCAAAGTTCCCATTTTTTTGTCGACGTAAATCACTACATCGCAATTTGAATCAACCCATTCTGCATCCAGGGTAAAAATGAAGGTTCGCCGGATGGTATTTTGCTCGGCCCAGTTTCCATTAATCAGATTATCACCAACAGGATTGAACGCCAGTGCCCTAAGCACGAATTTATGGTTGTAGTCATCTCCTCCCGGACATTCAGGGAAATGTTGCTGATAACCAACCAGGTTGCTTTCAATCACCGCGGCATTGATTCTGTATTGCCCTGTCATATCGGACTGCAATGCAGTGGAATTGACTACCACCGTTAAAAGCCGGCTGACCGGATCATAGTTCATTGACTCAATTTCCATTTTCACGGGAGATTCGGGAAGCCGGGCATACCTGGCATCAACCGTATCGGGGATGTCATCAATCTCAGTTGGAATCCCCATCCGGTTAATGATAGAAGCGTTGCTTTCAAAATGCAGAGAATCTATCACTTTGAAAAAATCACGGTTTTCATACAATGACATCGGACCATGCAGCGCGATGATCACCGTGCCAGGATGTCGGAGTAAAACCACCTTCTGCAGCACTGTGTCCATGCAGGGACAATGCCCGCAGTTGGTACTTGTAAGGTCATCTATCAAAATATTCCTGGGATTCTGACCCAGCCCTGTTTGTGATAAAAACAGGAAAAAAAAGAAAATCACAGGTAGTGCCGCTTTCATGTCCTTGTTTGTTTAAATTTTCACAAACAAATATAGGGAAGTGAGAGCTAAAAGTCAAGGAAGAACCAAAATATTAACCCGGAGGCAATCCTTTATGGTTCAATGAATAGTAAAAAAATGGTCGTTCAGGAAAGAAAATCGAACCAGATCAGGGTTTCAGATAGGCCGATTTTGCGACATGCAGCACCTCCTTGGTATCGGCACTGGTGATGAAAGCAATGACGCAGCAATTTGTTGGCACCCAGATTTTTCCGGTGAAATCGGCAGAAAATGATTTTGTCACCACGGCACCGGCCGAAGGGTTGCCCGCAATCTCGTCACCAAAACTACCCGATTCGTTTATTGCCCCTCTCAGCATGTGCATAAACCGAAAGTGTTTAATAATGGGTATCGAATCTCCCGGGCTGGTATTTTTTTGTCCGCCGTAAATACTGTCTTCCAGGATACAAACGGTGAGATTGACCTTTCCAGCATAATCCGACAGGAATTTTACCCCAACGGTAGCGTTCATAAGTTTGGTCTGGGTGGCATACGCACTCTTCACCGTCAGGATTGCAATTTTAGGTTGTTCAAGCGCAATCTGGATAGCAGGAGTCCATTGAGAGATTCCAAAGGCTATCTTTCCGTTGAAGTTTGTTCTGTTGACCATCCCGATCGGATAGCCGTCATTCCCGATGGTGAATGGCGGATAATCATTCCATTCGTTTCCGGTTACGCACCGGTAATCGGCGCTCAGATCAGGATCAGAGGGAATAGGTTTGGCAAAACTACCGGCATGAACCGCAATGGCAAATACCTGTCCATGATATATATCCTGCAGAGAATGAGCCATTTTTGCAGCAGGGGCGCAGTTTACACACAAATGGCCAGTATAGTCTTCCAGGAGTACCGTCCGTTTGTTTGTGTCGACAGTTACGCTTTTAACCGTATAATAGGGTTCGCTGATCTTTGTACATGACTGGAGCAATAAACCGCCGCAAATCAGTAAAAGTGATAACTGGAAAATATTTTTCATGTTGTTTAATAATTTTTATTCAAATTCTCAATTTTCATTATCTGACAATCATCAGAAACTGCTGGTTACGGTGAGGGTCAAGCCGTTGGTGGCCGGCACGAACCGGCATACACCGCCCACGCATATAATTCCTTCGCGTTGCCGCCCATAGGAGACCGAAACCCGGGTGGAGTGGTTGGTATATCCAGCGCTTATGGTATAATAATTCAGCCGCTGTGAAGCGTCACTATTGCCATAATTATACTGATCCATCACCGACACAAACCATGCAGGCGATATGGTCAGTTCAACCAAACCTGCAACCCAATTTCCTTTATCCTGTTTGGTCCACAATCCCTGGATTTCCCAGCGCAGGGTATGTTTTTTGGTGATGTTCCAGGCAATATCAGCAATCCCGATTTGAGAATAAATTGTGCCGAAGTCGCCAGGGGCATGTCCCTCCACAACATCCTTGTTGTAGGTCTGGTACAGGTAAGTAAATATCCCTTTCCATTTCTTCCCGAATTTTTTGGTCACCTCAATATTGGCATCCTGATAATAAACATCTTTGCCAACGCTGTAAAAAGAGGATTTATAGCCGAGGGTCCCAACTTGTCCGATGGCAGTGGTATCGTTCGGCGCTGTTTTATTGAGGCCGTTCACCTGCGAAAAATTCGCAGCAATGGATAATCCCGTCTTTCCTCCCAGAGCCGATTTTTTGGGGAAGTGCAAAGTTAAAGTCCCCGACAAGCCAACCTCACCACTGGGCTGGGTGGAATAGGGGTACATGCTTGCCAGCATATAGGAGTGCTCCTTTGTAATGGATGGCAAGTAGTTAATATTGAGCATATTGTTCGACACAGTGCGATTTGATTTATAACTCATGTTGTCGATCCATTTCGACATGACCGATATCCCCAAACCTGTTTTGGAATAGGAGAGATTGGTAAATAAACCGTCGCCGTTTTTATAGATATAGTTATTGATGGCAGCAGGGTCGTTAATTTTATGGGCATATTCGGTAAACCAGTTGAAATCGCCAATATTCAGATTGAATCTTCCGCCATAATTGGCAACATTCTCCGGCATTTTAAGCACCAATAGTTTTCCATCGGAAGGAACATCCTTGGTTGTTCCCTGCTGATAATTACTCACAAATGAGCCTCCAAGTGTCAATTTCACTTTGGAGTCGTTCAGGCTGGTGAACATATCATTCAGGTAGAAATCGGCGTCAAAACCCTTCACGATTCCCCGGTTATAATCTTTGTATGATTCCCAGTAATACCGTTGCACCCCGTAAACCCCTTTGAAAGTGACACCCTTTATGGGCATAACTTTTACCCGGAGGCCCTGGAGAGAGTTGTCATACCCCAGCGTCCACTCCTGATAGGTACGTAAAATCATTCCATAACCGAATTGTTCATAGAAATTCCCTGCTGTGATGTCGATGAAATCATTCTTATAATTCACATACCAGTATGGCACTCCCACTCCGTTGTATTGCGCATCGTAGCCGGTAAGTGGCGGCAGATAGGCCTCGAAACGCAAACCCGCCGTGAAATTTCCCAGTGAATAGTTCACCTCTGTGAAACCATTCAATCGGATAAGCTTTCCGGCCAGGGTCGAATCAGTGATCCCTGTTTTGGGATCGGTGAGATAATAGGTAGCATCGGCCTGCATGCTGCCATGAACTTCGCTTCCCTTTAATAAATCCTGCGATTTGACAACAACAGGAAAAAGGAACAATAAGCTGATTGCTCCAAGAAAATAGCAGATTCGTGTTCTCAAGGTATTTGATTTTTAAGGTGCTAAAATTCACAAATTCATGCCTATTTGATTTCTTCGCCACGGTTGAGTTTGCGAACCATGTCAATCAGGCTCAACTCATCGCCCTCCGAAAATGAGGTGTGTTGAAAAACAACCTCTCCTTTTCCATTCAGCAGGAACGTATGGGGGATAGGCCCAACATTCATGGCCCGCTTAAAATCACTATTTGGATCAAGCAATACCGTAAAATCCCACCCCTTGCCGTTCACCATCGGGCCAACCAATGTCATGGAGCGGGAATCATCAACCGAAATTGCATAAAGTTTAACACCGGTTTCGGTTACCCAATCATCATATACATCAGAGATGGTGGTCAATTCCCGTACACAGGGCTTGCACCATGTGGCCCAGAAACTGATGATGACAGGTTTGCCGTTGTTGGTTATACTATCGGAAATAAATGGCAGGCCCTTCACCGTTTTCATTTTGACTGACGGAAGCTTTTTGTAGTTAAAAATACTCTCCTGCGCATAGGTAAAGGAGGAAATAAGGAGGAGAAGAAACAGAATGCGGAGCGTTTTCATTGGATGATTTGTTAATTATTCGACAAAGATAAAAATTTATAGTAGAATGTCAGATGACAACCACCTTCTTCTGGATGACTGAATGATCGGCTTTTTCAATTTTCATCAGGTAAACACCTTTTGGGAGAGACGAAAAACTCAAGGTATGGCCGGAGAAATCATGTGTGATGAAAACCAAACTTCCAATGCTGTTGTAAACAGAAATTGATGCATGGTCAGCACCATAAAGATATACATTTCCGGAGGTCGGGTTTGGATAGATCCGGACATTTTCCTTTTGCGGTTCGCCTTGGCCGGTTGCCCAATCAAAAGTCACAGAGTAAAGATTATGGGCGATCAGGTTTTCGGCAAACACATCAATCGTTGTTGTTCCGAGGAGTTCGAGTGATGGAACCACGATAACGGTCTACTATATAACTCTTTTTAACTCACAGATAATCAACCATATTCTAAGCTGTT
>DYQT01000283.1 GCA_020719165.1 Draconibacterium orientale | reverse complement strand
TTATCCTATTTTTGTTAACTAAACGACATTGATTTACGATTTACGATTTACGATTGAGAAGTTGCATGGCTTCGCCCTTTCGGTCACAGGAACCATAATTAATGTCAAAAATTTCGCTATTTCGCTATTTCGCTATTTCAATCAGCAACGGCGAAACCGAGAGCATGATCACCTGCTTTAGCTGATCGATGCGAATGATTACCTTTTTTTTATTTGAAACGTTCACCAACTCACCCATAACCCCTAACAGGGGGCCGGCATTCACCAAAACTTTAACTCCGGGTTTAAAGATGTCGGGCAGACATTCAACTTCGACATTAGAGCCGGTGATTACTTTTAGCGTGTCGATCTGGCGTTCGGGAATGGCAGCTGCTTTACCGGAGAACCAGATGTAGCGGACAGCTCCCGGCGTGTTCAATACTTCGTAGTAGTCCCTATTGGTCACCTTTACAAAGCAGTACGACCTGATCAGTGGTTCCTCAACAAGTCTTTTCCGGTCGCTCCACTGATGAACAACTTTTCGCAGCGGAACATAGGCTTCAATACCTTTCTCCTTTAGGGCTTCCATCAAACTTTTTTCGGAGCGCGAACGAGTGTAAACGGCATACCAGAATGGCGTTTGGAGATTGTTATCCGGCTTTACATCGTCTGGTAATCTATCTTTCATATACTCATTTTCGCCCCACAAAAGAGATGGCTGACAAGGATTATCGGCTATAAATCAAAACCGGTGATGGGTTTTGAGTAGCAAAGATACTCAAAATATTATTTTAGCAGTATTTTTTTCACCAAAGTGTTGAGCGGTGTGCTGTTATGGTGTAAAACTGACTTGCAGGTTATGCTTGAATAGATGTCAAAAGATACAGATATACAGCAACTTAGCGGAGTCTTTTTTTATTCACAGGTTAAGTGTGATTTTATCAGCTGCTACATTTTTGCTAATTAACTTGTTTAGCCTTATCTTTGCACCCTTTGTAAAAAACATTCTGAAAATGAGTTTAAGAGCAAAAACCACGGAATTAAAAAGGCGGATGCAGGAAGCCTTTAAAGGGGGCGGTGAACAGGCCCTTGAAAAGCAGAAAGCCTCTGGCAAGATGACGGCCAGAGAGCGAATTCTTGCACTGGTTGATCCGAATTCCTTTCATGAATATGATCTGTTTGTCAAGCATGCCGGACAGGATTTCGACATGGATAAAAAATATTTGCCCGGGGATGGAGTTATCACCGGCACTGGTTCGATCAATGGCTGGCCTGTTTGTATTTTTGCGCAGGATTTCACGGTGGCCGGTGGATCGTTGGGATTGATGCATGCCAAGAAGATCACTAAAATTATGGATCATGCCATGAAGATGAAGGTTCCCCTGATTGGGATCAATGACAGTGGTGGCGCACGTATTCAAGAGGGGGTGAATTCATTGGCAGGTTATGGGGAGATTTTTTATCGCAACACCCAGGCTTCAGGTGTGATTCCTCAGATTTCGGTTATTCTGGGGCCCTGTGCAGGGGGTGCGGTATATAGCCCTGCGCTAACTGATTTTGTGTTTGTTGTCGATAAAATCTCCAAGATGTTTATCACCGGACCGGAAGTTATCAAGACGGTATTGGGAGAAGAGATTTCGATGGAGGATCTTGGCGGGGCCCGGGTTCATGCGGAGATTACCGGAAATGCTCATTTTTTTGCCGAGAGTGAAGCTGATTGTTTTGATCAAATCAAGCGGCTGGTGAGTTATATCCCCTGGAATAACGAGAAAAAAGCTGAAGTTTTCCCCAAAAAGGCCCCCAAATCGCGTCAATATAAACTGGATCATATCTTTCCAACGAATCCAATGCAACCTTACGATGTTCGGGATGTAATTCGCGCCATTGTTGATGACAGCGATTTTTTTGAGGTTCATGAAATGTGGGCAGCCAATATCGTAATTGGTTTTGCCAGACTTGATGGCCAAACTGTTGGCTTTGTTGCCAATCAACCGATGGTGTTGGCAGGCGTTCTCGATTGCGATTCAAGTGATAAGGCTGCCCGGTTTATACGATATTGCGATGCCTTCAATGTTCCGCTGGTCACGCTGGTCGATTTGCCAGGGTATCTTCCTGGTGTAGATCAGGAACATGCGGGAGTTATCAGACATGGCGCAAAAGTTTTGTATGCTTACAGTGAAGCAAGCGTTCCGAAACTTACCGTTATCCTTCGCAAAGCTTACGGAGGTGGATATATTGCCATGTGCTCCAACCATCTGCGTGCCGACTTTGTATTTGCATGGCCAACTGCTGAAATTGCGGTGATGGGGCCTGAAGGCGCTGCCAACATTATTTTCCGCAGTGAGATTAAAGCCAGTGATAATCCTGAGGAGACACGCAAACGCCTTATAGAGGAATATCGGCAAAAATTTGCAAATCCATATGTGGCAGCTGCATACGGATATGTTGATGCGGTGATCGAACCAAATGAGACGCGCAATTACCTTACCCATTCATTGGCTCTTGCCCAAGGGAAACGGGAGATAACACCGAAGAAGAAACACGGGGTGCCGCCTTTTTAATTCATCGCAATACACAGGCACACCTTGAAAATGCAGAAGATGGCATGCTGTTATGTGCCCATAGAATTGATCAATTTACTTTGACATTTGAATTTTGATATCTCGGGTGAAATGGACGAAAATTTAGAATTTATTGATTTTAAGTACGAGGAGATCTCCTACCGAACCACAGTGACAAAGAAATTTGCGAACAGGACACCTTATACTCCCCCAAATTCAGGACTGATCGTTGCATTTATTCCCGGAACCATTCTAAAAGTTCATGTTAAAGAGGGACATAAAGTTAAAAAGGGGGATACATTGCTTGTGCTACAGGCCATGAAAATGGATAATCACCTGCTTGCTACACGTAATGGTGTCGTTAAAAAAGTGTATGTAAAGCAGGGCGAAGTGGTTCCCAAACAACATTTGCTCATTGAATTAAAGTAACCAAAAGCCAGGGAAACCGAAAATCACTGACAGTATGTGAGCGCCTGCTCAATGGTGGCAAGAACCTCCTCCTTCCCAAATTTTGTTTCGGCAGAAGTGGGAAGAATGGTTGGAAGTTCGGCCCAGAAAGCCGAAAGGGCTTTTTGGTATGCAGCCATATTTGTGGTTAATTGTGTTTTGGAAAGTTTATCGGTTTTTGTAAACAAGATTACAAATCCCACCTCATTGTCACCCAGCCAGTTCATAAATTCAAGATCGATTTTTTGTGGTTCAAGCCGGGAGTCAATCAGTAAAAAAGTGAGTGCGAGATTTTCCCGTTTCTGGAGATATGATTTTATCAGACCTTCAAATTTTTCCCGTTGAATTTTAGAGAGCTTCGCAAAACCATATCCCGGAAGGTCGACGAGAAACCAGGGTGTTGATCCGTGTGATTCAACTTTAAAATGGTTCAGCAATCTTGTTTTTCCAGGAGTGCCCGATACTTTTGCCAGGCCTTTCTGTGAAGCAAGCATGTTG
>DYQT01000282.1 GCA_020719165.1 Draconibacterium orientale | reverse complement strand
AATTCGGTTCGGCATCGAGAAAAGGGGCGCCACCCATCACGTTGCAGGCAATATGGACTGCTGACAATGGAAAGTTGCCGCCATGGAAGGGCGATTTCCACAATGATCTGAACACCCAAATGAGTTATTGGCCCGGATATTCGTCGAATCATTTGGAAGAATCGCAGGTTTTTTGTGATTGGATATGGAGCAATCGGAATCAGGCTGGAAAATACACCAGGAGCTACTTCAACTGCGAAGGGCTTAATTATCCCGGCGTTTCGACCCTCACAGGAGAGCCAATGGGGGGATGGATTCAGTATGCTCTTTCTCCAACGATATCTTGTTGGTTGTCGCAACATTTTTACAATCAATGGAAATATGGTTGCGATCAAACTTTTCTGGAGCAGGAGGCGTACCCTTTTATCAGCAAAACAGCAGTTTTTATTGAAAATGTTTCGGTTAATCGTGCCAGGTTCCGTCAGTTGCCGCTCAGTTCAAGTCCCGAATTTTACGACAATTCACCGAAGGCCTGGTTTAAAGAAACCACCAATTATGATCTCTCACTTATCAGGTGGCTTTACCAATCAGCATCGGAACTTGCCGGGGAGCTCGGAAAAGCTGATGAGCAGATCCATTGGAAGCGTTGCCTGCAAAGCTGGCCCGACCTTGCACTCTCTGATTCCGGCGGTTTATTGATAGCACCGGGTAATCGCTACCAGGAGTCGCACCGGCATTTTTCACATTTGATGTCCATTTATCCCCTTGGATTATATGATTGGAATTCAGGGAGGTTTGACCGTAAAATAATTTCGGCTTCCATCCGCGAATTGCTGAAAGCCGGGACTGATAACTGGTGCGGATATTCTTATGCATGGCTGGGTAATTTGCAGGCACGTGCACTCAATGGCGAAGGAGCTGCGGAGGCGTTGAAGACTTTTGCCGCTTGTTTTTGTTTGCCAAATAGTTTTCATGCCAATGGAGATCAATCGGGTACCGGAAAATCGACTTTTACATACAGGCCATTTACACTTGAAGGGAACTTTGCGTTTGCATCCGGAATTCAGGAGATGCTGTTGCAGAGTCACCATGATCTTATTCTCATTTTTCCGGCAATTCCTGAGAAATGGCGTGATGTGTCATTCAGGAACCTGAGGGCCCAGGGCGGATTTCTGGTTTCTGCATCACGCAGTGATGGGAACAACCTGGAAGTGGTAGTTTTCAGTGAAAAAGGAGGGAAGGTGCGGATAAAGAATCCATTTGGTAAAAAGAAAATTCACATAACTGGCACCGGATGGGTGAAAATTGAGAGTGGGGGCGTTCTTGCCGTTACTTTAAAGCCGGGGCAGCGAATTTTTCTGAGATAATTTAATCATGAAATCTCCAGGAAACGCCAAATTTAAAAGCTCCATCCTGCATTGGGTAACCGGGGGTGGTGTAATAGGTATGGCCCATAAAGCTTGCATTGAAATGGGTGTAGGTAAAGAAAAACCTGGCCCGTTGTATTTTCAGGTTGATAAATACATCCATATACAGGTAGTTGCCGATCTCTTTTTCATCCTGCAGATAAAATGAGCGCAGGGCAGGATTATATTTATCAGCATAATATGCAGTGTTGTAGAAGAAATTCAATCCCGGCTGAAGGGTTGCAGCTCCATGAAACAGCGGTTGCGTGTAATAAACAGCCAGGTTTCCCATAAAAGCCGGTAAACGTAGCAGGGAGGTACCCTGAATAGTTTGATAGAGCAATTGTGTTTTGAATTTGAACCGCCAAATGTCAACATCTCCATTTAAAAACAGATTCATGTACCCGAATTCGGGTTGAAACTGGCGTGGCATGCTTAATGTGTCGAGATATATAAAATTGGTGATCCGACCCACATTGATACCAGTCTCAATGAATTTGAAAAAATATTTGAATCCACCCGAGATTAACCCCTGTTTCAACCATGAAGTGTCCCACTGATAACTGTTTCCCTGGTAATGGCTATAGAACCAGGCAGGCTGTTGCAACGAATATTTCCCGGTGATGGAGATGGTACCGGCGTTTTTTGATTTACTTCCGAGGATGGAGGATAAGGTGACCTGCAGGGAGAAGTCACCTTCGTTATAGTCACCGATGGCATAATCTCCCTGGGCTTCAAGAATTAAACTGCCAAAGGGTGTGAAGTTTATTTTTGCGTGGGGGATATATTGCTGAAAGAAAATTTTATCGCCCTGCATGGAGACTTCTGAATATTGTTGCCTGATTCCGGCTTCAATTTGAAACATCCGGAGTTGTTGATTGGGTTTGAAACTTGGATTTGACCATATTACCTCATTGATGATTTTCTTCACAGTGAGGGAATCGAAGGTGATTACCGTGTCGACAGGTGTGGGGAAAAAACCGCTGTCGGGTTGATAATCAATAAAATTCTGTATTTGCCGGTTGTATTGAAACGAATACGACAGCCTGCCTAATTCAATTCGGTTCCTGGTGATGCCTGATGAATCTTTTTCGCTTGCGGTATGCCGGGTAAGGTCAAAATAGTGTTTCATGAAAAATCCTGTTTCCTTAACCCTGTTCTGGGCAGTAAGAAGATTCACGGGAATGACCATCCTGTTTGTTTCGAGGTTGCTTTCAAACAGGCTGTCATAGATAATTCCGCCATTCTCATAGTTCTTTATCCGGTTCATGGTGAGGTTGGCAATGACTCCATATCTTTTATCCTTTGAAAAGAACTGGGAGGTAAGAGCGAAATTGATCTGATTGGTTTTTTGCCGGTTATAGGCGCCTGGTGCGCTCATAACATGGAAATCGAATCCGAGGTTAAAACTTCTGTAGATATTCCGGCTGAATACTGCGTGAAAATTCTGTTCTTTTTTTGCACCCTGGATGTACGATATTTCCGTGAATGTTTTATACACCTTATAATATTGAACACTATCATTTTTGTACAGATAGCCGTCAAGATTGTGCAGACCATAGTCAAAGCCACTTGCTGACAGGTTTGAAAAAGGGGTTAAACATCGATAGGAGTGGCCAATGTTTCCGAGTGTTGCAAAGAACCTGTCATGTTTGTAGAGCATGTCATAGTCCTGAAAACCTGCGAGGGCAGTATCATTTTGATGAAGGTTGAGTTTTCCTAATTTCTCGAAATCGCTGTAGAAGAATAAAACCTGGGTAGAATCGCGATGTTTTTTAATGGAATCGGCAATTATCTTAGCTGCCAATGCAGAAGCAAGCGATTGTGATGTATCAACGGTGGAAGGTGGTGATTTAAGTTGCACTCTGGATGTATCCGGTTGCTGGGCAAATAGGGAAGCGCCCATCAGCAACAGGGTTGTAATTTGCAGGAAACGTTTGAAATTACAATGCATTCAGGAGATATGAATTAGCGGATAAAGGTACAGAAAAAACATGCAGGCGGGGATTAAAAGGCAAAAAAAAACCCAGCGCTGAGGCTGGGTTTAAAAAAGATCGGCGACGACATACTCTCCCACAAAAACTGCAGTACCATCTGCGCAAGTGGGCTTAACGA
>DYQT01000065.1 GCA_020719165.1 Draconibacterium orientale | reverse complement strand
ACAACGTGGTGATCCTCTCCTGCAACGACGACCTTTTGCCAAGTGGCAAAATCAATACATCTTTTATCCCTTTCGACATAAAGAGGAGTTTTGAACTACCCACCTACCGTCACAAGGACTCCGTTTATGCTTACCACTTTTACCGCCTTCTGCAACGTGCGGGGCATGTGTGGATATTGTTCAATACAGAGCCTGATCAAATGGGAGGAGGTGACCGGAGCAGGTTTATTCGTCAAATTACCAGGGAATTGCCACAATATAACCCACGGATTACCATACGGGAATCGGTCATCTCTACCCCTTTGCCCAAAGGTGAATCTGTTGCCGGGATCGAAATTTTAAAAACGGCAGATATTCTTGCTGCCCTGGAAGAGAAAGCAGTCAGCGGTTTTTCGGCTACCTCCCTGAACCTATACCGAAACTGTGCCTTGAAATTTTATTATGCGGAAATTGCCGGAATCAGAGAGCCTGAAGATGTGGAGGATGCGATTGATCCGGCAGTATTGGGCAGTGCAGTGCATGAAGCGCTTTTTGCCCTGTTTAAGCCTGCAATTGATCAGCGCCCGACGAAGGAATCTTTCTCGGTGATGCAGAATTTGTCAGATCAGGCAGTGGATAAAGCATTTGAAAAGAAGTTCAAAGGTTCCGATATCGCCTATGGGAAAAATCTGCTCCTGGTAAGTGTGGCCAAACTTTTAGTTAAAAAACTTCTCCAATTTGAAGCCGAACAGGCAGAAGAAATATTCAGCACGGGAAAAAACTGGTCGGTGGCATTGTTAGAGCAATTGGTAGAGACATATATTCAGATTGGGTATGGGGATAAGGAATTAAAGGTCAGACTGAAGGGTTATATCGATCGGGTAGATAAAATTGATGGAGGGTGGAAAATCATTGATTATAAAACCGGAACAACCGAGGCAAAACAGGTGAGGGTGAAAGAGTGGGATGATTTAATCGGAAACGCCGACCTGAACATTGGCTTTCAGTTGCTCCTGTATGGATACCTTTTACGCTCCCGATTTACTCAGCCGGAGGTTTGCAATGCCGGGATCATCTCCCTGAAAAGAATTCAGGCAGGATATACCACTGTATCTGTGCCTGATGATGAAACGGGCAAATTGTCGGCTACATTGAATGAAGTATCCGCAAACCGTTTTGAAGAGATCATCCGAACCATCCTGACCGACATGTATGATGCAGCAAAACCCTTTACACAGACCAGGGATATGAAAATCTGTGAGCGGTGTCCCTACATCAATCTTTGTGGACGTTAAGTTCGTTTTCGGAAAAAACACAGGCCTCATAGATGAAAAGTTCGGCATCCTTCCATCCGTTCCATCCGATACCGGCTTTGTCGCGGGCGCAATGGCCCAGAAACTCATCGATTGTCCATCCGGTTTCATTTGCCACCTGCGGTAAAAAAGTACCCGAAGCATACCCTTTTTTGATATAAATTCCATGTTTTCCAAGGATGATATCTTCAGGGGTTGTGATCTTTTTTAATGGGGAAAGTACGGAAATCTCAATTTCAAGCTGGTCAATCTCGCCTGTGGTTACCGGTTCAAAACGGCTGTCCTCAGTTGAAGAGGCTAATGCCAATTCCATGATCAGTTTGTAAAGGGGAATGTCGGTCGAAAATCTCCCGATGCAACCACGTAAAGCGCCGGCCTCCTTCAAAGTCACAAAAGCTCCGGCATGAATCTTTAGTTTGTCGCTGTAATCGGCTGGATTACTTCCAGGCATACGCCTTTCGCGAATGAACTTTCTAATGGTGTTCCGGGCAGTTTTCAATAGCAGGAATTTCTCCTCAAGCGTAAAATCAAAATTGGCTGCCTTGCGGGTCAAAGCCATTGACCAATAGCCGACTACCTGCTTTTTATCCCCGTATTTCGAGTCGCCGGAATTCAGGTACTGAACAGGCGAAATCTTGATCGCCGGATCATGATCAATCAGATTTAGCATAACCAGAATGGAGGTCCACCCGCAGAGGTTTGTTGCCAGGTCAGGAATGTTTTTACGCTGGTAACTGCTCAGAAACTTCATCAAATTATCAGAGGAACCAGATACAATCGCATCGCATGTTGCTTTGTCAGCCTCCTGAGCATGCGCATAGGAGGGATAATGCGAAAAATCAGTACTGAAAATAAAGAGGTTACGGTCATTGAACCACGGCTTCAATGCCATGGCGATCTTCATGCAGGTTTCCGCCGATTGCGTGCCCAGCACAATGGGTACCAGCTTGAATTTTTTTTTCAAATGGTACTGGATAAAAGGAATCTGCACTTCCAGGCTGTGCTCAGTGCGATCGGCTTCGGGGTTAAATACGAATACCGGGTTCTCATTGATCAGTTTGTTGACAAGTTCAAGATTCACCTTTACTTTACCCAGCGGCGTGACATAATCGCCCTGGTTGTAAATGGAAGCGCCCTGAAAAGAGACCTGGTGGCTCGATGCAATGATAAACACGTTATCATATTGCTTTTCGGGATCCAGTTGATTGTAGCCGCTGGCCGCCACCAGGCCTGAAAACACATATCCTGCGTGGGGACAAACAATACCTGCTATATTCCCGGAATTACGGGGTTTGGCCTCCGAAAAAAGGGTTTTCAGGGTGGCAGTCAGTTCCACGGCGCCGGCCGGATAGAAGCGTCCGGCAGCTGCCGGCTGACGATCGGTTGAATCTGAATGATTCTGAGACGAAACTCCCTGGCCGAAGTTGAAAAATAATCCCATAAGAAACAGGCTTCTGAAATGTTGCAGCATTGATTTTCTGAACTTGAAAAAATTCCTTGTAAAGATACAACCGCTTTATGGTAAAATTGCTTTCCCGGCGATTTTTATCAAAGCGCCAGTTAAAACGGAATTTCATCAGCAAATTGTTTGTACTTTTGATAAATGGGAGGGCATGCAAAGGCAATGGTGGTAAAATCAATGTAAAGTATGGCGAATTCTTTTTTGTCGTTTTTAAATACTGCCGGTAATTTCACAAAAAAGTCCCCCTATGCCGAAGTTGTTCCGAATGGGGTACAATGCCGGATTTGCCCGCACAATTGCATTTTGCGTGAAGGGATGGTGAGCAGATGCAAAACACATGAGGTTAAAGATGGTCAACTATTCTCTATCGCATATGGAAATCCCTGTGCTGCACATGTTGATCCGGTAGAGAAAAAGCCGTTTTTTCATTTTCTTCCCGCCTCTTCCAGTTTTTCGATCGCAACTGCCGGGTGCAATTTTTCCTGCCTGAATTGTCAGAACGCTGAAATTTCCCAGAACAGTCCGCAAGAGACCAGAAATGCCATCATGTTGCCTGAAAAAGTAGTTGAAGGTGCATTGAAAAATGAATGCAAGTCCATTGCATACACCTACTCGGAACCTGTTGCATTTTATGAATATATGTTTGACACCGCCCGTTACGCCAGGTCGTATGGAATTAGAAACCTGCTCGTTTCCAATGGATTTATCAATGAAAAACCGCTGCAGGATTTATCTGAATTTCTGGATGGCGCCAACATCGACCTGAAATGTTTCAGTGATGAAACCTATAAAAAACTCACGGGCGGCAGTATGCAACCTGTTCTGAACTCCTTGAAAATTTTAAAGGCCGAACGGGTTTGGCTTGAAATTACCAATCTCATCATCCCGGGGTGGACAGATGATTTAAAGTTGATCAGGAATATGTGTGAATGGCTTGTCGTGAACGGATTCGAGAATAGCCCATTGCATTTCAGCAGGTTTCATCCATTGTATAAGCTGACGAGTCTGCCACCCACCTCCCTGGAAATATTGGAGCAGGCATACAAAATCGCATGCGAAACCGGAATCCGGTTTGTTTACACAGGTAATGTTACCGGCACTTCCAGTGAAAACACCTATTGTCCTTCCTGCAAAAAGCTGTTGATCGAACGTCGTGGATATACCATCCGCGGAAATAACCTGAGTGAGGGCGTTTGTAAATTCTGTCACACAAAGATTCCCGGTGTGTGGACATAATGCCCCATCACTCATTTTTTCGATTGAAATATTTCCAAACGTATTGGCAAATGATCAGAAAACCCGCCATGGTATCTGGGGCCGGAATAGGTGCGGTTCAGCTTTTCTCCAAAATAGGTGTTATCCTCTTCCAGTAAGAAGGATGACCTGAAAATCCTAACGTTTCTTATGCCTGTATGCAGCCCTGCGCATCCATTCATCAGGGCGCCGGAGATCACGAACTGGTCGAAGGTACTCCATTGATCACGGTATTTAAGCGTTCCCTCCTTTTCGATTTTATTTCTGATGCCCATGAGATTGAACAAGGCTGTATCATTTCGGTTTATGGAATCTGTTTGAGCCCGCAGCACCTGCTTTAGACTTTCATCTTCGGGCTCATCATTGAAATCTCCCATCACCAGGATGTTTGACGCAGGATTCACCTGTTGAACCGAATCAATGAGGTTTCGCAACTCGGATGCCACATAATTTCGTCGTGGCTGTGATCCAAGATAGCCACCCCGTCTGGAGGGCCAGTGATTGATAAATACCGACAGGGTGTCATGCTTAAATAAAATCCCTTTTACATACAGGATTTCCCTGGTTTGAGCAATCGTGTCGAAAGGAAATCTGATGCTGATAGTTTGGCTTGTAATAAGTTGAAAAGAAGCAGGTCGATACAGCATGGCTACATCGACTCCGCGGCGATCGGGCGATTCATGGTGAACAAATTTGTATTTCCAGGGTTGTAAAGGTGTTTGGTAAATGAGTTTGTTTAAAACATATCTGTTTTCGACTTCACACAATCCCACGATGGCCGGAGGTGCCCATTCTCCAATGGCAATAAGTGTTTTAGCCACCTGATTCAGTTTAGTGCTGAATTTTGACCAGCTCCAGTGTTTGGCCCCGGCTGATGTGAATTCATCATCGAGTTTGGTTGTATCGTCGTAGGGATCATACAAATTCTCCACGTTCCAGAAAATAATTCTGACACCTTGACTTTTTATTTGTACAGAATCTAAATTGGCACGATTTTCGTAGTATTTTAACTCTTGGTGCCCGGATGATTTTTTCGCCCAACCATGTGAAGAGGATAAAATTAATAGTGTGATAATGAGTGTCGTTTTCATTTTTTTTGATTTAGGATGCAACTTATCGCAGTTTCTTTTGTCTGTTAATCGGAAAAAAGTCAAAAGGTGATACATAAAGAGAATTTTTTTATTAACGTTTTTTTAACAGGAGATTAACAGAAATTAACAACGAAGGTGAAAATATCAGAAATGCAACTTCGTTTTTAACAGAACCTGATCGCCCGCGATCATAATTTTTTTATTGAATCAATTAAAACCAAAAAAACAGAAACATTATGAAAAGAATTGCAGGAATTTTTTTTATTGCATTGTTAGGAGGAGCTGTTTCGCTGGGACTTTATAAAGCCTTTGAAAAGAGACAGTATTTCAGGAATTCCCCTGCTGCGGGCATTCCCATCAAGCAGGTTAGCTTTAATCCGAGTGCAGCCTTCAATCAGCCCGATTTCGAAGCTGCCGCTGCCATTTCAATTCATGCTGTGGTACATATTAAGTCAGAATTTCAAAAGAAGAGCATGGTTTATGATGATTTTTTTGAGTTCTTTAATTTTGGCGGACGTCCACAGCCCCGCGAATATACCACTCCGTATTCTGCAATGGGTTCGGGTGTAATTGTTTCGCAGGATGGTTATATTGTTACCAACAACCATGTGGTGCAGGAGGCTACCGCGGTAACAGTGACCATGAACGACAAGCGGGTTTTTCAGGCAACGATTGTGGCAACTGATCCAAGTACTGATTTGGCGCTGATCAAAATTGAAGAGCAAGCGTTACCTTTTTTAACCTATGGCAACTCCGACGAGGTTAGAATCGGGGAGTGGGTATTGGCGGTGGGAAACCCTTTTAATCTAACATCAACCGTTACCGCCGGAATTGTCAGTGCAAAAGCCCGAAATATCAACATCCTCGGTTCGCAGGGTGCTATCGAGTCGTTTATTCAGACAGATGCTGCCGTTAATTCGGGGAACAGTGGCGGAGCACTTGTAAATACTCGTGGAGAACTGATTGGAATAAATGCAGCAATTGCTTCTGGTACAGGTTATTATACTGGCTACAGCTTTGCCATCCCGGTAAACATTGTGAAAAAAGTGGTAGCCGATTTCATGAAATTTGGCAAAATTCAACGGGCCTATCTGGGAGTTTACTACCGCGAAATTGATGATCATTTTGCAAAGGAAAAGGGCTTTTCCGACTTACGGGGTATTTACGTGGATGATGTTATTGAAGGAGGATCTGCCGCTATTGGCGGGGTTAAGGCTGGTGATGTCATTATTCGTATCGACAACACTCCTGTAAACGGCAAAGCGGAATTGACGGAGCTTGTTGCCCAGAGAAATCCCGGTGATAGAGTAACCGTAATAGTAAACCGTGATGGTAAGGAGTATGAACTTATACTCACCATGCAAAGTGAGGATTCAAAAGAACTTGCTGAAAAAAGCAATAAAATCATTATTCATGGAGCTACCTTTGAAGCTCTTTCTGCTGCTGAAAAAGCCAAATTAAATGTTGATTATGGCTTTAAAATTACCTCACTGGCCAACGGTAAACTGAAAAATGCCGGAATCAGTGCAGGGTTTATATTGTTATCAGTTGATCGCAAACCATTGCGTACAACCCGGGATTTAAACGAAACGCTAACTAACCGTCAGGGTGGAGTGCTCATTGAAGGGCTTTATCCGAATGGTTTGCGGGCATATTATGGAATTGGACTATGAGACAGTTAAAAATATCAAAATCGATTACCAACCGTGAAACTGCATCTCTCGACCGATATCTCTCCGACATTGCCAAAGAGGAGTTGATTTCGGCCGATGAGGAGGTGATTCTTGCACAGCGTATCAAACTTGGCGACCAGGTTGCCCTTGAAAAATTGTGCAAGGCCAACCTCAGATTTGTGGTGTCGGTGGCAAAACAATATCAAAATCAGGGGCTTTCACTGCCCGATTTAATCAACGAGGGGAATGTTGGGCTTATCAAGGCTGCCCGTCGTTTTGATGAAACACGTGGTTTTAAATTCATTTCGTATGCTGTTTGGTGGATCCGGCAGTCAATTTTGCAGTCGCTTGCCGAACAGTCGCGCATTGTTCGTTTGCCTTTAAACCAGGTGGGATCGATGAGCAAGTTGTCGAAAGCAAACATCATGCTTGAACAACGATTTGAGCGTCCGCCTTCCAATAAGGAGTTGGCTCTGGAACTGGAAATTCCCGAACATAAAGTTGCCGAAACGCTCAGGATCTCCAGCCGCATTGTTTCGATGGATGCCCCCATCGACCAGGATGAGGAGGTTCGATTGGTGGATGTGTTTGTAAACGATGCCCCCGGAACCGATGAAAACCTGATCAGAGAGTCGCTGGCTAAGGAGGTTCAGCGATCGCTTTCAACACTTGCGGAGAAAGAGCGTGAGATAATCAACATGTTTTATGGTATCGGGGTGCCACACAGCTATACCCTCGATGAGATAGGTTCCATGTTTGACCTTACCCGCGAAAGGGTGAGGCAGATTAAGGAGAAGGCACTTCGCCGGCTCAAGCACTCTTCACGGAGCAAGTTGTTGAAATCGTATATGGGTTGAAATACTTTTGCAGATTTTTTAATTTATTAACATCTTGTTGAAAACGCATTACAGGATAAATTAAACTTTTCTCCCTGTATCAAAATAATTTGTACTTTTGGCACCTGTTAATCATTTATCAGCCGATGATCCGTCGCCACAGAAACAGTATCGTTTTTTTCCTTTGCTTCCAGGCAATGGCTGTGGCAATTATTTGCTTTGGTTCACTGATTAATTTCCATCAGTATAAAATTTGGGGAAAACCACTCATCCCCAATTTTATAGGTTACAAGCGTGACATTGAAAAATATTCAAAAGCGCTATCGTTTTCGAAACAGGGTCACGAAAAACAAAATCTTCCGTGCAATTTTCAAGGAGGCGACTGTGAACTTCCGTATGCTTTTCTGCATATCGGATGTGAATCAGGTTGCTGGGTTTCACTTTCCCTTTCTTCAATAGTACCGGCAAATCACCGGGGCTCCTCCTGCGGACTGCGTGGTCCGCCAATTTCCTGATACTCTGCTGGTGAATTAGCAACCTGTATGCCGTTGAACCTTTGTTTATCGACAGCATAAAATCGGGCTATCTGTAATAAAAAATCACATCTCCACTCGCCAGCCTGTTCACAATCCTATTATTTGTAATTCAACTGTTTATCAGTTTATCCACCAACCTATTATTAAAACAATCAACATCCAGGGTATGAAAAACTTTTACAAATCATTTTCAATCATATTGATAGCCATTGTATTCTCTGTTCTCAGTGCAACTGCCGGCCAATCAGTAACAATCAAGTCAGATTCCATTTTCATGTTGGCTGGATATGCCAACGAGGTTTATTACAGCATGAAAAATGGTGTTGTGCAATCCGGTCCCCGTGCCACATGGGATATTGCTTTCCGAACGATGAAGTTGAGCTCTTCTATCCTGACAAACGATGGTGCAGGCGTTGTTTTATACACCTATCCCAAAGCCGATACAACCGGATGGGCAACAATGGATACTGCCGGGTTATCATCCTGGACTCCGATGTATAATGATCCAACCAACTGGGAAAACGGCGCTTTTTCGCGCAATGCTACCGTCCACCCCGATTATGGATGGGGCAAGTATAATGATGTTACCCACAACCTTACAGGAGATTCCCTCTTTGTGATCAAATTGCGTAACGGGAGCTATAAAAAACTCTGGATTGTGAAAAAGTTTTCTGCCGATGATATCTATAACTTCCGGTATGCCAATCTTGACGGAACCGATGAACAGTTTGTGGTAGAGGATTTTAAATCAATCACGGCAACTGATTTTTCAGGATTTTCGCTGCAAACCAATGAACGTATTTCCTTTGAACCAATAAAATCGAGCTGGGATATTCTTTTTACGAAATATATGTCGGTTCAATCCAACGGAACTCCTTATCTTGTAACCGGTGTTCTCAGCAATGACTCTGTAAAAACGAAAAAGTTTTATCCCGTCACCCTCGATTATAATGATTTTGGTGCCGGTAAATGGGATTCAACCCGTTCACACATCGGTTGGGACTGGAAAGTATTCGACATGATTTCTTTTACCTACAAGGTGGTTGATTCTACGGTTTATTTTGTAAAACCGGTTCAGGGAGATATCTATAAATTGGTATTTACTGCTTTTGCCGGCAGTTCGACCGGTCAGGTGAAATTTGACCTGGAAAAGTCGGCCGGGGCCGGGATTTTTGATCCAAAAACATCCGACATTCAACTTTCAGTATATCCGAATCCTGCCAGCGACAGGATCAATATAAATGTGACCGGGAAAACCGGTGAAGACCTTATGCTTTCTCTTACAGATCTGACAGGCCGACAACTCCGTGCAGATCGTCCGGTGCGTAAGGCTGATGGGACCATTGCTTATTCAATGGATGTAACCGGGGTGCAACCCGGCGTTTACTTTGTAACCGTTTCCACCGCAGCAACGAAAACGGTGACCAAAGTAATTATATCCCGATAGGCATGATCAAAGGCCCATTCAGCCTGCTGATCGGACTATTTAGTCTTTTGGCCGTAGCCTCTGGTTATGGCCAAAAGGCTTTTATAAAGGTTATCGACCAAAAGACCAATGAACCGGTTCCATTTGCGCATGTGTGTTTTGAGGGGCTGAAATCGGGTGCTCCAAAATACAGTCTGACCTCCCTGAACGGAACTGTTCCGAATGCAATGGAGGAGGTATCGAGAATAGCTGTAAGCTACATGGGATATATCACCTATAATGATACCATTAACCCCGGACAATCCATTGAAATACAACTTCGTCCAAAGGTTTTGAACATGGATGAAGTGGTGATTACTGCTCAGTACACTCCTGAACGTGCTGATAAATCGATCTACAAAGTTGCCGTGATCAATGCCCTTCAGATTGAACAAAAAGCGGCCACCAACATGGCTGATTTGCTCAAAGATCAAACAACCATGCGGGTAACCCAGGATGGTGTTTTGGGAACCAGTTTGCGTATTCAGGGCATGTCGGGTGAGAACGTGAAATTTCTGCAGGACGGTGTTCCATTGATTGGCAGGATGAACGGTAATTTCGACCTGAATCAGATCAACTTATATAATGTTGATCATGTGGAGGTTATTGAAGGTCCGATGTCGGTGATTTATGGCAGCAATGCACTTGCAGGAGTAGTGAACATCATTACAAAGGAGAATAAATCCTCTCTTCTTTCAGCCTCAGCCAATGCCTATACCGAATCGGTAGGGGTTTATAACTTTGACGGCGCTTTGTCTGTGAATCACAAAAAACATGGACTTTCCATCGATGGCGGCAGGAATTTTTTCGGGGGATATTCGCCTGTTGATACAAGCCGCGTTCAGACTTTCAAACCGCGACGTCAATATTTTTTTGACGGATATTATACATTCACAGCCAATTCATTGAAAATTAAGGTCTCCGGTGATTATTTCAATGAACTTTTAATTGATCAGGGTCCTTTTGTTGACCGATACGAGGAGACTGCATTTGATAACAATTTCACAACCATCAGGTATTCGGGACGAACTGATGCTTCGATAAAATTACAGAAAAGCCACTTTGTCAATCTTTTAGGGTCATGGTCGGTGTATACCCGGATTCGTGAAACCATTTTTAAAGATCTCACCACACTCAGCGAAAATATAGTTCCTCAGGCATGGGCACAAGATACCACCACCATCAACAACCTGATTGCGAGAGGTACCTTTGCCAAAAGCAACCCGGCACATAAATTTAACTATCAAGCTGGTTTTGACATCAATGCAGAGTATGGCTCTGGAAAAAAGATTTCCGGAGGTAACAAGGAGATCGGCGATTATGCTGCTTTTCTCAGTATAAAATGGGACCCATGGAAACAACTCTCTATTCAACCGGGATTTCGTTTAATATATAATACCAACTATAGTGCTCCTCTGGTTTATGCGCTGAGCGCTAAATGGAACTTTGCAGAGTTTTTTAACCTGCGCTTTTCTTATTCCCGCGGATTCAGGGCCCCTTCCATTAAAGAACTTTACCTAGTTTTTGTCGATGTAAATCACCAGGTTTACGGAAATCCTGATCTCAAAGCCGAAAAATCGAATAATTTCAACTTTAATCTTAACTGGACGGTTGAGAAGCATAAAGCTGCCTGGTCAATGGATTTGAATGGTTTTTATAATTTTATCGAGAACGTAATTCTATTGGCACAAACCGGCAATGGTCTTGAATACAGCTATGAAAATGTGAGTCTTTATAAAAGTACCGGCATTCAGTTGGGATGTTCCTATTCTGTTTATCCCTCATTTAAAATTCAACTCGGGTTTGCCGAAACAGGCATTACCGGCAGTCCGGATGCCGACTCGGTCTATCAGCCCTATAAATGGTCGACAGAAATCACGGTGAGCCCCTCTTACCGATTTATCAGGCCTGATATTACTCTTTCGCTCTATTATAAATATTCGGGTGCATCCCCACAACTCCAATTCGAAGAACAGGTGTTGAAGTGGGGCTGGATCGATCCATATAATACCATGGATTTTACAGCAAGTAAAGGATTCTGGAGTGGCAGGTTCAGACTGTCTGCCGGAGTTAAGAATATTTTCAATACTACTATCGTTCCCTCCACCGGTGGCAATGGCGGAGCACATGGCGGTGGCGGTAGCGCCAATATAGGCTGGGGGCGAACTCTCTTTTTAAAACTGTCGTATCAATTCAACAAATATAAATAATGCGAACTGCAATTCTCACATTCTTATTATTCATTGCTGTTTTCCTACAATCCTGTTTTAAAGAGGAGGAGATGGTTACTCCGCATCCGATGGGAGAATTGCAAACGGCCACCATACCCATGACAGAAACCTACCTCAATCAGGTATATTTTGGTTTGGATTCAGGGAAAATTATCAGCACAATTGTGAAAACCACCTATGATCTTGGTTTTGAGTGCAGCAAAACAGGATGGCACATCATACTGAATACCAGTAATTTCATGAAGGCGGTTGATCTTGGTTTGGTTCCCTTCGGAGAGGCTTACGATACAATTGGATTGAAGATGCTTTTTGATAAATCGGATGGAAATGGCGACTCAACGGCTATTGGTGAATGGTTTGTGGTTTCGGGGAAAGATACCATTTCCAATAATCATGTGTATGCCGTAAGCCGCGGCCTCGATGAATTGGGGAATCCGCTGGGATTATATCAATTGATCATGGACAGTTTGAAAAACAGCACTTATTATTTTCGCTTCGCGCCACTGTCGGGGGGAGCTGGGGTATCGGGATCAGTGATAAAGAACCAGCAACTTAATTACCTGTTTTTCAGCCTAAAAACCGGAGCAGTTGTACCTGTTGAGCCGCCAAAGAAAACCTATGATTTGCTGTTTACCCAATACACCACACTGCTGTTTACCGATGAGGGAGAAGCATATCCATATCTTGTAACCGGTGTTCTGCTGAACAGGTATCTTGCAGAGGTCGCAACTGACTCCACAACAGATTTTCTGGCGATCACCCGCGAGAAAGCAAGGACGATGACCTTTCGTAAATCGATGGATGGCATTGGATGGGAGTGGAAGATTTATGATTTTAAGAGTGGGTTCTATACCATTCGGCCAAACCTGAGTTATGTTATTCGCGGCAGTTCGGGCTATTTTTTCAAACTGAGGTTTGTCGGTTTCTATAACAAAGACGGATTGAAGGGCTATCCGGTTATGGAGTATCAGCTTTTATGATAAATAAATACAAAGTGACCTGAGTTCCTTTAGTGGTTTTCTTGGTGTTCGTAAAACCACTCAGGCACTGAGAATACGCAGGAACACTAAGGCTTTGGTAGTTTCCCAAATGCTTCAGTAACCAATGGGACCATAGATTCCACTTTGAAAGTTCATCAATAATCCTTACGTTTCGAGGTAAGTTTCAGATACGATAAAAGGTTTACCTTGTAAAGGAGAATCATGATGTCACCTGGGTTCAATTTATGCTAAGGACACACATGATAAACTGATTCTATCTTCAATTTTCCTGAGTGATCCTTTGTGCCCTAAGTGCCTAAGTGGTTTTCTTATTATCAATATTCGCTATGGGGTCAGGCGTTTTTGTTCCTGTGCTTCATTTTTTTTATCAGTTCGTAAATTGTAACTATCTTCGGGCTGGATTATAGCTTCATCACGCCATTACGAAATTATATTAAGCTTTTAAGCAGGTTTAACTCTTTCCCGATGAAAAAGGTACTGGCACTGTTTCTGGTTCTGGCTTCGTTGACGGCAGTTTCACAACCGCAACGAAAGGTGAAGCATGTGATTCTCATCAGAAACAATATTACCTGTGCTGTTAAACGGATCACAGAAAATTCTGATATTTCAGCCACCCTTGCCTCCGGGCAGGTGATTTCGGGTAGGGTGGCCGGAATACATGCGGACACTATCTTTTTTATTGACAGTTTCATACGGGTTCCTGAGATAAAAAAGCTGGTTTTTAATAATGTGCCGGAGATGCCTGCCATGCCCGGTCCGTTTCCTCACCCCAACCGCAGTGTTGAATTTGCCTATGTGGCCGGTTCTTCTGCCCAACAGATTAATTGTCCGCCCGATAGTATATACAAAAACAGATGGACCTACCAGTTGTATGTTAAAGGGTTGATATACGAGGCAAAAAAGGCACGAAACAGAGAAAGGAGTCCTTTGTATGAAACCACGAATCCACTCACGGCAAGCAACACCATAGCGGAAGATTCCAGCTACCAGGTCAGTGACACCGGCAATCTGCTCAGCAACGCAAAAGCAGTGCCTGCTAATAATCACGATGCACGGAATTACAACAATTTCCTGAAATGGAATGTGACCAAAGTGGCGCATCTTGAGATTGCACTTTCCTACGAACGATTGATTGCAAAGAATTTAACCTGGGAAACGGAGCTGAGTGCGATCTTCGGGGTGCAGTCGGCAGATGCCTATTACCAGATTCCCCAACCAATTTATAACTACAACGGGTTTTCAGTTACTACTTACCCAAAGTATTATATCATCAGTCCAACGGCTTATCTTGGTATGGTGTTCATGTACAGGAATCTTTGGGCAACCGGCATCAGAACCGACTGGTCAAATACATTATGCTACACCAGTTGATTTATGGATATTATTTGTATCACGACAGCAACACTATGCAATGGTACCACGAGGATCACTCGCCAGATGTTTATGACCGTGTGCTTCTTGGACTTGTCATCAATCTTGGGATCAAGATCGGGTTTGCATTCTGAGTCATGAAAATCTGAGCAGAGAATCAGCAACCTTTTTCATTGTTTAAACCGAATATGATATGAAAAGAAAAGTATTGATCGTTTGTTGTTTTTTTCTGATACTGATTCGTGGGAATGTCCAGGCACAGGTGAGCATCAGCAATGACGGTACCACGCCCGACAATTCGGCCATGCTCGAGATTAAATCGGTCAACAAGGGTTTGCTGCCTCCCAGGGTTGCCTTGCAGGCGCTAAATTCAAATGCACCCATCACTGCTCCGGCAGCGGGATTACTGGTATATAATACTGCCACTGCCGGAGCATCTCCGTGGCAGGTCAAACCCGGATACTACTTCTGGTCGGGAACCTCCTGGGTGCCGGCCATGCTGCCGCAGGGAGGTGCGCCCGGCGAAATGCTATACTGGAATGGAAGTCAGTGGGTTATGGTCTCGCCGGGAAATCATGGCGACCGGCTTTGCTATTGCAATGGTGTTCCCACCTGGGGGAGTGGCTGCGTGCCGTTGGTGTCAACCAATCTGGTGACCATGGTCACGGAGAATTCGGCGATGTCGGGTGGCGAAGTTATTTCCGACGGAGGTTATTGGGTATCGGAGCGGGGTGTTTGCTGGAGCGTAGGGCCTGAACCGACAATTTCAGACTTTCGGACTTATGATGGAGGCGGTGTTGGCATATTTTCGAGTTTGATATCAAGCCTAACTCCATTAACCCCCTACTATCTTCGCGCCTATGCCATTAACGAAAAGGGTGTTGCCTATGGGAATACGGAGTCTTTCATGACACAGGTTGCGTTTATGCCTCCTTTGATCTCAACCAGTCCGGTTACCAACATTACTCCGCATGGCGCTACTTTAAACGGTTACATCTCTGACCCAGGATCTCCACCCCCATTTGAAATGGGAATTTGCTGGAGTACCAATCCCAATCCAACTCCAACCGGAAATCATTCGCTGGCCAATCCAATGTCGGGGCCGTTTTCCACCGACCTTACAGGGCTTACCCCATTAACCACCTATTATGTGCGAGCTTATGCAACCACCTTGATGGGGGATTATTACGGAGACGAAATTTCCTTTCAAACAACACAATATTTTGTTATGACCTCGCCTGTAACCAACATTACCCAAACGAGCGCTACAGGCGGAGGAAGTGTGCTGGATGCGATCACCCAACCGGTTATCGCCAGGGGCGTTTGCTGGAGTACAAATCCCTTTCCGGATACCACAAATAGTCACACCGTTGATGGCAGTGGTCTGGGTACTTTTACCAGTGCCATCACCGGTCTTGAAACAGGGTTGTTTTATTACGTCAGGGCCTATGCGACAACCGGATTGGAGACCATTTACGGAGACCCTGTTACATTTGGTACACTTTCAAACTCCTGCCCTGGGGCAGCAACGGTGGTATATGGTGGTCAAACCTATCATTCGGTGCAAATTGGCACCCAATGCTGGTTAAGGGAGAACCTCAACATCGGGGTCAGGATTGATGCCAA
>DYQT01000064.1 GCA_020719165.1 Draconibacterium orientale | reverse complement strand
ATCCCTTCTTTCAAGCCGGCGAAGACCTTTGTAAATAAAGTGAAATCACACGTAAAAGTGAAGTAATAACTTCTAAGCTGATTTATTATGCCAAGTGGTAAGAAAAGAAAGAGACATAAGATGGCAACGCACAAGCGGAAAAAACGCTTGCGCAAGAACAGACATAAGAAGAAATAGCCTTCCTGCTGCTGCAATTCCTTAAGTCATCCACGGTTACTGACATATTGTCAGTGCTATCTTTGTAATATATAGAACACTGTGAATAAGGAATTAATCATCAATTCAACCTCATCGGAGGTTGAAATCGCCTTACTTGAAGATAAACTTCTCGTAGAGTTAAATAAGGAGAAGTCCAACAACGAATACTCTGTTGGCGACATCTATCTTGGTAAAATCAAAAAGATTATGCCGGGATTGAACGCTGCCTTTGTTGATGTTGGATATGAGAAAGATGCATTTTTGCATTATCTTGATCTCGGCCCGCAGATTCAATCGCTGCTGAAATACATCAAAAAAGGTCAAACCCCTGGCACAGGGGTTTTGTCTATTGGTGATTTCGAGCTGGAGTCGGATATTCAAAAAACAGGTAAGATCACCCAGGTGCTCAAACCCAATCTGGATATCGTGGTTCAGATTGCCAAAGAGCCAATTTCTACCAAGGGGCCCAGGGTCACCTCCGAAATTGCCTTTGCCGGGCGCTTCCTGGTTCTCATGCCATTTTCGGATAAAATTTCTGTTTCGCAGAAAATCAAGAGTGCAGATGAACGAAACCGTCTCAAACGATTGATAGCCAGTATTAAACCTAAAAATTGCGGCATTATTATCCGTACCGTGGCCGAGGGGAAACTGGTTGCAGATCTTGACTCAGATTTGCGAAACCTTTACAAGCGATGGGAGATCATTACCCAAAAATTGGCTACTGCCAAACCTCCGCAAAAAATCATTGGTGAAATTGATCGTACCTCGGCGATCCTCCGGGATGCGCTGAACGAATCGTTTAACAACATTGTTGTCAACGATGCTGTTTTATATGATGAAATCAGAGCCTATATTCAGCGGATTGTTCCCGATAAGGTAAATATTGTCAAACTTCACTCCGGGAAAATCCCTGTTTTTGACCAGTTTGGCATCGATAAACAGATTAAAAATTCGTTTGGCAAAATTGTCACGATTAAAAGTGGCACTTACCTGGTAATCGAACATACCGAAGCACTACATGTAATCGATATCAACAGCGGTCACCGGGTAAATCAGGACCAGAACCAGGAAACGAATGCCTTGGAGGTAAATCTTGAAGCTGCTACTGAAGTTGCACGACAATTGCGACTTCGTGACATGGGTGGCATCATCGTAATCGATTTTATCGACATGACCCAGGGTTTGAACCGACGGAAACTGTTTGAGAAGCTTCGCGACGAAATGAAACGCGACCGTGCAAAACACTCGATTCTGCCACCAAGTAAATTTGGCCTGGTCCAGATTACACGTCAGCGTGTCAGACCCGAAATGAATGTCCAGATCCTTGAAAAATGCCCTGCCTGCGATGGTACAGGCAAAATCAGACCAACCATTCTTCTTACAGACGACATCGAGAACAACCTTGGTTACCTGATCAGAGAACAGAATGAGAAAGACCTTACCCTCGTGGTTCATCCTTACTTACATGCTTTCCTCACACATGGATGGTTCAACTTCAGATGGAAATGGTGGCGGAAATACAGCCAGTGGGTCACCATCAAACCGCAAAACGCCTCCCATTTTCTGGAATACCACTTCATTAATAAGAACGGGGATGAGATTAAAATGTGATGATGTGCTAATGTGCTGATGTGCTAATGTGCTAATGTGCTAATGTGCTAATGTGCTAATGTGCTAATGTGCTAATGTGATGATGTAAATCGTAAATCGTAAATCGTAAATCAAAAATCGTAAATGGAAATTGTCGTCAGTGGCATACGCCCCACCGGGAACCTGCACCTTGGAAATTATTTTGGGGCATTGAAGAGCTTTGTCAAGATGCAGGAGGAAAATCAATGTTTTTTTTTCATCGCCGATTATCATTCTCTTACAACACATCCTACACCTGCCGACCTTCACGGCAATGTTAAAACAGTGCTGGTTGAATTCCTGGCCTGCGGGCTCGACCCCGAAAAAGCAACCCTCTATATTCAGAGTGACCTTCCTGAAACAGCCGAGTTGTACCTGCTGCTGAACATGAATGCCTATATCGGTGAACTTGAACGCTGTACCTCCTTCAAGGAAAAGATACGGACGCAACCGCAAAATGTAAATGCCGGACTGCTCACCTACCCCACCCTGATGGCCGCCGACATCATCATCCACCGCGCCGCAAAGGTCCCGGTCGGGAAAGACCAGGAACAGCACCTCGAGATGACACGTACTTTTGCAAACCGGTTCAACCGCCTCTACTCAGTCGAATATTTTCCGGAACCTGTTGCCTATAATTTCGGCGAAAACCTGGTTAAAATCCCCGGACTCGATGGCAGCCTGAAAATGTCGAAGTCCGACAATGAAAACAGCTCAATTTTCCTCGCCGACAGCCCCGAAGTAATCCGGAAAAAGGTGATGAAGGCGGTTACTGATTCAGGTCCTGTTGACCCTGGTCAGCCACGTTCGCAGGGAGTTGTAAATCTTTTTGACCTGATGAGCTATTTCTCATCTCCGGATACGTTAAAACATTTCGAAAACACCTATCAGTCAGGTTCGATCCGGTATGGCGACATGAAAAAACAGTTAGCAGAAGACATCATTGTATTTACGACTCCCTTCAGAGAGAAAATGATAGTGCTGGCCGCCGATGAAGTTTACCTGAGAAAGGTGGCTGCCCTAGGAGCAGAGAAAGCCAGGGCTTCGGCGGCAAAAACCGTTCGCGAGGTACGCGAAATCATCGGTTTCAAACCCTTTTAATGATCGAAACCTCCCCTATCAAGGAAACCGCTGTACTGATCGGATTGGCGACCCATCTGCAGGACATTGAACGCACCAATGAATATCTTGCTGAACTGGCTTTTCTGGTTGACACCGCCGGGGGCATCCCGGTTAAACAATTCACCCAAAAACTGGATCGTGCCGATTCAAAAACCTATGTCGGTAGTGGCAAATTAAAGGAGATTCATGCCTGGATGCAGGAAAACCCGGTGGACATGGCAGTGTTTGACGACGAACTCTCCGCCAGTCAGATTCGCAACATCGAAAGCGTTTTGCAATGCAGGATTCTCGATCGCAACAATCTCATTCTGGATATCTTTGCACGCCGGGCCGTTACCTCTTACGCCCGCACCCAGGTGGAACTGGCCCAAAACGAATATCTTCTGCCCAGGCTTACACGCATGTGGACCCATCTTGAAAAGCAGCGTGGCGGCATTGGCCTGCGTGGCCCGGGCGAACAGGAGATAGAGACCGACCGCCGGATTCTGCGCTACCGCATCAGCCTGCTGAAAGACAAACTGGAAGAGATTGACAAACAGATGGCTACACAGCGAAAAAGCCGCCGCGACATGGTTCGTGTGGCGCTCGTGGGTTATACCAATGTGGGAAAGTCAACCATCATGAATGTACTCAGCAAATCGGATATCTTTGCTGAAAATAAGCTTTTCGCCACCCTTGACACCACCGTGCGCAAAGTGGTGATTGAAACCCAGCCATTTTTACTTTCCGACACGGTAGGGTTTATCAGAAAACTGCCTCACGGGCTGGTTGAATCATTCAAATCAACCCTCGACGAGGTGCGCGAAGCCGACATCCTGATCCATGTAGCCGACATCAGCCACCGCGATTTTGAAGAACAGATCAATGTCGTGAAACAAACCCTCACCGACATCAAAGCTTCCGATAAGCCGACCATCATGCTGTTCAACAAAATAGATGCCTATCGGTTTACAGAAAAGGATGCCGACGATCTGAGCCCGGCCACCCGGGAAAACCTTACCCTGGAGGAGCTGGAACGAACCTGGATGTCCCG
This sequence comes from Draconibacterium orientale, assembly GCA_020719165.1. GTDB lineage: Bacteria > Bacteroidota > Bacteroidia > Bacteroidales > FEN-979 > CAIVAT01. The sequence goes on along the minus strand of DYQT01000064.1, from coordinate 11,889 downwards.
TGAAAACCTACCGGCACTCTTTATCTCAGCCACTTCAAAGCAAAATATAGACGTTTTGAGGGATACTCTTTACCGTGAAGTCAGAAAGATCGTGCTGGTGAGGTATCCTGAAAATCAGTGGCAATAGTGTCCCGGTTTCGAAGGACGAACAATGGCCGGCTAATCCCGGCAGCACCTCACCACAAACCCATTCCCCCGCAACGCCTCATACTTCGACACGCTTGGATTGTACTCATTCAGCCCGCGGGCGATGGCCCTCTACCCCGTCGGGGTGGATGACCCTGACGAGGTAAATTTGATTCTTTCATTTCATCATCCGATTCATTACTTTTGCATACCGTAAACAAAGAACCCGCTTTGAAATTCCGAAAATCACACCTCCTCCTGTTAAGCCTCCTGAGCGGTCTGATCCTCTCACTGGGATGGCCCGAAAGAGGTTTCCCCGGTCTGCTTTTTATCGGGTTTGTCCCGCTGCTGTTCGTTGAAGATCAGATGATCAGACACCCGGAGAAGTTTATTAAATTCAGCGCATTATTTTATGCCTACCCCGGATTTTTCCTCTGGAACCTGCTCACAACCTGGTGGATCGCAAATTCTACCTTCGTAGGTGCCTTGATGGCCATTGTCCTCAACTCACTCTTTATGGCCATCGTATTCCAGGGGTTTCACTGGACACGAAAAAAACTGAACAGCTCCATGGCCGGGTATGCCGCCCTGCTCTCCTACTGGGTCGCCTTCGAATATCTGCACCTTAACTGGGACCTCAACTGGCCCTGGCTCAACCTTGGAAACGGGTTTGCTACCTATTATAAATGGATACAATGGTATGAATACACGGGAGCTATCGGAGGAACAGCATGGGTGCTGGTTGGAAACATATTGGTTTACAAGCTGATATGTCAGTGCAAAATCCAAAATCCAAAATCCAAAATCCAAAATTTAAATGGTAAAGCCCCCGTTCGATATTCAAAATTCATCATTCAATATTCGATATTCATTTTATCGTGGCTGTTGATACCCATTTTTTACTCCTATTATATTTACACTACCTATTCCGAAAAAAAACAACCTGTTAACTTCGTGGTGGTGCAGCCAAACATTGACCCCTACTCCGAACAATACACCCTCCCCCCACAAACGGTTATTGAGCGGATTATGACGCTTACAAAACCATCGATCGACAGCTCCACCAATTTTCTGGTGGCCCCCGAATCGGCCATCCAGGAGAACATGTGGGAAAATCAATTGTGGTCGTTTACCAGCATCAGGTTATTAAAACAAACAATCGCACCATACCCCGGTTTGAATCTAATTGTTGGCGGCTCCACATTTTACCAGCTGATGCCAGGCGATCAACCCCAACGGTGGTCGCGCAAATTCACCGACACCGATGGGCGATACAATGCCTACAACACGGCCATCATGTTCAACAACCGCGACTCCCTGCAGCTATACCACAAATCGAAACTCACTCCGGGAGTAGAGATTCTGCCCTCCTTCAAAGGATTCAAATGGCTGGAAAACTTCGCGATAGACCTCGGTGGAACCGTGGGAAGTCTTGGCCAGGATTCGAACCGGAAAGTTTATTCGACGGTAAATGCGGTAAAAGTGAGTCCTGCAATTTGCTACGAATCGATTTTCGGTGAATTTTTCGCAGAATTCGTCAGAAACGGCGCCCAGGTCATGATCATCATCACCAACGACGGATGGTGGGGCAACACCGCGGGACACCGTCAACACTACTCATTTGCCCATCTCCGTGCCATCGAAACCCGGCGCAGCATTGCCCGCTCGGCCAACACAGGCATCTCCGCTTTTATCGATCAGCGAGGCGATGCACACCAGGAAACCGCCTACTGGGTTCCGGCTGTCATTAAAGGAACATTAAATGCAAACGATAAAATCACCTTCTATGTGAGGCACGGAGATTATATCGCCCGGTACCTGTCGTACCTGGCCGCCCTGCTGATCCTGGGAACCATCATCATGACCTTTAAACGTAACCATACCTGACCCCGGGATCCCCACCCTGAAGGGTGGGGCTGTCTCACCCCACCCTTCAGGGTGGGGGTCACCACCACCTAACACCCAACACCTAAACCCATGACCAACCCAGCCATCACCTCTCAACCCATCAACAACCTCTCCGGCAACCGTTGGAGCCCCCGCGCTTTCCTCGACAAACCGGTGGAAACGGAAAAACTGATCAGCATGTTCGAAGCGGCACGATGGTCGGCCTCGGGCGGAAATGAACAACCCTGGCGATTTATCATCGGGGTTAACCACAACGAAACCTGGCAAAAAATATTTGACACGCTAAACGCCGGAAACCAGGAGTGGAATAGCCATGTGCCGGTGTTGATCCTGGCCATCGGGTATAAAATCTCCTCCTGGGATGGCAACGAAAGCGGCTATTTCAAATACGACACCGGCCAGGCCGTCGCCCACCTGAGTCTGGAAGCTATGCACCAGGGATTGTATGTCCACCAGTTGGGCGGGTTCTCCGTTGAAAGGGCCTCTGAACTTTTCGACATCCCAGCCACCTGCGAGGCCCTCACCGTCATCTCTGTCGGCTACCTGGGTGATCCTCTCTCACTTCCTGGGAAATTAAAAGAACGCGAACTCCAGGAGCGGAAAAGAAAAGACCTCAGCGAGTTCGTTTTCAGCGGAAAATTCGGAGAAACATCCCCATTAATCAACGGAAAATAATTTAGAAGCACCTTCCCCCCCCTCCCTGTTTGGGGAGGGGCAGGGGGTGGGGTATTTAAACCATGAGAAACATATTCATTTTCATCATTGCCCTCGCCCTCCTCTCAGGAGGCTGCAACCAACCGGCAAAGCAGGAAGCTGCAAACCAGGATACCATCCCATCCGGCCCCAGGGTAGCCGTTCCGGAATTTAATGGCGATTCGGCATTGGAATCATGCCGGGTTCAGCTTGCCTTCGGTCCACGAGTGCCAAACACACCGGCGCACGATAAATGTGCTGCTTACCTGATCAGCAAATTGAAATCCTACACGGAGCATGTCATTGTGCAAAAAGGACAGGTTTATGCCTATAACAAAACAGCGCTGAAGTTTCAAAACATCATTGCAAGCTGGAAACCGGAATCCAGCAACCGCATCTTGCTTTGTGCACACTGGGATTCACGCCCCTACGCAGATTACGATTCTGACCCCAATAACAGACGCAAACCGATTGATGGCGCCAACGATGGCGCCAGTGGCGTTGGTGTGCTGATGGAGGTAGCCCGGCAATTGAGCCTGCTTACCCCTCCTATCGGAGTCGACATCATCCTGTTCGATGTGGAAGATTACGGCCCTCCCCAGGATGAACCAATGAATAACTCAGATCAATACTGGGGACAAGGAGCTGAATACTGGGCCAGAAATCCGCACAAACCCGATTATTTTGCCAAATATGGAATCCTGCTCGATATGGTTGGTGCAAAAAATGCCACTTTTTTAATGGAAGGAGTCTCCATGGGATATGCGGCAGATATCGTTAAATCGGTATGGGCCACGGGAAACAGAATCGGTTTTTCATCGTACTTCCTCTGGGAAGAGGGTGGAAGCATTACGGATGACCATGTCCCCATTAACAGAATCAGGAACATTCCAACCATCGATATCATCCACCTCGATAAAAACAGCAACACAGGCTTTTACCCATTCTGGCACACCACCGGCGACACCTTTGATAAGCTGGACAAGAATACCCTCAAAGTGGTTGGTCAAACCCTGATAACGGTGATTTTCGAAGAAAAATAATATGTCGGTCTCTTCTATGGGGAATCAGGCGGGGTGAAATCACAAAAGTTCGTTCGCCAGATTTGCCAACTCCGACCGTTCCCCTTTTTCCAGCCTGATGTGTGCATAGATGTCGTGCTTTCTCACTTTATCAATCAAGGTTGACAAGCCATTTGACTGAGCATCAAGATAGGGGGTGTCGATCTGGTAAATATCTCCTGTAAATATAATTTTAGTGTTTTCCCCGGCCCGGGTTATGATGGTCTTCACCTCATGCGGGGTAAGGTTTTGGGCCTCATCAACGATGAAGCACACATTCGAAATACTGCGTCCCCGGATGTATGCCAAAGGCGTGATGACCAGTTTTTCACTTTCCACCGCCTCTGTAAGTATCTTATACTCCTTGTCTTTTTCACTAAACTGACTCTGGATGAATTTCAGATTATCCCACAACGGTTGCATGTAAGGATCGAGCTTCGATTTAATATCCCCAGGCAGGTAACCGATATCTTTGTTGCTTAACGGCACGATGGGCCGTGCAAGGTATATCTGCTTAAAATTCCGTTTCTGCTCAAGGGCACCGGCCAGGGCAAGCAGCGTTTTACCGGTTCCGGCTATGCCTTGCATGGTAACCAGCTTCACATTGGAATTTAAAATCGCATGAAGGGCAAAAACCTGTTCGGCGTTGCGTGGGTTGATTTTAAAACATCCCTTTTTTTCGATCTTTTCTATCCGTTCACTCTGCGGATTGTAAAATGCCAGAACGGAACTTTTCCCGTTTTTAAGGATGAAATAGTGATTTGGAACAGGATTTTTAATGCCAATATCTTCCGGCATACACCATCCTGCTTCATAAATAACGTCAATCACCGCCTTGTCAAGACCCTCCAAAAGGGTTTTTCCCGAATACAACCCCTCTACATCCTTGATTTTCCCCGTTTCAAAATCCTCCGCCGAAATGTTAAGTGATTTAGCCTTGAGCCGAAGGTTGACATCTTTCGATACCAGAATGATCTTTTTATCGGGATTTTCGGCCATCATGACAAGGGCGGCATTGAGGATACGATGATCCGGCTTGTTCTCCCCAAAAACTTTCACAGCATCGAGCTCGCTTTGCTCATTCATCACCACCTTGAACTTGCCTCCTTTCGCCATGCCAAGCGATATCCATTTGGTGAGGGTGGCTTTGTTCGATAAGCGGTCGATGATGCGGATGAATTCACGCGCTTCAAAATTGATGGTGTCGTTGCCCTTTTTAAAATTATCAAGTTCCTCCAGCACGGTAATCGGAATGGCAACATCATTGTCGTCAAAACTGCGTATCGCGTTGTGGTTGTAGAGAATAACAGATGTGTCGAGGACGAAGATTTTCTTTTCCTTTATCTTTTTCAGGGGCATACCAGTCTATTTTGAATTGATTCAAATGTAGCTAAATTCAACCCTGTTTGGAAGAATGCAACCAAAAGATATAAACAATCAGGTGTTAAATAGTGTGTGTTTTATAGATAATCTACCTCAATCGTCATGTCATGCGGAGCTGTATTATTCCCTCCGAAATAGGGAAAGAGGCGCAAACAGAGATTGGGATCAGCGTTGACGTTTGGCATTCGTTCGGTATGTCCGTTTACTGTAAAAACATACTCGTTACCTACCGCTTCGATACAGGCGTCGCATAATTGACCAACCTGTACCGTGGTAATTTCCCTGATGGAAAATTTTGGTGCCGCTGATTTCTCATCATAGGTATATCCCGAAATTTTTATTGCACCGGGAACCTCAAAATCGGGCACCCAGGTAAACCTGACAGAGTTCGCATGAACATTCATGCCGTAAGCAATTCCGGTAAGCTTGTTCTGGTCAAGATCATCAACATTCCGTTTGGGTGTCCAGTAACTATTGGGGTGAAATCTAAACCGGACGGAATATTTTTTGATTTTCCAGCCAATCGCTCCGATTTTTTCAAAAATGCTCATCGAGCAATAATGGTTTCCTTTTTTAATCAGGTACTGTCTCATGGCGTTTAAGTTTTACACAAAGTTACAATCTATATTCAAATTCAGCTAAAATTAATCTAATTTTATGCACTCAGAACCAATCCCTTTTATGTCTAAAAAATTATTTCTGCTCGATGCCATGGCCCTGATCTACAGGGCCTATTTCGCATTCAATAAAAACCCCCGGCTAACTTCCAAAGGGGTGAACACTTCTGCCATTTTTGGATTTGCCAACCTTCTTCTCGATTTACTGAAGAAAGAAAAGCCCACACACATCGGGGTGGCTTTCGATACCATGGTTCCTACCGTCAGAAAAGTCGGCTTTGATGCTTACAAGGCACATCGCCAGGAGACCCCGGAAGACATTATCAATTCGCTGCCCTATATTCACGAATTAATCGCCGGATTTAACATCCCGACACTTTATGTTGACGGGTATGAAGCCGACGACGTGATCGGAACCCTCGCCAAACAAGCTGAAAAGCACGACTTTGTCACCTATATGATGACTTCCGACAAAGATTTCGGTCAGCTTGTCAGCGATAAAACATTTATCTACAAACCCGGCAAATTCGGAAGCGATGTGGAAATTCTCGGGGTGAAAGAAGTTTGCGAAAAATTCAGCATTCAACGACCGGAGCAGGTTATCGACATCCTTGGATTATGGGGCGATGCCTCCGATAACATTCCCGGAATACCCGGCGTAGGTGAAGTGACTGCAAAAAAATTACTTGCCGAGTTTGATTCGGTCGAAAACCTTATCGCAAATGCCGATAAGATCGGCAATGAAAAATTGCGGCAAAAGGTCATCGAATTCAGCGACCAGGCTATGATGTCGAAACAACTGGCAACCATCATTCTCGATGTTCCCATTGAATTTGATGAAACCAAACTCATCATGGATCCTCCGGATGAACCACGTTTGAAAAAACTGTTCGATGAGCTCGAGTTCCGTACTTTTTCGCAACGACTTTCTACCTTTCTGACATTGCAGCCGGGGGTGGAGCCGAATCAGGAGAAGGAGTTACAAAGTCGCAAAGTCACCACATCACCAAATAAGGTACAACAGGATGACCTGTTTACAAACTCAGAAGAAACTTTTAACTCCGCCCCTGCTGCCTCAATTTCTGAAATTTCTCCCACTAAATCCGAAACTGACGCCTCCGGTTCTGATTTACAAACAATTGCAAACACCCCTCACCAGTATCATCTGACCGATACCCCCGAAAAGCGGTCTGATTTGATTGCAAAGCTGGAAATGCAAACATCCTTCTGCTTCGACACCGAGACAACGGGGTTAAATCCAAATACCGCCGAACTTGTCGGAATGTCGTTTTCATGGCAGCCATTTGAAGCCTGGTATGTTCCTCTTCCCGATGTATATCATGATGCACTGAACATCGTTGCTGCATTTAAACCTGCGCTTGAAAATGAAAAAGTAGAGAAGATCGGCCAGAATCTTAAATTTGACATTTCAATCCTCAAATGGTACGATGTAGTGGTAAAGGGACCACTGTTCGACACCATGCTGGCTCACTATCTCGTCCAGCCCGACATGCGTCATGGGATGGATCTGCTTTCTGAAACCTACCTCCATTACAAACCTGTTTCCATTGAAGAATTGATTGGAAAAAAAGGGCAGCATCAACTCAGCATGCGCACAGTTGATGTTGAATCGGTAAAGGAATATGCTGCCGAAGATGCCGATGTGACTTTCAGGTTAAAAGAGGTCTTTGAACCTTTACTCAGCAAAACAGATACACGCGAACTTTTCGACAAAATCGAAGTACCGCTGATTCCGGTGCTGGCTTCGATGGAAGCAGAAGGTGTGCGGATTGACTCACAAACACTGAATGAATATTCAGGTGAGCTCGAAAAGGAGATCCGAATTCTGGAAACGGCCATTCATGGGTATGCCGGCACCACATTCAACGTTTCATCGCCCAAACAATTAGGAGAAATCCTGTATGAAAAATTGCGGATCGTCGAAAACCCGAAACAAACTAAAACAAAACAATACAGCACCAGTGAAGATGTGCTGGCGAAACTTGAATATAAGCATCCCATTGTAAGTAAAATATTGGAATACCGCTCCCTTACCAAACTCAAATCCACCTATGTGGATGTTCTTCCTACCCTTATCAATGAACGCGACGGCAGGGTTCATACATCCTATAACCAGGCGGTTGCAGCAACAGGACGGTTGAGTTCCAACAATCCGAACCTTCAGAATATCCCCATCAGAACCGAGAAGGGCAGGGAGATCAGAAAAGCATTTGTGCCACGCAATGAAAATTATATCCTGCTTTCAGCCGACTATTCCCAAATTGAACTTCGCATCATTGCCCATCTGAGCCGGGATGCAGGTATGATCGAAGATTTCAACCTCGGCCTCGACATTCATGCCGCCACAGCTGCCAAGGTTTATGGAGTTCCCCTCGGGGAGGTTTCAAAAGAGATGCGACGCAATGCCAAAATGGTAAACTTCGGGATAATCTATGGAATTTCGGCATTTGGTTTGTCTGAAAGACTCAACATTGCCAGAAAAGAGGCCGCAGAGATCATTCACCAATATTTTGTGAAGTACCCGGATATAAAAGCGTATATGGATAGCACCATCGAATCGGCCCGACGATTGGGACATGTTGAAACCATGATGAAACGTCGTCGCTACCTGCGCGATATCGCCTCAGGAAATGCCACAATCCGCAGCTTTGCCGAACGAAATGCCATCAATGCTCCCATCCAGGGAACTGCGGCCGACATGATTAAAATTGCCATGATTGATATTTTCAGAGAAATGGAGCGGCTGCAACTTAAATCGAGGATGATTCTGCAGGTTCATGACGAATTGGTGTTTGATGTGCACCGGGAAGAGACAGAAATTGTTAAACCAATCGTTGTCGAAGGCATGCAAAACGCCATTCACCTGAATGTTCCCGTGCTGGTTGAGATGAATACGGGTAATAATTGGCTGGAGGCGCATTGAGTCGTGACACGTGACGCGTGACGCGTGACGCGTGACATTGGGCTGGGACGGGGGATGCCGGGCGTGGGATGCGGGATGTGGGACACGGTAATCTGGGTTTTTGGATTTTAATGGAAGAAAAAGTTTATGGCCGACTGAAAAATTTGAAGTATCCTCAATAACTGTTAATTTTGCCGTCAATTGCAACGCGTCATTCGTCATTTGTCATTCGTCATTTGTCATTCGTCACGTGTCCCATGTCACGTGTCACGTGTCACGTGTCACTTAACCTGTAATCTTGAAATAACCACCTCCCATGACCTATAAAAACGACATCCGTACGGTAATGACCCTCGACGCAGGGGGAACAAATCTTGTTTTCAACGCCGTGCAGGCTGAGCAGGAAATCATTGAGCCTATTGTTCTTTCGGCTATTGCAGAAAATCTTGAAGCGCTGTTGAAAACCATCATCGAAGGGTTTCGCCAGGTTGAAAATAAATTGGTTAACAAGCCGGTCGCCATCAGTTTTGCATTTCCCGGGCCCGCCGACTATGAAAGAGGTATTATCGGCGACCTTCAAAACCTTCCATTCTTCAAGGGGGGCGTGGCACTTGGCCCCATGTTACAGGAAACTTTCGGCATCCCGGTATTTATCAACAACGACGGGGATCTTTTTGCATACGGGGAGGCCATTGCCGGACTTCTTCCGGAAATAAACAAAAAACTGGAAGATGCCGGGAACCCCAAACGTTATAAAAACCTGTTTGGAGGAACTTTCGGCACCGGTTTCGGAGGAGGAATTGTTACCCGCGACGGATTGCTTTGCGGCGACAACAGCTCTGGCGGCGAAATTAACCGCACACGAAACCGTACCTTTAAAAACTGGGACGTTGAGGAGAGTGTCAGCATCCGTGGAATAAAGCGTGAATATGCCAACAACACCGGACTGAACATGTTTTCATGCCCCGAACCAAGAGAAATCTTTGAGATTGGAATGGGACGAGTAAAGGGTGACCAAAATGCTGCTATTCATGCATTTGAAGCCTTCGCCCGCGATGCTGCCGATGCCATTGCCAATGCAATTACATTGATCGACGGACTTGTTGTGATCGGAGGTGGATTGTCGGGCGCATACCCCCTGTTTCTGCCTAAACTGGTCGAAGAAATGAATTACCCTTTCGATACCATGTCGGGGAAACCCCTCGAACGGATGGAGGTGGTGGCCTATAATCTTGAAGATGAGGCAGGGCTGGCATCCTTTCTGAAATCATCGTCTGTCGAAATCCCCGTTCCTTTTACCACACAGTCGGTATTTTTCGACCCTAACAAAAAAATCGGAGTTGGCATTTCACGCCTCGGCACCTCCAGGGCCGTTTCTATCGGGGCCTATGCCTATGCGCTGGCCAAACTCGACAGATGAAATCAGGTAACCCGATTATATTCTTTTTATTCATAATACATTATACCCTCATTTTTAGGTTTTGTTCTTTTTTTTTCTAACTTTGCCAAGAAGTATGATTAACCCTAAATCGCTAAATCCAATCCTATGAAAAAAATCCTACTTTCTATTATTTTCCTGATGGCTACCTTTATTGTTATGGCCCAGACAACCGCCCGCGAGATGGTGGTTGTTGAAGTTGGTACCGGCACCTGGTGTACCTATTGCCCTGGCGCTGCCATGGGGGTTGACGACCTGCTGGCAAACGGAAAAAAAGTTGCTGTTGTCGAAAACCACAATGGAGATGCTTATGCCAACGTTTACTCCAATGCCCGTAATTCCAAATATGGCATCAGCGGTTACCCTACAGCTACCTTCGATGGCAACCAGGCTGTTGTGGGAGGAAATCACACCACCTCCATGTACAACAGCTACCTGCCAAAGTACAATGCAGCGATCGTAGTTGCATCACCGGTTGAAATGCAGATGGAAGAGACCCATAACGGACTTGACTATACCATAACCTGCACCATTACCAAAACTGACCCCATTTCTGCCACCAATGTATTGCTTCATTTTGCCGTTACCCAGTCTGACATTATGGTTAACTGGCAAGGGCAGACTCACCTGGAACATGTGAACCGCCTGATGGTTCCAAGTCAGAACGGAACTCCGATTGATTTTTCAAGCGGTCCGGTTCAAACCGTTGTGCTCACTTTCTCGATGCTTCCGGCATGGCCACTCGAATCGTGCGAATTCGTTGCATGGTTGCAAAACAACGATGCCGGTCAGGGAAATTGCCCAGGCGGAACAGTTAAAAAATGGTCAACATTCCAGGGCATCAAACGCGGCGTAATCGACCTTAACCCCGATTTTACCGTTGTCTCTTAACTGTGAATACAGGCGTTCCCGTTTCCTTTACCAATACCACTTCAGGTGGTTATATCGGGGTTCCTGAAACTTATCAATGGTTCTTTGAAGGCGCCACTCCTGCAACCTCTACCGATAAAGATCCTGTGGTTGTTTACGACAACTGCGGCACCTTCGACGTGATGCTGATCGTTGACCGTGGAAGCCAGATAGATACCATCACCAAAGCTGACTTTATGCAGGTTGGTCCGGTTGTGAATATTATTGCCGAACCTGGACTCACCGCCTGCTGGTACCAAACCATCACCCTCGATGCTACCACTCCGGGCGCCGTTTCATATCTATGGACTCCTGGTGGCGCAACAACCCCAACCATTGATGTTACCTATGCTGAATATGGCATCGGTGCACACGACTTCTCCGTAACCGTTAACACCGGCTCCTGTGATGCTACCAAGGAAGTGTCAACCTACCTCGATGCCTGTACCGCGATTGGTGAAAAAAACAATGGGGTTTCTGTCTCAGTGTTTCCTAACCCCAGCAATGGTGAATTTACACTTGAACTGAATTCCGCAAAAAGTGTGATTGCCGACATGAGCATTACCAACAGCCTGGGCATGAAAGTTTATGCAGAAAAGAATGTTTCCGTTAATGGTAAAGTCGTTAAGAATTTGAGCCTTTCAAATCTTAGCTCACGAATTTATCTTCTCACGCTGCAGAATGGTGACTTGAAAATTACTCAGAAAATCTTTATCAAATAGTTCTGTAAATTATTTGAAATCATTTGAAGGGCAGCCGGTATGGCTGCCCTTCTTTTTTTCGGCTACTTTTTATTTTGATGTGCTGGGTATAAGTATTACCTTAGCATAA
>DYQT01000063.1 GCA_020719165.1 Draconibacterium orientale | reverse complement strand
ACTTGTGATCTTCTCGATAAGCAGCGACGGCGTTTTGATCAGCTGATCGAAACGCTCAACATCAGACTGTTCTTGCAGATTGTCGAATAAATTTGATTTTATGGGTGTGTGCATTTGCTTCAGGTCCCCGTGATTATGATTTTTTTGGTGATCCATCCTGCCCGGGTTTTGATCCTGACCATGTAAATGCCGCCATGCAGGCCGGTAAGATCGATGGTGAGTTTATCACCTGCCACGATCGGTTCCATTTTGGAAAAAACCACAGCCCCCATCAGGTTAAAAACCTCAATTCCCATTATTCTCTCCCCATTGGTTGATTCAATAGTAATCATTCCCTGCGCCGGATTTGGATGGATGCTAAATGCATCGGCATGCCTGTCGGGAATGCCCACACCTGGCCCGATGTAGAGGTTCCGGATATGAACATTGTTGCCCTCTCCCCGGGTGTATTTAAACCGTAGATTGATCTTGGAATCCATGGCATATCCGGTTAGGTTTGCCGTTTGTCTTTTCCAACTGTTCACTTCAGTTGAATCGGGAACACCATTGATCCATTCGGGCCATGGTATTGATGTATATGCGAATTCATTACCTGTTTTTTTGTAAACCAATGTCCAGCTTTTTCCACAATTATCCGATAAGAAAATCTCCAGGGTGTCTGGTGCTCCTCCGGTCATTATATGGGCAATGTCAAAATAGAGCGTCATGGAGCTCATCTGATGCACAGTGATCTCAGGAGGATAAAATTCGTTGATGGTCCCCGGCATCATGGTAAACGATCGTAAAAAGAGTGAAGTCATGTAATAACCGCTGACAGACGTGGTTTTATTCTGCATCCAGGTATTCCCATCCCGGTTGGGATTGTATATAAACCAACCTTTGTAAGGAAAACCAGTTCTGGTAAAATACTCATGCACCGGTGGTTCATCAGGTATGACATTGACCTCAATACTGGACGAAAACTGACTTGCAAACGACTCTACAACCCAGTGTTCATTGGGGTAGATTACCTGCGTGTCGATGGTTTTATGTCCATCACCCGAGATACCCAGAGGCGGCAGGGTGATTTCAGCCAGGGAATCGCTCGGAACAGATCCAGTCCATTGCAGCGTGTCGTAAATACCTCCGTGAACCCGGTACAATAACCTGAAGGATGTCAGGGTTGCTGTGCCCATGTTTTTCACGAAAACCTTCGCCCCGTTCAATATAGTATCGCATGTAAACGGAGGGAAATTCAGACTCTTATGAATGTCAATTCCGGCATAATAGGGGAGCTTTTGCTGATGATCTTTTGCAGATTGCAGGATGTGCAGATTGCTGTTGTTCTGTATGAATCCGATGACATAGAGATTATTCAGGTCGTAAATGTAGCCAGGAATGGGGACTTTGTATGAGTAAGTCCGGGTCATACCGGCACTCCATTGATCGGGGATCTGCCATCCGGTAACCTCCGGCACAAATTTGCGGCACTCGAAGAAGAAATCTTTTTCGCCATTGTTCCCCGGAGGGTTTTTGAAAAAGATGGAGTCCTCCATCAAAACAATGTGGGCAAACAACTTTCCGGCAGCGAACTCCTGAATGGTATCGCTCGTTATCGTGAAGGTAATGTCAAGTGAATCGCAATCAACGGTTACCTGGTGCCCGATTTCCAGGAGAAAATGGTTCCGGACGCGATAAACACTGTCGATGGAATCACTGGTTAGTCTGTCGGGATAACCCATCTTGTGATAAACCCCGTTGCAATAGGTTCCGGGAAGGCCGAACTGACCTGTCGGAAATATCGCTTTCGACCGTTGGTTGATCTCTGCCGAATCCTGGTAGTAAATCGGGTCATAACTGTTGAGTGGAAATTGGTAACGGAGAACAATGACCTTGTCGGGATGAAGATTGGCGAGACTGTCAATGTAGTGGTTTCCCGATGGACAGTGGTAGCAGCCCGTGGCGGTGGTCATCTCCAATAAAACTTTTGTGTTGTTTTGTGCAGAAAGGAACGAGAAAAACATCACTCCCATCATCAGAAAGATAAGTTGTTTCATAACCTTTTTTTTTCAAAGATACAGCGATAACCATGAGAAAGCAAGCATCAAATGAAATTTTCCAGCTGCCCTTTTCCCTGGCGGATAATCTGCATCTCTTCGCCGGTGCAATCGATTACGGTTGAAGGAATAAGCCCGCAATGACCCGAATCGATAACGATGTCAACAAGTTTGTGAAACATTTCATAAATCAACTCAGGGTCAGTTTGATAATCGACAATCCTGTCGTCGGCATGTATAGAGGTGGTCATGATCGGATTTCCAAGAATCTCGACAATCTGAATTGGAACCTTGTGATCGGGGATGCGGATGCCCACCGTCTTTTTCCTGCTTTGAAAAAAATGTGGAACCGTATTGGTGGCATTCAGGATAAAGGTGAAAGGACCCGGCAAAGCACGCCGCATTACCTTGAAAGTATGGTTGGCGATTGGTTTTGAGTACCCCGAAAGCTGACTGAGATCGCTGCAAACAAACGAAAAGTTGGCTTTTTCACGCTTGATCCCTTTGATCTGCGCAACCCTGTCAACTGCCTTGATCTGGGTGATGTCACAACCCATCCCGTAAACAGTATCCGATGGGTAAATAATTACCCCACCCTGGCGCAGACAATCAACGACAATCTTGATTTGTCGCTCGCTGGGGTTGTCGGGATGGATCTTGAGTAACATTTATAAATGACAAGTGACGAATGACGAATGACGAATGACGAATAACGGTAATTGATAGTTACAACGAAATTGACTTCAACTGCAAAATTACTTCAAAGGTATAGATTTTAACGAAACTTACATTCGTCATTCGTCACTCGTCATTCGTAATTAAAAAATGGGTAAGCCCCTTATATCGCACCGCTCAACCATCGTACCCTTGCTTTCTTCCAAACCTGGGGGAGTTAGTTGGGAGCTGGTCGTATAAGACTTACCCGCTGCAAAAATACAAATTTATCAGCTCCTTTTAACAAGACGACGGTTTTTTTTGTAAGTTTGCCATGCTACAAACCTTAAAACCTGTTACCATGGAAGAAAAACCGCGTTCCGCCCTTTCAAATGGAATTTATTATGGCCTGATCACTGGCGCTGCCATGATCGTTTTTTCATTGATCATGTTCCTGTTGGATCTTTATCTGAATAAAGCAGTAAACTGGATTGGCTACATTTTCCTTATTGCAGGCATGATCTGGGGTACTCTTGAATATCGGAAAAAATATTCAAACGGCTTTCTCACTTACGGCAAAGCGTTCAGCTCCTGTTTTTGGATTGGCATATTTGCCGGTATCCTCTCTTCGGTGTATCTCTACGTTTTTATCCAGTTTATTCACCCGGCTTTTGTTAATGAATTGCTGGATCAGGCCCGGGAAAACATGTTAACTGCACAACCCGATATGTCGGAGGAACAAGTGGAACAGGCTTTGGCAATGTCGGCGAAATTCATGACACCGGTGATGATGGTTGTTTGGGGCCTCGCAGCCTATGCCGCAGTATCTGCTTTTATTGGACTAATTCTTGCGATTTTCCTGAAAAAAGAAGATCCATCTTTGAATACCACCGTGTAATCCTAAACAATGAATGTTACCGTTGTAATACCTCTTTTAAACGAAGAGGAATCTCTGCCTGAACTTGCTGCATGGATCGATCGCGTTATGCAGGCACATCAACTTTCCTACGAAATTATTTTTGTGGATGATGGTAGCAAGGATAAATCCTGGCAGGTGATTCAGCACATTCAGATGTCAAATGCCTGCGTAAAAGGTATCAAATTCCGCCGCAATTATGGCAAGGCTGCTGCATTAAATGTTGGCTTCATCGCTGCCGCCGGAGATGTAGTGTTTACCATGGATGCCGATCTGCAGGACAGTCCCGACGAATTGCCCGAAATGTACAGAATGATTGTTGATGAGGGTTACGACATCGTTTCGGGTTGGAAGAAAAAACGCCATGATCCCATCTCAAAAACAATTCCGACCAAGTTTTACAACTGGTCGGCCCGACGGATGTCGGGGATCAAACTGCACGATTTCAATTGCGGCTTAAAAGCTTACAAAAATACAGTTGTTAAAAGCATTGAGGTGTATGGCGAAATGCACCGCTACATTCCATTCCTGGCAAAATGGGCAGGTTTTTCAAAAATAGGAGAGAAGGTGGTTCATCATCAGAAACGAAAATTCGGCAAGACCAAATATGGGCTCGACCGCTTTTACAAAGGGTATCTTGATCTCCTCACCATCACCTTCACCTCCAGGTTTGGCAAAAGACCGATGCACTTCTTCGGACTTTGGGGAAGCCTGATTTTTCTCCTGGGTCTCATCATCGCCGGATATCTCGCCTATGAGAAATATTTCTACAAGGCATTTAAAATGACCGAACGACCCTTGTTTTACTTTGGGTTGCTGGCCATGGTTATCGGAACTCAATTGTTTGTTGCGGGGTTCCTTGGCGAACTTGTTTCAAGAAGCTCCTTTGACCGGAATCACTACCTCATTGAAGAGAAACTGGGCGTGGGATGAAAGCGCCAAAGAAAATTGTCCTGATTGGCTCTGCCCATCCTTTGCGCGGTGGACTGGCAACTTTCAATGAGCGGCTGATCCGCGAATACCGGAACAATGGCGCAGATGCATTCATCTACACCTTCAGCCTTCAGTATCCCTCCCTTTTATTTCCGGGGAAAACACAAATGTCGTCAGAACCTGCCCCGGAAAACTTGCCCATATTCGTTAAGGTAAACAGCATCAATCCATTCAACTGGATCAAAATTGGACTGGAACTGAGAAAACTGAATCCCGATCTGGTCATCGTTAAATACTGGATGCCCTTTATGGCCCCATGTTTCGGCACCATTTGCCGGATTATCAAGCGCAATAAGCACTCCCGGATTGTCACCATCATCGACAACCTGATCCCACATGAATCCCGCCCTGGCGATCGGCTGCTTTCGCAATACTGGATTGGCAGTGTCGATGGATGTATTGCCATGTCGAAGTCGGTGATGGAGGACCTTGAAAAATTTGATGCCCATAAACCAAAACTGTATTGTCCACATCCGTTATACGACAATTTTGGCGACCCCATCCCGAAACAGGAAGCGCTGAAAAGGCTAAACCTTGATCCCGGGTTCCGGTATGTGCTGTTTTTCGGGTTTATCCGCGATTACAAAGGGCTGGATTTGCTGCTGGAAGCTTTTTCGGACGACCGTTTGCGCCAATTGAAGATAAAATTGCTGGTGGCCGGCGAATTCTATTGCGATCCAAAACCGTATCACGAAATTATCGCCAATCACAGGCTGGAAGAGCAGGTCATCATGAGCAATGATTTTATTCCCGACAGCAGGGTTTTAAACTATTTTTGCGCTGCCGATCTGGTGGTTCAACCCTATAAAAGCGCCACCCAAAGCGGTGTAACTCAAATTGCCTATCATTTCAACAAACCCATGATTATTACAGATGTTGGCGGACTCGCAGAATTTGTCCCTCATGAAAAGGTGGGTTATGTTGTTGAACCCATTCCCCATGAAATTTCTGACGCTATTGTCCGTTTTTATCAGGAAAACAGAGAATCCGAATTTTCTGCCAATGCAGCGTTGGAAAAACAAAAATATTCATGGAATAAAATGACCGGTGCCATTGATTTGTTGTTAGGAAAATAGTATATTTGAAAAATATCTAGCCCCATAACATTATTATCATGAAAATGCTCCGGTTTGTAATGGTGTCGATCTTATTCATCTTTGGAATGTCCGATGTTTTTTCGCAAGTCCACACACTTGTTCTTCAACCCGGACCCAATTCGGGGATTGATTGCTATTTCAACAGTGTGATCCCGGAAGAACCAGATCCGACAACAGCTACGTTCTCTGCCAATGCCTGGACTTATGGCGGTGAGTTGGGAGTTGGTCGGAGCCTTTTAAAGTTTGACCTGACACAGATCCCCGACACAGCCGTTGTTCTTTCTGCAAAACTCAACCTTTATTATATTGATAACGGGAATGGAACGCATTATGGAGATAATGTAAGTTTATTGCAGAAAGTTACAACACCCTGGAATAAAATGACGGCAAACTGGAATAATCAGCCAACTGCAACAACGCTTGATCAGGTCTATATTCCTGCTGCAACCGATCCTACACAAAATTATACCAACATTGATGTGACAACCCTTGTTTCAAAAATGGTGCGGGACCCTGCCACCAATTTTGGATTTCTGTTCCGCCTGGTAACAGAAGAATCACTCACCAGAACGATTCTTGCTTCTTGTGATAATCCAAATCCAGCCGGTCGGCCAAAACTTACCATTGAGTATATTGTCTGTCCGGCTCTTGTAGCTGATTTCAGCTACGTGGTAGAGGATCAGAACGTTGCGTTTACAGATCAATCAAACGGTTCAATATCATGGTTCTGGGATTTTGGTGATGGGTTTTATTCAGATTTGAAGAACCCTGAACATCAATTCAATGAACCCGGAACCTATCATGTATGTGAAAAGGTGACAAATGCCTGTAATGTGCAAACATTTTGCGATTCTGTAGCGATCTTTGCCAACTCCATCCACAATCATTCAAACAAGTATAAGGTGAGGATCTATCCCAACCCGGTACACGATGTGGTTTTATTGTATCTTAATGTTTCTGCCTTATCAACTGCTTCAATGGAGTTGTTCACCACACAGCGCAGTTCTTTGCGAAAATGGGAAAAGGTGATCAGTCCCGGCAATGGCCCGATTTCATTAGACATTGACGGATTGTCGCAGGGGATATATTTTTTACAAACGAAAATTGATGGGGTTATTCTGTTGAACAAACTGATAATCCTGTAAATTTGTGGTAAAATTGCCCGTGTATTTAATTCTTACTTTCAGTACATGATTATTCGCAGTAAAGCGCCATTGCGCCTTGGTTTAGCCGGAGGAGGTACCGATGTGGCTCCGTTTGCTGAACTCTATGGCGGTGCCATTCTGAATGCAACCATCAGCATGTATGCCTATGCCTCCATCCAACCAAGGAATGACGGTAAAATTGTGTTCAATTCCATGGATAAAAAGGAGTTTTACACCCTTGATTCGGTTGATCAACTGGCCATTGACGGCAAACTCGATTTGCATAAAGGAATCTATAACAGGATTGTCCGTGATTTTTCACACAAGCCACTTTCGTTTGAATTGTCAACCTATGTAGATGCGCCGCCGGGTTCAGGTCTGGGAACTTCCTCAACCCTGGTGGTTGCAATAGTGGGGGCATTTGCAGAGTGGCTTAACCTGCCCATGGGCGAATATGACCTGGCTTATCTGGCTTATGAGATCGAACGGAATGATCTGGGTATGGCCGGCGGAAAACAGGACCAGTATGCCGCAACATTCGGAGGGGTGAACTTTATGGAGTTTTTCAAAGATGATAAGGTGATCGTCAACCCCTTGAGAATCCGCGAAAAATACCTCGATGAACTTGCCCACAATCTCATTCTCTATCATACCGAAACAAGCCGGTTATCCTCCAAGATCATTGAGCAGCAAACCAAAAATGTGCTGGCGAAAAATGTCAAATCTCTGGAGGCAATGCATAAGTTGAAGGAACAGGCGGTTATGATGAAAGAGGCCATATTGATGGGTGAATTGGATAAAATCGGGGAGATTCTCGATTTCGGCTGGAAGTATAAAAAAAATCTGGCAGAGGGGGTGAGCAATCCTTTTATCGATGAAATTTACGATACCGCAATGAAAAACGGGGCAACAGGAGGGAAGATTTCAGGTGCAGGGGGTGGCGGGTTTATGTTTTTCTATTGCCCGGGAAACAACCGCTCGAAAGTTATCGAATCATTAAAGAAATTCGGAGGACAAACCAAACGATACGAATTTACCTCAAAGGGACTATCAAACTGGACCATTTGAGACTTTAGAGACAGGGCATGACCTGTCGCTAAAAAAAAATCTGAAAGCAAAATCAACATATAATTCAACAAATACTGTATGCAAATCATAGAATCAATTAAGGAATCCATCGATGTTAAGCAGAAAATACTAACAAATTCATTGCTTATTAGCGATATAAGAAAGATCGCAGTCGTATGTACCAATGCTTTTTCCCGGGGGAACAAAGTCCTCTTTTGTGGAAACGGTGGCAGTGCAGCCGACGCCCAGCATCTGGCAGCCGAGTTTTCAGGCCGCTATTATTACGATCGTCCGCCATTGCCATCGGAGGCGCTGCATGTAAACAGCTCTTTTATGACGGCCGTTGCCAATGATTATTCGTTCGACGAAGTGTATGCGCGATTGCTGAAAGGAATTGGCAAAGAGGGGGATGTGTTGATTGGTTTGTCAACTTCAGGAAATTCCAAAAACGTCATCCGGGCTTTTGAGGTGGCCCGTGATATGGGGATCACCACGGTTGGCCTGACCGGTGAAACCGGAGGAAATCTGGCTGTTTTATGCGACTTTTTAATCAACATTCCATCAACTGATACACCCCGGATTCAGGAGTCCCACATCATGATTGGCCACATTATCTGTGAACTTGTTGAGTCAACATTGTTTCCGCAAGAGGGCTGACCGTGGAGGCTATTGTTCTTGCCGGAGGATTCGGCACCAGACTGCAAAAGGTCGTCAATGACCGGCCTAAATCGATGGCCCTCATCAATCAACGGCCATTTCTCGAGTATCTGTTCGATTATCTTATATCACAGGGAGTTGAAAAAGTAGTGCTTTCGGTGGGTTACAAACATGAGATAATTTCAGACCATTTCGGTGCGGAGTATAAAAAACTGTCCATTCAATATGCCGTGGAAACGGAACCGCTTGGAACCGGCGGCGGCATCCGTTTGGCTCTATGGAAAATTGAAGGACTTCACGCCCTGGTGATGAATGGTGACAGCATTTTTAAATTGAATTACAAGGATTTGATGGCGTTCCACTTCAAGAAAAAAGCGGAAGCAACCATTGCACTCCGGAAAATGGATGATACAGGGCGATATGGACGGGTAAAACTGAACAGGGCCGGGCGTATCAGCGGATTTGAAGAAAAAGGGTCGGGTTCCATTCCTGGTTTTATCAATGGGGGAGTGTATGTCATTGAGAAATATTTCCTGATGGAACCTGAATTCAGAGGCCGTTTTTCAATGGAAAAAGATTGCTTTGAAAAATATTTCCCCCATTCAAAACTGTATGGATTTCCTTCTGATGGCTATTTTCTTGACATTGGCATCCCTGATGACTATTTAAAGGCACAACATGAATTTGCAACGTTTACAGATTAACCCATCATGGACCCTGTTTCTCGACCGCGATGGCGTGATTAACCGCCGTCTGGCAGGTGATTACGTTAAAAAATGGGATCAGTTTGATTTTTTACCCGGGGTATTGGACGCCATGCAACTATTTCATCATCATTTTCGAAGGATCATCATTGTCAGCAATCAGCAAGGAGTAGGCAAAGGATTGATGACCGAAATTGAACTGCAGGCAATTCATCATCAAATGACGGCGGAAATTACCAAATCAGGAGGAAAAGTCGATTCCGTGCTCTATTCTCCGCACCTGAATTCAGAACTTTCTGTAATGCGTAAGCCAAACATAGGAATGGCCCTCAAGGCCCGCAAACTATTTCCGGATATTCGTTTCAAACAATCGGTTATGGCTGGTGATTCACTCTCCGACATGATCTTTGGCAAACGATGCGGAATGAAAACAGTGCTGATATCACACGAATCAACGCTTGCAAAAATGTACCACCGACAAATTGACTATCTTTATCCCGACCTGATTTCTTTTGCCAATGACCTGTAACTTAATATTTTTCCATTGACTCCAACCATCATTCTCCTCTGCTTTCTTGCCTACACGGCTCTATTATTTGTTATTACCTGGCTTACGTCACGTAAATCGACCAACCGGAGTTTTTTCCTTGGAAATAAAACTTCGCCATGGTTCGTAGTTGCCTATGGTATGATCGGCGCTTCCATGTCAGGGGTAACCTTTATGTCAGTCCCCGGCTGGGTTGGAACAGCGAATTTTTCGTACATGATGGTTGTTATTGGATATGTTTTCGGCTATCTCGTAATCGGGAATGTGCTGCTGCCATTGTATTACAGGTTGAATCTTACTTCAATCTATTCCTATCTGGAAACACGTTTTGGTTTTTGGTCATATAAAACCGGGGCCTTTTACTTTATTCTTTCACGAACCATTGGCGCCTCTTTCAGGATGTTCCTTGTTGTAAATGTGCTGCAGATTTTTATTTTCGATTTTTGGAATATTCCTTTTTTTGTAACAGTATTGATTTTTATTCTGCTTATCCTGCTCTACACCTTCAAAGGAGGCATCAAAACCATTATCTGGACAGATACCATCCAAACCACCTTCATGCTGTTGTCACTGGTGTTGTCAATCTATCTGATTGTTGACAGTATGGG
Source organism: Draconibacterium orientale (assembly GCA_020719165.1). Taxonomy (GTDB): domain Bacteria; phylum Bacteroidota; class Bacteroidia; order Bacteroidales; family FEN-979; genus CAIVAT01. Next base: position 5,607 of record DYQT01000063.1, on the reverse strand, counting down.
GCTGAATCTTGGACAGATGATACACAAAGTATATGTAAGTAACTATTCACAAATAATATATACCGACTGGAGTGATAAGCGGTTTTTCCTGAAAGAACTTTTCAGCGGCGCATTTATCGCGATTGTCATGACTGGGCTTGATCAGGAAATGATGCAAAAAAACCTGAGTTGCCGTTCACTCCGTGATGCTCAAAAAAACATGTTCACCTTTACAGGCATCATGTTGTTCGTCAATTTCGTGATCCTGTTTCTGGGTGCGAGTCTGTATCTTTTTACTGCTGATAAAGGAATTGCTTTGCCAGCCAAAACCGATGATCTTTTCCCGGTTATTGCCATAAACCATCTTGGACCGGTGGCCGGTTTGGTGTTTTTGATCGGATTGATTTCTGCTGCCTATCCCAGTGCCGATGGCGCTCTCACCTCGCTGACCACATCATTCAGCATCGATTTTCTGGGAATAAACAAACGCGAGGAACTTACAGAGCATAAAAAGAAACAGATAAGGCAGATGGTTCATGTTGCATTTGCAGGAATCCTGCTGATGGTAATTGTTCTGTTCAGGGCCATCAACGACCGCGCTGTGATTGATAAATTATTTACGGTTGCAGGGTATACCTATGGACCGCTGCTGGGACTTTATTCTTTTGGGTTATTCACAAAATTCTCAGTCCACGATCGCTGGGTTCCCTTGATAGCAGTGCTTTCTCCGGTCATTTGTTTTTTTCTGAGCGAATATTCTGTTCATATCTTCCATGGATACCGTTTTGGTTTTGAACTGCTTATTTTAAATGGATTTCTTACATTTGCCGGGTTGATCCTTCTTCGGAAGAAGCATGAACCTAAAAAACAAAAATAACTTATTATGGATAATTTACGTTTTAAAGCCCTCGAAATAGCCATGACACGCAAACAGCATGTTGTGGAATTCCCAAATCTGAAGGCTTCCGAATATTTTGGTGAACTTACCTTTAATAAGGCCGCCATGCGCGAATATCTCACCGAAGAGGCCTTTAATCAGGTGATGAATTCAATTGAAAAGGGCGAAAAGATCGACCGGAAAATTGCCGACCAGGTAGCTGCCGGCATAAAGGCCTGGGCAATCAGCAAAGGGGCAACACACTACACCCACTGGTTTTTGCCATTGACTGGCGCAACAGCCGAAAAACATGATGCCTTTGTTGACCCGGTCGAAGGCGGACAGGGAATAGAAAAATTCAGAGGCAATGAGTTAACCCAGCAGGAACCCGATGCCTCCAGTTTTCCAAGTGGTGGGATTCGCAGCACTTTTGAGGCCCGCGGTTATACGGCCTGGGATCCTACCTCGCCCGCATTTATCATGGATCGTACGCTTTGTATCCCCACTGTTTTCGTTTCATATACTGGTGAATCGCTCGATTTTAAAACCCCGCTGCTCAAGGCCATCTATTCCATTGATAAAGCAGCAGTGGAGGTTTGTCAGTATTTTGATAAGGATATAACCAAAGTTTTTGCAACCCTGGGATGGGAACAAGAGTATTTTCTCGTTGATACTGCGCTATACCTGGCCCGTCCTGACCTGGTTCTCACGGGCCGAACATTGTTTGGCCATTCATCTGCCAAAGACCAGCAACTTGAAGATCACTATTTTGGAACGATCCCACAGCGCGTGTTGGCATTTATGCAGGAATTTGAGTATGAGGCTCACCGGTTGGGCATCCCGGTTAAAACCCGCCATAATGAAGTGGCTCCGAACCAATTTGAATGTGCCCCGGTATTTGAGGAGGTAAACCTCTCCATCGACCACAACCAATTGATGATGCACCTGTTGGATAAAATTGCCAGGCATCATGATTTTACCGTACTTCTTCACGAAAAACCCTTCAGCGGCGTGAATGGCTCCGGAAAACATAACAATTGGTCGTTGGCTACAAATACCCGCGAAAACCTGCTTTCCCCCGGTAAAACACCGAAAGAAAATCTTCGTTTCCTGACATTCCTGGTCAATATCCTCAAAGCGGTACATGAACATGCCGATCTCATCAGGGCAATTATTGCCTCACCGGGAAATGATCACCGGCTTGGTGCCAACGAGGCGCCTCCTGCCATAATTTCAGTTTTTATTGGCGCCCAGCTAACCAAAATGCTTGATGCCATCGAAAAAGCGGATAAACATATTATAGCAAAAACTGAAACGGAAAGTGATCTGCTTAAAAACCTTCCTAAAATTCCCGAAATATTGCTCGACAATACCGACCGGAACCGCACATCTCCGTTTGCATTCACCGGCAATAAATTTGAATTTCGCGCGGTGGGTTCGGCCCAAACCTGTGCCCCTCCCATGATTGTTCTGAATCTGATTGTGGCCGACCAGCTGCGAAAATTCAAACTGGAGGTTGATGGCCTGATTGCGAAGAAAGTGAGTAAAGATGATGCCCTGTTTCAGGTCATAAAAAAATACAGCAGGGAATCGAAAAAGATCAGATTCGAGGGAAATAATTATTCTGATGAGTGGGTAGAGGAAGCTGCCAAACGGGGCTTGTCAAACCGGAAAACCACTCCCGAAGCATTGAAGGGCTTTGTCGAAAAGAGATCGGCTGATGTTTTTGAACGGAATAATGTGCTTTCACGTCGTGAATTGATGGCGCGTCATGAGATCAGGCTCGAAAATTATACGAAAAAAATCCAGATCGAATCGAGGATTTTAGGTGACCTGGCCGGAAACCATATCATTCCGGTGGCCATACGGTATCAAAACACCCTCATCGAAAACGTGAAGGGGCTGAAACAGGTACTTGACCTTAAAACCTATGGGAAACTTTCTCAGAACCAAATGGAAACGATCACCGAAATTTCCGAACATGTAGACAAAATTAAAACCTACGTAAATGAAATGCTCGAAGCGCGGAAATCAGCGAATCTGATTCACGAACCGGAAGAAAAGGCATTTGCCTATTGCAACGTCGTGTTACCTTATTTTGAGAAAATCAGGCACCATGCCGACAAATTGGAGCTGCTGGTAGATGATGAATTATGGCCGTTGCCAAAATACCGTGAACTTTTATTTACACGATAAATATCAAATTATGAAGAAGACCATCGCAATAACCGTCATTTTGACAATTCTGGTTTCCTGCTCAGTGTTTGCCCAACTGAATGTGGTGCGCATTGACAACAATGCTGCCCCGCAAACAAAAGAGGGAATTTTTTATTCCCTGCCACGGACGGTGGTTAAGATAGAGGTTAAAATTGATCGCATCGAAAATTACAAAGGCCCATATGCCGATTTCGCACTGAGATTTCTCGGTTTGAAAAATGTGGTGCAGGCAAATTCCATTGAATATAAGATCAGCGATATCATCATAACCACCTATCCTGAACCCGATCCCGATCAGTATTATTTTGTCGAAATGGGTGATAAAATGTCAAAAGGAGAGCGTATGGGAATTCTTTCGCTCAGCAATGCCGGAGTGATTCTGGGCACAATGCCTGAAGGTATTGATACATCCGGCAGTTTTTTCCCTTTGTCCAATTCAGATGATTTACTTTCAGAAGCTGATAAAGATGCCTTTGGAGAGTTGTTTAAATATTCGGCCGATGTGAGTGTGTTTGAAAAGGTTGATACCATTATCCGCAAAATAAATATCGACACCCTCACTGTTGAACGACAATATTACAAACGGACCATGGTCGAAAAATCACCCGAACAGAAAGCGAAGGAGGCGGCCGATTTTATTTCCAAGATTAAAGATAACCGGTTTAACCTGTTAAGCGGTACCCAGGAGGTGAACTACAACCGTGAGACTCTGGAATACATGGATACCCAATTGAAAACCATGGAACGGGAATATCTGAAGCTTTTTACCGGGGTCAGTTTGCATAAAAGCTTGACATTCAGCTATAAGTATATTCCCATTCCAAATCAGATCAATACGGAGATACCGATTTTTAAATTCCTGAAATCCAAAGGTATTATTGACCTCGATGAACAGGGAGGAAAGGTGGTGACCATAAAGATTCAGCGGGTTGGCAATACCAATACTGTTGCAAATTATCTGAAAAAGGCTGAAAAAGAGACGAAGATTCAGGGGTTCTCATATCGTATCCCTGAATTGGCACGCGTAACAGTGAAACTTGATGAAAGCACCCAGGAAGAAACTCAATGTCTTGTTTCTCAGTTAGGAGTCGTATCATTTCTGCCTGCCAGCAAATGGAGAGTTCAATTCCATAAGGAGACAGGCGGTATCAAGGGATTGGAAATTCAATAAAGTGCCTTCTTTATTTTGACAAGCTTTTCCAGCAAATCCTCAAGGTAGTCGATTCGCAGCATATTGGCGCCATCCGATTTCGCATTTGCCGGATCGGGGTGTGTTTCGAGGAAAATTCCGTTGGCCCCAACCGCGATGGCTGCTTTGGCTATGGTTTCGATGAGATTTGGCCGTCCTCCTGTTATTCCCGATGACTGATTGGGTTGTTGCAGGGAATGGGTAACATCAACAATCACAGGAACACCGTTGGCCTGCATATCCGGAATATTCCTGAAATCAACAATCAGATCGTTGTAGCCAAATGAGGAGCCCCGTTCTGTCAGCATGATTTGCGAATTACCGGTTTGAAGCACCTTCTGAACCGCGAATTTCATCGATTCGGCCGAGGCAAACTGACCTTTCTTAATGTTAACAACCTTCCCTGTTTTTCCTGCAGCCACCAGCAAATCGGTTTGGCGACAAAGAAAAGCCGGAATCTGCAGCATATCCACATACGCAGCAGCCATTGCGGCCTGATCTTCATTGTGAATGTCTGTAATCACCGGAATCTGCAGCTCCTTTCCGACGTTACCAATCAGCTGGAGCGCTTTTTCATCTCCGATACCTGTAAATGAATCGGAACGCGACCTGTTGGCTTTCTGATAGGATGCTTTAAAAATGAACGGAATACCCAGCCGGCTGGTGATTTTCTTTATATGGCTGGCAATTGCCATTGGCATCTCCTCATTTTCAACAACACACGGCCCGGCAATCAGGAAAAAATTGCCGTTCGCATTGTTCGCAAGCGCATTAAAAAAACCGTTATTCATATTTTTCGTTTTGCTGATTTACATTTTTCAATTCGGGGAATCTGTTTTCATTCAATACTTATACTTATTCTTCCAAAGTGCCTTCAGTCTCGCCCGAATCTCATTTTCACGCTGGTTGTTCTGAGGATCGTAAAACTTCACTCCTTTGATTTTTTCAGGAAGGAATTCCTGGTCAATAAAGTTGTTGTCAAAATCATGGGAATACTTGTAGTCTTTGCCATAGCCTATTTTCTTCATCAACGAGGTAGGAGCATTGCGGATATGCAGCGGAACCGGGAGATCCCCAACTTCTCTGAAGGATTTCTGCGCATTCCGGATGGCCAGGTAGGATGCATTGCTTTTGACAGAACAGGCGAGGTAAATGGCCGTTTGTGAAAGTATTAAGTCACATTCGGGGTATCCGATCACCTCCACCGCCTGGAAACAGGATGTTGCTAATAACAAAGCATTCGGGTTTGCATTCCCTATATCCTCAGAGGCGAGAATTAACATACGTCTGGCGATGAATTTAGGATCTTCTCCGGCCTGGATCATGCGGGCAAGCCAGTAAACGG
>DYQT01000281.1 GCA_020719165.1 Draconibacterium orientale | reverse complement strand
CACACCACTCAACGGGGTTATCGGCTTTACAGAGCTCTTGCTCAAAACACCGCTGACAAAAATCCAAAAACAGTACACGGAGAATGTGCATGTTTCCGGTCATTCGCTGTTGGGAATCATCAGCGACATTCTCGACTTTTCAAAAATAGAGGCCGGAAAGCTGGAGCTTGATCATATTAAAACTGATATTATCGAACTTTCCGGGCAGGCTTCAGACATTATCAAATACCATGCATCGCAGAAAGGCCTTGAGTTATTGTTGAATATTCAATCTGATATTCCCCGTTTTGCGGTTGTAGATCCGATCAGGCTGAAACAAATTTTAGTCAACCTCCTGGGAAATGCGGTAAAATTCACCCGCTCTGGTGAGGTTGAACTGAAGGTGACTTTTTCCATGGAAGACGAAGTGTATGGCAGATTTAGATTCTCAATTCGCGATACCGGCATAGGGATCAGCGAAGAACAACAAAAAAAGCTCTTTAGGGCATTTACACAAGCCGATTCATCAACAACCCGGAAATTCGGCGGAACCGGTTTGGGCCTTACAATATCAAACATGCTGGCTGAAAAAATGGGCAGCAAAATCGAAATCTTCAGTGAACCGGGAAAGGGATCTGATTTCGTTTTTACCATTTTAGCTGAATATGAGGTTGGTGAAAAATCTGATTCAGGCAGCCTGACAGGTATAAACCGGGTCTTGGTCATTGACGACAATGATAACAACCGAATGATTCTTGAGCATACTTTTATCAGTTGGGGCCTCGAATTTGAAGGTGTTGACAGCGGACTCTCTGCACTTAAGCTCCTCAATGTTTCAAAACCATTTGATGTGATTATCGTTGATTATCACATGCCCGATCTGAACGGGATCGATACCATCAGAATGATTCGCGATCAGCTAAAACTTACACCGGAACAGCAACCCGCCATATTACTGCACAGCTCCTCTGATGATGGTGAAATTTATGATGCATGTAAAAAGCTGGGAGTTAAGTTCAACCTAACCAAACCGGTAAAGTCGCAGGAGTTGTTTAACTATCTGAAAAGCATTCACGACCATCCGAAACCAGTGGCAATAAGCCCTGAAAAACCATTGCCGGTTCCGGTGGACGAGATATCAAACGATCTTCCTCTGACCGTACTTGTGGCGGAGGATGTTTTATTGAATATGCTGTTGGTGAAAACCGTCATCAAACAGATGGTACCCAATGTAAGGGTTTTAGAGGCAAAAAACGGCAAGGTGGCGTTAGACCTGGCAAAATCAAAAAAGCCGGATTTGATATTTATGGATGTTCAGATGCCTGAAATGAGTGGCATAGAGGCAACGGTTGCCATCAGAAGCCATGAGAAGATGAATGGCGGACGTGTGCAGATTGTTGCTTTAACCGCCGGTGCAATCAAAGGGGAAAAGGAGAGGTGTTTGGAAGCAGGAATGGATGATTTTCTTACCAAGCCAATTGACCGGAAAGCTTTACAGGGGATATTAGAAAAACACCTGGCTTCATCTCATCCGATAAGATCGAATCCGGTATAAGGTACCAGCGCCCTGGGAATGATGATCCCGTCAGGGGTTTGATTGTTTTCAAGCAGGGCAGCAACAATGCGGGGCAATGCCAGCGCACTGCCATTGAGTGTATGCGCAGTTTGCATTTTCCCTGTTTCGTCTTTGAAGCGAAGCTTCAGACGATTCGATTGAAAAGTTTCAAAATTGGAAATGGAACTTACTTCAAGCCACCTTGCCTGGGAGCTTGACCACACCTCCATATCGTAGGTAAGCGCCGACGTGAAACTCATATCGCCACCGCAAAGTTTCAGTATCCGGAAGGGAAGTTCAAGTTTTCGCAGCAAACCGGTTACATATTCCCGCATCTCTTCCAGAATTTTGTAAGATTGATCAGGATGGGCAATTTGTACGATTTCAACCTTGTCAAACTGATGCAACCGATTCAACCCGCGAACATCTTTGCCGTAGGAACCAGCTTCACGGCGAAAGCAGGCCGAATAAGCCACGTTTCTAACAGGAAGCTCCTGGCTTTTCAGGATGGTGTCGCGATAAATATTGGTTACTGGGACTTCTGCTGTGGGTATGAGATAAAGATCATCAAGCGCGACATGATACATCTGCGCATCCTTGTCGGGCAGCTGCCCTGTGGCATAAGCTGATGCCGCGTTTACCATGTAAGGCGGTTGTACTTCAGTGTATCCGGCTTTTATGGCTTCATCAAGAAAGAAATTGATCAACGCCCGCTGTAACCTGGCTCCTTTTCCTTTGTACAGGGGAAAACCTGCACCTGTAATTTTATTTCCGGTGATGAAATCGATGAGATCATATTTTGTGGTAAGGTCCCAATGCGGTACTGCTGTTTCAGCAGCCGGTATGATTTCTCCCTCCTGCAACACCACCAGATTGTCTTCAGGTGTTTTTCCCGGTGGCACAGAGGGGTGGGGGAGGTTTGGTATGCGTACCAGCAATTCGTCCAGCTCCTTTTTTATGCTTTCAAGGGAAAGGTCGAGCTCTTTTGCCTGGGATTTTAACACTCCGGTGTTTTCTTTCAACCGGTTTGCCTCAGTCACTTTACCCGATTGAAAAAGCACCCCGATCTCCCTGGCGATGGCGTTTCCCTGAGACTGAATGTCGTCAAGTTTTTTCTGTGTATCACGGCGCTGATTATCCAGTTCCACAATCCGGCTGATGACGATGGTGCCGTTGAAATTTTTAAGTGCAAGACGGTCAACAACCTCTTGTGTTTGTTCGCGGATAAAGTTAAGGGAGAGCATAAAACGGATGTTAAAAGGAAATATGAATCAAGATCAAAATTAATAAAAAAAACCTTCCGGGTTTTTAGAACCCGGAAGGTTTAAAACACACAACGAGTTGTGCGGTGATAACTTAGTTCGCGGTTTCTTCCATCGGAACGATCGAAACAAATGAACGATCGCTGCGCCTTTTTCTGAATTCAACGATGCCTTCAACCAGGGCAAAGAGGGTATGATCTTTACCAATTCCGACATTGAGCCCCGGATTGTGCACTGTTCCGCGCTGACGGAGAATGATGGCGCCCGGTTTTGCATACTGACCACCATAAATTTTAACGCCTAAACGTTTGCTATGCGATTCGCGGCCGTTGCTTGAACTTCCTGCCCCTTTCTTGTGTGCCATAATACCTGAGTTATTAGAAATTAATATTTTCAATCAGAACTTTACTGAAATCCTGACGATGACCCGATTCTTTCTCGTATCCTTTGCGGCGTTTCTTTTTGAAGACTACAACTTTGTCGCCACGTACATGATCCACAATCGTGCCACTGATGCTGCTGCCCTCAACCAAGGGCTTGCCTACACTGATTTTACCGTCGTTATCCAACAACATTACCTGATCAAATTCTACTTTGGTTCCAGGGTCACCTTCGAGCCGGTGAACAAAGATTTCGTCATTCTGTTCTACCTTGAACTGCTGACCGGCTATTTCAACGATTGCGTACATGTTATAATGTATTGATGTTCGTAAATTTGGGAGTGCAAAGTTATAAATTATTTCTTATTAACCAACCTCTGATGTAAAAAAATCAGCGATTCAGCGAGAATATTTTTTTACTTTTCCAACACATAGCTTG
>DYQT01000280.1 GCA_020719165.1 Draconibacterium orientale | reverse complement strand
TTTTTTATCCTATTTTTGTTAACTAAACGACATTGAATTACACATTACGAATTACACATTACGAATTACACATTACGAATTACGAATTACGAATTACGAATTATTGCTTTGTCGCCTGTTTACCTGTTTACCCTAAGCATTCCTACCTCAACCAATAATCCGACAACGTAAACAAAATGACCAGCACATATATGGCCAACACCATGAACACGAACACCCGGAACAGGGATGATTCGAATTTCAGGTGCATAAAATAGGTTAGTACAATGTATGCTTTTACCGAAGCAATTAATAAAGCAACGGCGACCGTTAAGGCCGACAGATCAATCCAGGTCACAGTAATTGTGACGAATGTAAGCGCGAGCAGGGTAATCAATACCCAGGCATGCGTGCGGTAGGGGGTTATGTGAACTGTATCGTTGTGCATCTTTCTACAATTTACGATTTACGATTTACGATTTACGATTTTTGGCTCTGCTCAAGTGTTTACCTTACATATTAGCTACGTTATCAAATATAACAGCGGAAAAAGAAATATCCAGATCAAATCGACGAGATGCCAGTAGAGGCCGCCATTTTCAAGAAGAACATACTTTTTTGAATTGATGGTTCCCTGCTGAACCTTAATCATCACAATCGTCAGAATAATTCCTCCAACCACAAGGTGGAACATGTGCAGGCCGGTCATAAAATAGTATAAGCTGAAAAACATCACCTGACCATGACTCAGCTTGAGCATAAGGTCTGATCCGGGATAAAGTCCGATATGAATTTTATGACCCCATTCAAAATATTTGTTTACCATAAATGCTGCGGCACACAGCAGGGTGATGAACAACAGGGCCACAGCCAATTTGTTGTTTCCTTTTTGAACGGCAGTTATCGACATGGCCACGGTAGCGCTGCTCACCAGCAGTACAATTGTGTTTATCGTCCCGATAAATGCATTCAGATGATGGGCTGCCTGGTGAAATTCTGTCGAGAAACTGCTGCGCATGATCGCGTATACCAGAAATAACCCGCCAAAAAGAAGTATCTCTGTGAAAATAAAAACCCACATGCCCAGTTTAGCACCAATGTCGTCGCGATGTTCCATGTTTTAAATTACGATTTATGATTTATGATTTACGATTTACGGCCCGGCATACCCGTTTGACTGTTCATCTTTCCTTTATTTATAATCATAAGGTTGTTCATTTTTGCCCATCTCCGGCATAACATCAAAGTTTTCAAGCGGGGGAGGCGAGGGAATAAACCATTCAAAGGTAAGTCCGCCCCAGGGATTATCGGGAGCTTTTTCGCCTTTTTTACTGAACAGGGTGATCAACATGATAATGAATCCGATAACCAATAGCAGCCCGCCGAAAAACGACAATTGATGGCCAAAGGTAAACTGGGGGAGGTAGTCAAAATACCTGCGTGGCATACCCATCATTCCGATAATGAATTGCGGAAAATAGAGCAGGTTGAAGCCGGTGAACAGGAACACAAATGACCAGTTGGCCATTTTAAAGTTGTACATGCGTCCATACATTTTCGGATACCAATAATAAATAGCCGCAAAGAAGGCGAAGCCTACCCCGCCAAAAACAATGTAATGGAAATGGGCAACTACATATGCTGTATCATGAACGTGAATGTTTGTGGCCAGCGCTCCTAGTGACAGTCCGGTCATTCCGCCGATCATAAACAGGAATATAAATCCAAGTGCAAACAAAAACGGAGGCTTGACAGAAATGGAGCCTTTATACATGGTGGCAACCCAGTTAAAAACTTTGATGGCACTGGGAACTGCAACGAGGAAAGTAAGCAATGAAAATACCCAGCGCGCGGTTGAACTCATGCCCGAAGTGTACATATGATGTGCCCAAACGAAATAACCAACCATGGCAATTGTCAGGCTGGAGATGGCAATTGCTTTGTAACCAAATACTTTTTTCTGGGCGAAAACGGGTATGATTTCTGTGACCACACCCATGGCTGGCAAAATCATGATGTATACAGCCGGGTGGGAATATATCCAGAATAAATGCTGATACAATACCGGATCTCCTCCCAAAGACGGGTCGAAGAAGCCAATGCGCAACCACCGTTCAGCGATGATCATCAGCAAGGTGATGCCAACAATAGGGGTGGCTAAAACCTGTATCCATGCCGTTGCGTAAAGTGACCATGGAAAAAGGGGCATTTTGAAAAAGGTCATTCCGGGGGCACGCATGCGGTGCATGGTTACAATAAAATTCAACCCGGTGAGGATCGAGGAGAATCCGAGGACAAAGGCTCCGAAAACAGCGGCAACCACGTTGGTATGGGTTTGAATGCTGTACGGCGCGTAAAACGTCCATCCGGTGTCGGGTGGCCCGTTACCCATGAATTGAGATGCCAGTGCAATGGCTGCGCCGAGAACATAGAGATAAAACGAGAAAAGGTTCAGCCGGGGAAAAGCGACATCTTTGGCGCCAATCATGATAGGCATTGAGAAATTCCCAAAAACCGCTGCCAGTCCGGGAATGACCACGGTAAAGATCATGATGATTCCGTGAATGGTAAATATTCCGTTGTACATCTGTGGGCCATAAATCTGCTCCCCCGGAAAATAAAGCTCTATTCGCATGAGCATGCCGAGAATAACTCCGACAGCGAAAAATACCATCATGGCATACATGTACATCAATCCGATGCGCTTGTGATCGGTCGTGGTAAGCCAGGCCATCAGGCCTTTATGTTTCCCGGTATCAACGAGATAACTTGGCTCAGGGTGATGCGTCTTTTCTTCAGTCATATTATGAATTTTGTGGTTTCGATTTCTTCCGGGATGTCCGGACAATGAGAATGATAAACAAAGCAAGTGCAAAGAAAATGATGATGGTTGCGGTGATTTTGGTCACCTGCAGGGTGTATTTCCGTCCTTCAGGATCATAACTGAAACAATATTCCAGCACCCGGTTGATGGTGGGCCTCGACTGCCCTTTCTGGGCTTCAACAATGGCCATTTTTACATCAAAAGGAAGGTATGTGGTTCCATACAGGTAACGGGTAACTTTGCCTTCCGGACTGAGCACCATGATGCAGGAGGGATGCATAAAATCGTTGCCGGCACGGGTAAAGTTGTACCCGACTGTGTTGGTCAGGGCATAAATATTGGCGCTGTCGCCGGTGAGGTATTGCCAGTGAGATGCCCGGGACTTGCTGTGTTCTCTGAGAAAATTCTTTTTCTTCTCCACAGAGGCCTCCGGTGTGTCGTCGCAGTTAAAGCTGACGGTTAGCACCTGGTAATCTTTTCCAAGTTCCAGTCCCATTTTTTCAATAACATCTGAAACCCCTGAAAGGAGTTGGGGACAAATTCCGGGACAATCGTAATAAACCAATGCCAGGATGGTCGGTTTTGTAATTAAAGATTTAAGATGAACGGGCTGACCCTGCTCGTTGTTAAACATCAGGTTTGCCGAAATAACGGTGTCAAGATGTTCCACAATCCCCACCTCTTGCTCCTGCGCGTCAACCTGCGCCCGGCCGGCTATAGAGAAAACCAAACCAATTGCCACCAGCAGAACTCCCAACCTTACAACCCTGTTTTTCATAACCATCCAATTTATCAATCATTTCATTATCTCATCAGCACATCAGCACATCAGCACATTAGCACATCAGCACATCAGCACATCAGCACATCAGCACATCAGCACAT
>DYQT01000062.1 GCA_020719165.1 Draconibacterium orientale | reverse complement strand
CTCGCCCTGATCCAATTCTCCTCGGGCAGCACAGGCGATCCGAAAGGGGTCATGCTTTCGCATCGCAACATTTTGGTCAACACCACCGATATCATCAAAGGCATTAAACTTGAATCCGGTGATGTTTCGGTAAACTGGATGCCGCTATACCACGATATGGGTCTGATCGGATTTCACATCACCCCGGTGTATGCTGGAGTTTCCCAGTACTTTATCGACCCGGTTGATTTTGTAAAGAATCCATCGTTGTGGCTTGATATGATGACTTTTAAGAAATGTACCATTACAGCCTGTCCCAATTTTGGCCAGATGCTGGTCAGCCGGTATCTCGGGCGTCGCGCATCACAGGATTGGGACTTGTCGGCGGTGAGAATTCTGTTTAACGGAGCAGAACCCATTTCCGTTGCCACCATGCGAGCCTTCCTTGAAGTGTTGCAACCTTTTCGACTCAACCCGGTAGCCATGTTTCCAGCTTATGGGCTGGCTGAAGCCACCCTGGCCGTGACTTTCCCCGACCGGCTCAGGGAGGCAGAGGTAATGGCTTTCAGTCGGCCCAACCTCCTTGGCAAGGGTATGGCGGTCGAACCCGGGGTTGGTGACAGCGATGTTATTCATCTTGTAAACCTGGGAAGGAGCCTTGATCACTGCTCGTTAATAATCACGAACGACCAGCGTGCGCCGGTTGCTGAAGGTGTTGTGGGGCATGTGCTTGTCAGGGGTGAAAATCTCACCCGGGGATATTACGGAAATCCGAACGCAACTGCTTCCTCTTTCGCAGGAGAATGGCTGCTTACCGGCGATCTTGGGTTCATTTTCAAAGGCGATCTTTATGTCACCGGCCGCTCGAAGGACATCATCTTCATCAATGGTATTAATTATTACGCCCACGACCTCGAAACGATCGCCCTGAAACTTGATCAGCTTGCGCCAGGGAAAATGGTCATCACCGGTTATTTTGATGAACCGGAAGGGCGTGACAAACTTTTAGTTTTTCTGGTGGGCGCTCTCAATGAGCCTGCAAGGTTGCTCTGCCGCGAAATAAAGAACCATTTCTCTGCTGTGATTGGTCTCAATGCCGAAACATTCATCCTCATCAGGTCGGGTGACATTCCCCGCACCAGCAGCGGCAAAATTCAACGGTATAAACTTGTTGAACGATTCCTGAAGGGCGATTTTGAACACTTCATCGGCCTTTAGTCCGAAAAATAAATCGATTGCCCTGTAACATTGTCAGATGAATATCGTCTGGCATGACACTTGTCTTAATTTAGAATGAGTTTAAATAATTCAATTCATTTTCCAACCAAGTTATATTTTACCATGCCAAATCAGCTCCATTATAAGTATTTTTTGACCCTGATTCTCCTTATGCTCAGCGGCAGCATGTTTTCTCAGACCGGCACCATCAAAGGTCGTGTTTTCAACCATAAAAACAATGAGCCGATTCCATTCGTCAACATCATTATTGACGGGAAACCTTCTCAGGGAGCCACAAGCGACATCGATGGCTATTATACCATCTCCAAAGTTGAGCCGGGGTATGCCCGGCTGATTGCCACTTCGGTGGGCTTTAAAAAATTCACCTCCGACGATTTTCTGGTAACCAATTCCAAAACATCAGATATGAATATCGGCCTCCATGAGCAGGTTACCACACTGGCACAGGTAGAGATAAAACCCTCTGTTGTTCAGCGAAACGAGGAGGTTCCGGTATCTTTGCAAAAGCTCACGATCCAGGAAATCGAGCGAAGCCCGGGTTCAAACAGGGATATCTCAAAAGTTATTCAGAGTTTACCGGGAGTGGCATCCTCCCCATCGTTTCGCAATGATGTGATTGTAAGGGGAGGCGGACCCAGTGAGAACCGTTTTTATCTCGACGGAGTAGAAATTCCTTACCTGAACCATTTTTCCACCCAGGGGTCGTCGGGTGGCCCGATAGGCATCATCAATGTTGATTTTATAAGGGAGGTGCAGCTTTATTCGAGCGCTTTTCCCACGGCGAGAGGCAATGCCCTTAGTTCTGTGATGGATCTCCGTCAGGTGGATGGCAATAAAGAGAAGTTCGGCGGCCGTATTTCATTAGGCTCAAGTGATCTCGCCCTGACCCTGAATGGTCCGATCACCAAAAACTCTTCCCTGATCTTTTCTGTTCGACGTTCATACCTTCAGTTTCTTTTTAGTGCACTGAAGCTGCCATTTCTTCCGACTTACAATGATTACCAGTTCAAGTATAAAATTGACCTTGGCAAACGAGATCAGTTGTCGGTGATTTCCATCGGGGCGCTTGATCACAATAAGCTAAATACAGGAATCGCTGATCCGGATGCCTTTCAGAATTATATTCTGCAGTCGCTTCCTGTAAATGATCAGTGGAGCTATGTTTTTGGCCTTGTTTACCGGCATTTTCGTGCAAAAGGATATGACACATGGGTGTTAAGCCGAAACATGCTGAACAACGATCAAATCAAATATACCGACAATGTGGAGGTGCCCGACAGCCTGCTTTTCAAGTACAATTCGCAGGAGATCGAAAACAAGCTGCGCTATGAAGGACTAACCGACCTGGTGAAATGGAAAATCACCTATGGTGCCGGACTTGAATATGCGAAGTACACCAATAAGACTTATCAGAAGATATTTATTCAAAACCAGCTTCGCACCCTCGACTACAACTCCCGGATCGAAATGTGGAAATGGAACCTCTTTGGTCAGGTGAACCGGGCCTTTTTAAACGACCGGTTAAACTTAAATGTTGGCATCAGGATGGATGCAAATAACTATAGTGACAAAATGAATAACCTTCTGAAGCATTTTTCACCACGATTCTCAGCCTCCTATTCGTTTATCCCCGATAAATTTTTTCTCAACTTTAACGTTGGCCGTTATTATCAGTTACCAGCCTATACCTCACTGGGATTTCGCAGCAACAACGGCACACTCGTAAACGACTCGCTGGGAATTGAATATATTTCAGCCGACCATGTGGTGCTTGGCCTTGAATTCCTGCCGAAGCAAAATACAAAAATATCGTTGGAAGGTTTCTACAAATATTACCGCAACTATCCATTCTCAATCAAAGATTCGGTGGCGCTGGCAAGCAAGGGTACCGATTTTGGTTCGGTGGGAGATGAGCCGTTACTGCCCATTTCAAAAGGGCGTGCATACGGTTTTGAAGTTCTGATCAGAAATGCCGACTTTTTCAAATTTAATGTGATCATGACCTATACCTTTGTCAGAAGTGAGTTCACTAACTATGACGGCGTCTATATTCCTTCGGCCTGGGACAACCGGCATCTGATCAATGTTACTGTGGGCCGAAAATTCAAGTACAATTGGGAAATCGGCGCCAAATGGCGTTTTGCGGGCGGACAACCCTATACGCCGTGGGATATGAACAAGTCGAGCCTGGTCACAGCATGGGATGCCCAAGGCAGGGGATACCTCGATTATGATGCTTTTAACACCCTCAGGCTTAAATCATTCAATCAGCTTGATATCCGCATCGACAAGGGCTTCTATTTTAAGAAATGGTCGCTGATGTTCTACCTCGATGTTCAGAATGTGCTGAATTTTCAGGCTCAGCAGCCCGATTTGCTGGTGAACACCCAGGAAGACGGTTCGGTGAAGAAATATATCGATCAGCAGGGGCAGGAACGTTATGAACTGAGAACGATCGAAAATAGTGCCGGTACCATACTGCCCGCTATCGGCATCATGGTCGATTTTTAACGTGGCATTTCACGCCGCCTGGCTTTCATCTCCTCCATCTGTTTCAGATACAATTTGAACTGCTCGGCGGTGAGTATGGTCTTTAATTCACTCTCTTTTTGCTGGTTAAGGCTTTTAACTGATTTGCGCATTGCCGCGGTGTCGGCAATCTTCCTTACATCTTCCATCTTTTTGGCATACTTGAGGTTGATTGCAGAAACTTTTGGTTCCTGAGCAGAAGTCAGGTTTAAACCATCCTTCATCATTTCGGTCTGGCGGCTGGCCCGTTCTTCAGGAGTGGAACCACCGCGTTTACCGCCGCTCCCCGGACCCTGGGCAAAGGCAACAGATGAAAATAAGATGACCGTGGTCATGATCAGAATGGTACGTTGCAATGGCAACCAGGCTTTGTTTTTCAGAATTTTCATGGTTTTGTTGTTTTAGGTCTGATTATAACGGAAAAACCGCGATTTATTTTTCAGGATGTCTTCCTTTGATGAAAATGTTCCGGTAATGCCAGTAATTTAAAGTTAACATCCAGGTTGCAGCCAAACTGCGTGTATTCCAGAGGGTTTTAATGTTCCGGAGGATTATGTTACGGGGTGCAAAAATCTTTTTAATAGCGTTGGTAATATGTCCATCCAGCATCCTGGTTTGGATTGAAGGATGTTTGATAGTAGGTTCGAAATAGTCATAATGCTGCCAGTCGTAAGGAAAATTGGTATATAACAGCCGGTTCTCTTTGGCAATTTTATCAAAAAGTTCAGTACCCGGAAGGGGGGTAAGTATGGATGTTTGAAACGAGTCGGCACCGCATGTTACGGCAAACCGGGCACGCTGCATGATGGTTTCAGCATTATCGGAATCCCATCCGAAAATAAATCCGGCAATTACTCCTATGCCATGCTTTTGGATGGTACGAAACACGTGCTTGTAGGTTTTTGCCCCCCGGCTCAGGTTTAGTTTTTTATTGGCCTCCCGGAGTTGGTCTTCCGATTCGGCTTCAATTCCCAGGAAGATCATCCGGCAGCCGCTTCGGTAGGCGAGTTCCAGTAAATCCTCGTCCTCCGCAAAATTGATAGAGGACTGGGATAACCATATTTTCCTGATTCCCCGCCTGATAATTCCTTCAAATAACTGTCGGGCACGCTCTTTTGATTCCCTGCTTTGTCCGATGATGTTGTCGTCAATAAAAAAAACAAATTTCTGCGGAACCTCCTCCAGCTCGTCCAGCACCTCTTCAACAGGGCGAAACCGGTAATGCTGACCGTTGAACGCGGAAACACTGCAAAAGCTGCAGTTCATCGGACAACCCCTGGTAGTTTGAATTCCGGCACAAATATATCCCGGATGGAACAGATCGCGGCGGGGTTTGGGTTGACTGATCTCTTTCGCAAACGGGCTTTTATAGCGTTTTTTAAACTTCCCGACTCATAGTCAGCAATCACCTGTGCCCAAACAGGTTCGGCTTCTCCCTCAACCACTGCATCTACATACTGCATGGCCTCTTCGGGAACCATGGATGCGTGAATTCCACCCATCACAGTTTTAATCCCTTTTGCCCGATAGATGGCCGCAATCTCATAGGCCCTTGGCGCAGTACTGGTAAATGCAGTAATGCCAACCAAATCGGCTTCATAATATTTGAATGCCCGAAAATTTTCATCAAGGATCTTGATTTTCCAATCGGGAGGAGTAAGCGCAGCAATAATGCCCAAACTAAGTGGTTGGTTCCGGGTAGCCCGGTTGATGAGAAACCCCTGACGGAGCTGGTTGGCCGGATTGATCAGCAGCAATGTTTTACGTTTCATAGGCTCAGTCGAGTAACCAGTTCCTGGGTTTTTTAATATGCCCGAATGCCATGCTGCGATAATTCCAGTTGCTCATATACGACCAGTAGGCCGTGATGAAACTCCCGGTGCGCCACCAGGTTCTCAGCATCCTTCGTTTGAGGAAAGAGGGCTCGTAAACCTTGTCGAATACCTTGAAAATGTAATCCTGCATCTCTTTCCGGTCCATGGTTAACGGGTTGAATACCAGTGATTCATATCCGTAATGTTGCCAGTCATCCGGAAAATTATTCATCACCAGCCGTCCTTCATTTTTCATCCGTTCAAACAAGCGTGTTCCCGGAAGTGGTGTGAGCAGGGTCGATTGGATAGAATCGGCCAAACATTCGCGGGTGAATTTTACCCGGTGATCGATGCGTTCGATGGTGTCATTTTCCCATCCGAATATAAACCCGGCGATAACCGCAATGCCATATTTGTGCATCTTCCGGAATACATCATCGTATGAGTTCACCCCCATCTTCACATTCAGTTTTTTATTTGCCCCGGCTAACTGGTCTTCCCGTTCCGATTCAATCCCGATAAACAGCATTCTGCAACCACTTTTGGCCGCATATTTGAGCACTTCTTCGTTATCGGCCACATTCAGTGAGGCCTGACCAATCCACTCTTTTTTAATGCCACGGTCGATCATGGCTTTAAAAAGTTCGATTGCCCGTAATTGCGCTTTGTTGGTATTGCCCACAATGTTATCATCCAGGATGAAAATGTTTTTCTGCGGAATCTCCTCCATTTCACTGATCACTTCATCGATGGGGCGATACCGGTATTGACTTCCGTTGAAGGCGGTTACAGAGCAAAAATCGCAGTTCATCGGGCATCCGCGGGTAGTTTGTACAGAGGCAAAGATATACCCGGGATGAAACAACTCTCTTTTGGGTTTTGGCGACTGGATAAGATCGCTGAGCGGGCCTTTATAAATTCGTTGCAGGCTCCTGTTTTCGAAATCGCTGATCACTTTCGGCCATATCGTTTCAGCTTCTCCGATTACCACAGAATCAACAAACTGAGCAGCTTCATCGGGGCACATTGATGCATGAATACCGCCAATTACAGTAGGGATTCCCTTATCGCGGTATATTTTTGCCAGTTCATATGCCCGTGAAACGGTGGAGCTGAATGCGGTGAATCCTACAAAATCTGCGTCATAGTATTTAAAATGGCGAAAATTTTCGTCAATGATCTTCACTTTCCAGTCGGGAGGTGTCAAAGCGGCAATAATTCCCAAACTCAATGGCTGATAGCGGGTATCCTTGTTCACAATGAATCCGCTGCCGCTCTTGTTCGCGGGATTTATCAAAAGTAATGTCTTCCGGTTATCTGGCATCTTCTATATCATTCAAAATTAAAAAAGGGTAGAACCATCCCCGCATTATTTACATTATTTACATTGTTTGCATTGCTTGCATTGTTTGCATTGTTTGCATTGATAATTTCAATATCTGTACTCACTCGGCTTCTCCAGTCCCACACTCCGGTAGTTCAGATTTGAATTATATGCCCACACGGCGCTTCGCAGGCTCCGGGTATTCCACCAGGTGCGGATAAACTTCTTTCGAAGGGTGTGCATGCTGCAAATTTGCCGGTAAGCCTGGTTTGTTGATTCTGCCAACTCTTTCGGGGTCATCCGTGCGGGATTGAAAACCACATCCGAGAAGTGAAAATGCTGCCAGTCTTTCGGGAAATCGTGACACAGCAGCCGGCCTTCTTTGTTGAATTTCTCGAACAAACGGGTTCCGGGCAAGGGGGTCATCACACTGGCCTGGGTCACATCCACGCTGCTGGAAAGGATATACCGGGTGCGGTTTTTCAGCGCTTCCGGCGTATCGCTGTCCATGCCATAAATAAACGCGCCCAGCACCGCGATTCCCTGCTTGTGTATCATGCGAAAGGCTTTTTTATAGTTATCAACCCCAAGACGCAGGTTGACTTTTTTATTGGAATCTCTGAGTGCATCGGCATTTTCCGCTTCAATTCCGATAAGCAGCATCCTACAGCCACTTCTCCGGGCCAGCTTCAGCAATTCCGGTTTTTCAATGATATTGAGCGATGCCTGGGCAAACCACTCTTTTTTCAGGTTCCGGCGGATCATTCCTTCGAAAATCGCCACAGCATGTTCTTCTGCCATTTTGTTATAACCGATGATGTTGTCGTCGACAAAATAGAGCAATGAATGGGGAACTGAAGCGATTTCATCTACCACCGACATTGGATCACGCAAACGATACTGGTGGCCGTTGAAGGCAGGTACCGAGCAGAATTCACAATCCATCGGGCATCCGCGGGAGGTTTGAATGGAGGAAAAAAAGTATCCAGGGTGAAAAAGATCGTGCCGGGCAGGCAGGGCATTTTTCAGATTTGACAATCCTGACGTATAGGTTTTTTGAAGATTTCCATGGTTAAAATCTTCAAGAAGCCGGCCCCATGATCCTTCTGCCTCGCCAATAACTACTGAATCAACATATCGCAAAGCTTCATCGGGAAGGGAAGATGCGTGTATTCCGCCGAGTACCACAGGAATGCCATTTTTGCGGTACAAAGCAGCAATTTCGTAAGCCCTGTTTACCGATGCAGTCACAGCCGTAATTCCAACCAGATCAGCATCGCGGTAGCGAAAGGGCCGGAAGTTTTCATCGATGATTTTAATAGACCATTCGGGCGGAGTCAGCGATGCCACAATTCCCAAACCCAGCGGAGCCTGTTTCGACTCACGGCGCAGAAGATATCCTTTGCGATAGCCATTGGCGGGGTTTATCAGCAACAGTCTTTTACTCCCTTTCGTCATGAAGCAAAGGTATCAAAAATATTTCACGCAGATTTGTTCCGCCGATTCACGGATTGTGCGGTGTACAATAATGAATAGGGCGTTCGAGCATGATGCGGCGATACTGGAAATTTGCCGCCACTGACCAGATGGCGGTTTCAAGACTTTTTGTATTGTAAAGGGTTTTGAGAAACCGGACACAGATTCGTTTGGGATCGTACATGAGTTTCCATCCCTCAGTCATTCGTTTGGCCAAATCTTCAGAGTCAATGTTCGGATGACGGATGACAATATCTTCCCAGTTGTAGAACTGCCAGTCGTGTGGAAAATTTTGGCATATGAGCCTGTTCTCCTCATGCAGCCGGCGACTGAGTTTAGTTCCGGGGTAGGGGGTAAGCATGCTGGTCTGGATGCAATCGACATTCAGCCTGGAAATAAACTTTGCACGGTTCGTAATGTCCTTAGGATGATCTGTTTCCATCCCGAAAATGAAAGTTCCCAGCACACCGATACCGTGTTTGTGAAATTTCGTGAGGATCTGTCGGTAGTTTTCAGCTCCGTGCTGGAGGTTGTTTTTCTTGTTGGCCGATTTGAGTCCTTCGACGCTTTCAGTTTCAAATCCCACCAGGAGCAGCCGGCAACCGCTGGCAGCGGCAAGTTTGAGCGCTTCCGGGTCATCGGCAAAATCAACCGAGGTTTGGGAGAACCAATTAAACTTCAGCCTTCGGTCAATGATCCCTCTGAAAAGTTCCTTGGCACGTTCGCGATGGTGTTGATTGATTCCGCCAATGTTGTCATCCACAAAAAAAATATTGCGCTTGTCGCCGTGATAAGCCTGTAACTCATCCAGCACCTCTTCAACCGGGCGCATCCGGTAACGACCCCCATTGAATGCAGTCACAGAACAAAAATCGCAATTCATCGGACATCCTCGGGAGGTTTGCACCGACCGCCAGTAATAAAGCGGATATTGAAGGTCGTGCCGTGGAATGGGCTGGTTGTTCATTTCGGTAAAAGTTCCGCGATAGACTTTTTGTAATCGTCCGGCTTCAAAATCGGCCAGGAGGGTAGCCCAAACGGTTTCTGCCTCGCCCACAACCACGGCATCAACATATCGGAGCGCTTCATCTGTGCACATGGAGGCATGGATGCCTCCCATTACCACCGGAATTTTCTTTTCGCGGTAAAACTGAGCAATTTCGTATGCGCGGAATGCATTGGGGGTGTAGGCCGTGATTCCGACCAGATCAGCTTCACGGTAACGGAAGGTTTGATAGTTTTCGTCCAGAATGCGTGTTTTCCATGGGGGAGGGGTAAGGGCTGCAATGATGCCAAGGCAAAGCGGAGGCGTTTTGTCCGCATCCTGGTGTGACAAACCGACCCGGTAGCGGCTTACCGGGTTGATCAATAATAATCGCGGAGGTGTACTATTCATATGCAGGAGTTGTTGCGCAACAGTCAGCCAAATTAAGTTTTTATTCTGTTATTGCAAAATTCTTTACCTTTGCCATATTAAAACACTTGAAAATGAACATCGAAGAGTTTATCAAACATATAGAGGCCGAATTTGACGATCTTAAACCTGGTATTCTGAAGGCTGACAGCAATTTCAGAGAAACATTTGAATGGAATTCAATCAACGCGTTGATTTTAATTGCCATGGTAAAAACCGAATACGATGTAACCCTATCGGCCGACGACCTCATCAAATCCAAAACCGTAAAAGACATATACGCCCTGATCGTAAATCGTAAATCGTAAATCGTAAATCCCCAATGGCTCTGTTCTCCCTTCCCGGGATAAAAATCAGTGGAATTTCAGCTGCAGTTCCTCAAAATATGGAGGCCACTGCCGATTATCAGTGGATCTCTGTCAAAGAACGCGAATCCCTGATAAAGAACATCGGCGTGGAAACACGCCGGGTGGCCTCAAAAGGAACTACAACTTCGGATTTGTGCGTGGTTGCCGCTGAAAAATTGCTTTCTGATTTGAATTGGAACCGGTCGGAAATAGAATTGCTGATATTCGTATCTCAATCACGCGATTACCTTGTCCCAACCACCGCCTGCATTGTCCAGGATCGTTTGGGGTTGCCTCATTCCTGCATGGCACTCGATATCGGACTTGGTTGCTCGGGGTATGTTTATGGCCTTTCTGTTGTTGCAGGAATGATGCAGTCGGGCGCCATTCACAAGGCATTGCTGATGGTGGGTGATATTTCAACCCTCACCACCTGCTACCGGGATAAGAGTACCTACCCGCTGTTCGGGG
The DNA here is from genome assembly GCA_020719165.1 of Draconibacterium orientale. Classification (GTDB taxonomy): domain Bacteria; phylum Bacteroidota; class Bacteroidia; order Bacteroidales; family FEN-979; genus CAIVAT01. The sequence goes on along the minus strand of DYQT01000062.1, from coordinate 5,712 downwards.
ATGTTGGCACGGTTACCGCAATTGAATATGCTGAAAATGCGCCTGCCATGCATTTCAATCTCCAAACCGATGGCTCTGGCTATAAGGCTTTGATGATCAAGGACGGAGGCGCCCGCAATGTGATGTCGCGTCAATCGTTTGAGATTAAAAAGATCGGAAAGGGAATCTACCGCTCGCGCCTGCATCTGGAACTCGACGGAATTGAAGTGTTCAACTTTACCCTGCGCGAAGTGGTTCCGAACATTAAGAAGTTGCTGGCTCATACCGGCGAATCACTTTCTGCTATTGACTTTGTGGTGTTTCACCAGGCAAACAGGCTCATCAACGAAACGTTGCGGAAAATGCTGAAGCTGGAGGCAGAAAAGGTGCCTTACTCGATTAAGGAATTTGGCAACACCAGCGGCGCTTCGGTTCCTTTAACCATGATCGCGGCATTGAAAAACCCCCTGGAAACCGGTAACAACAGGCTGCTGCTGTCTGCCTTTGGCGTTGGATTGTCATGGGGTTCGGCCATCATAGAAACCGACCATGTTTGTATTCCTGATTTGCTGGAGGTATGATGGATAAATTCTCGCTGACCGGAAAAACGATTCTGGTCACCGGCGCCTCTTCGGGCATCGGACGACAGGCTGCGATTTTGGCTGCCGAACATGGCGCAACCCTCGTAATTACCGGCCGCGACCCGGTGAGGTTGCAGGAGACATTTAATCAGCTGGAAAAAGATCATGACACGTCAGTCGTCAATCGTCATTCGTCCTTCGTCGCTGACCTGACCACCGAATCCCGGATGGATGATCTTATTGCCAGTTTGCCAACCCTCGATGGCCTCGTTCACTGTGCCGGCATTGTTGGCCCGCTGCCGGCCAAATTTATCACCCGGGCCGACATCGACCGTATGTTTGGGATTAACTATAATGTTCCTGTAAATCTGACCAGCAAAATTCTCCGGAAGAAAAAACTCTCCGACGGAGCCTCCATACTGTTTATGTCAACCATAGCTACCCGGAATCCCTATTTTGGCGGCGCTTTGTACAGTGGATCAAAAGCGGCACTTGAAGCCTATTCCAAAACGCTGGCGCTGGAATTGGTTGCCAAAAGGATACGGTCAAACTGCATCATGGCCGGATTGGTCGACACTCCCATGATCGTGAACCCATCAGAGAAGAACATGCAGGAGGAGGCGCTTGAACGTTACCTGAAAAGATATCCGCTGGGGATCGGGCAGCCTGAGGATGTTGCACAAGCTGTTATCTTTTTTTTATCGGATGCCTCAAAATGGATCACGGGGACATCGCTGATTATGGGAGGGGAGTAAAAATCGTGACAGGTGGCAGGTGGCGGGTGACAAATCATAATTCGTAATTCGTAATTCGTAATTCGTAATTTTTCAATGTCCAGCCTCATAAAATATTCTGTCGTGGTTCCGGTTTTCAACAGCGAATCGTCACTGGAAGAGTTGTTTGCCGGGCTGAAGTCGGTTTTTGATGCACAGCAGGAGTTGTTTGAAGTCGTTTTTGTCGATGATCACAGCCAGGATCAAAGCTGGGAGGTGATAAAAAAACTGAAGCTGCTATATCCTGAGCAGATTACCGCAATTCAGCTGAGCAGGAATTTCGGGCAGCACAATGCCACTTTTTGCGGATTTAATTATGTGAAAGGTACTTTGATCATCACCATTGACGATGATCTGCAAACGCCTCCCTCTGAGATTACAAAACTCATCAATGAGTATCATCTGTCGGATGCCGATCTGGTTTATGGCTATTACGGGCATAAAAACCATTCACGCATGCGGAATGTGGGCAGCCGGTCGCTTAAAACATCGGCCAAAGTGTTCCACAATTCACCGGGAGAGGGCTCCTCTTTCAGGTTGCTCACTGCTGAACTGGCTCAGAAAATCAGGCATCATGAGCAGAACTTCATATTTCTCGATGAGGTGCTTCTCTGGTATACCGATGATATTGCCTTTACCGAGGTAAGCCATCTTCCGCGAAAATATAAACAGTCGGGATATTCAATCACCTCGCTGATCCGGCTTTTTGCCAATATTGTATTGTATTATACCATGGTTCCGCTTAAAGTTCTGGTTTACGGAGGGTTCATCATCTCGCTGGTTACCTTTTTCGTCGGGATTTCTTTCATTGTTAAAAAAATGGTTTTCAATGTTCCGCTGGGCTATACATCGCTCATTGTCACCATCCTGTTTTCAACAAGTATCATTCTGTTTAGCCTGGGCGTTCTTGGAGAATACCTCAGCAGGATTTACCAGGTGCAAAACCGGAAACCACCTTATTCTATTAAGAAAATTATATAATGCAGGCAATGAAAGCAATGCAGGCAATGAAGGCAATGCAAGCAATGCAGACAATGCAGACAATGAAAGGAATAGAGGATGCAACAGGGGGGCCAGGTGCCTGTCAAAACACCGTAATATGAAATACGCGAGATATGGTTTAACTTTTCATTTCCTGAAAGAGGAGGATATTGAAATGGTCAGACAATGGAGAAATGATCCGGTTGTTGCCAATAATTATGAATTCAGGGATCATATCACTCCTGAAATGCAGAAGGAGTGGTTTAAATCGATCAACAATATTTACAACCTCTACACGGTGATTGCGTATCAGGGGGAAAAAATCGGCGTGATCAACATCAAAAATATCAACTGGGACATCAGGGTTTGTGAGGGTGGGATTTTTCTACCCGATCCCAAATATCATCAAACATTTGTCCCTGCGGTTATTTCTTATATTACCACGGAGATCATTTTTAATGTTTTTGAATGGAACCTTGGCCAGGCCCATGTTTTAAAAGAGAATAAAAGTGTGCAGGCTTTTGTCAAAATGCTGGGTTATGAATTGCAACCGGGGCAGGAGGAGGTGAACAACCAATTATATCAGATCACCCGTGAATCTTTTGAAAAGCGCGCTCCCAGGATCAGAAAGGCTGTTGCGGCGCTTTCTGGGAACGAAGAATCCGGAGTGCTATCCATCCCAGCCAGTGAGTTTTCTGATCCAATCGTGTTGCAATGGGAAGAAAAAGTGAAAACAAGCCGCTTTATTTCAAAAACTGAAACTACCGGAGAAGGCCGGTTCTACTATTTTTCCTGAGCAATTACGTTGCTCTTTTCCGAAAAACGACCATAGAAACGGGCGAGTTTGGGAAGATTCAGGGCGAGCCACCGGCTGCTGCGGTATGGCAGCATTGATCCCCACTGCATCAATAAAAAAAGCAGTTTTCCATAAATTGCCATGGGCAACGATTTCATGTAAACTGCCAGGCTGAAATTTTTGGTTTTACGGCTGTAACCCATCATATCGGCAGTTCTTCCGGCAATCTGGTCTGCAATCTGAACTTCCAGGTCGGTAAGCTGTCTCTTCCACAAATCCATTCGTCCGGTGTTAACAGGATCCATCAGGCTTTTATGAATTCGTTCGATCATCGGGTTTGGAAATGTTTTCAGCAAATCATCCTTTTTTTTGTAAAAATCGAACACTTCAGGAGCATATGGGATGCTTAGAAATGCACACAGATCGCGAAACGATTCCTCAGGTTTTGTAACCAGGTCTTCGTATTTGATGACATAGAAACGGTCGGGGAATTTGTCCTGGCAGGCCAGAAACAGTTTGGTAACGTACACCCATCGGGCAATCTGGAGGGTGAGCACCGGGGCTTCAAGCCTGACCTCCTGCAGGTTTTTAAGTGAAACGTAATTGTCGCGGTAATCGCGGATAATACACACAAACCATGCTTTGGGAAAGATTTTGATCAGTCTTTTCATATAAATCGAATAGACCGGATTTTTGTCTCCCACCAGTTTGATACCCTGTTTTGGAAAAACCGAAAATGAATGTTCGTTGAGTTTAATCAGCAGATCCTGGATGGTGCAATTGTTCTCAAGGTTCAGCAGGTCGGCGGTAAATAACGCACGATCGATTTTCAGGTTTTCAAGCCTCCTGTTGTTGAATACATTGGGTTGAAAAACATGATCAACAAAGGATAGGATGTTTTCCCTGTTCCAGGTTTTAACATGTTTGAATTTCTGGTAAAGCGGAAGAAATATGGGTAATTCGGGAGGAATTTTTACATTCGGATGGGCATCAAAGAGTGTTTTCAGCAATGTTGTGCCCGAACGCGGCCGGCCAAGGATGAAAAAAAACGGAACTCCCATAATGTGTTGTTTCAAATTATACTTTACCCTTTGAAAAGTAATGCCAGGCCCTGACCAGTACCAGCATTTTTACCGAAAGCCACAAACTGATCTTTGAAGGGAGGTAGGAACCCCACACAAACAGCTTGAAAATAAGAAATCCATAGATGGCCATCGGACGGGATTTTAACCAGAGCAGGGGGTTGAGATTTTTCCCGGATTGGTTATAATGGAACATGCCGGCATATTTTCCTGCTACAAAGTCAGCCATGCGGATCTCTTCCGGGGTCAGCTCTCTCTTCCATAAATCCATCCTCCCGGTATTGACGGGATTCATCAGATTGCCATGAAAACGCTCAACCAGTGGATTGTTATAGGTTTTAAAGGTCTCTTCCCTCTTCTTATAAAAATCAAAAACATCCGGGTTGAACGGAATTCCGACGAACTGGCAGAGATCGGCAAGTACCTCCGATTTGTTGGTAACCAGATCTTCATACCGAATAATGCGGAACCGGTCGGGATACTTTTTTCGACATTTAAGGAATAGTTTCGCCACATACCGCCATCGATAAACCTGCAAGGTGAGTATGGGGGCTTCCAGTTTCAAATCGCTTAATTTTCGGATGGAGACGAAATTATCGCGGTAATCGCGGATGATGCAGATAAACTTGGCTTCGGGGAATATTTTCAGAAATCGCTCCGTATAGATTGAATATACAGGGTTCTTGTCACCGATCCTGAGAATCTCTTCTTTAGGAAATAGGGAAAAGCCCTGCTCATTTACCTTTTTTAAAAAATCCTGAACGGTTCCTTTATGTGCAAGCTTCATCAGGTCGGCAGTGAATTCTGCGCGATCGATCTTCAGGTTTTCGAGGGTGCGGTGAATAAAAACATTATGCTGAAAGATAAATGCCACAAAGGATAGAATAGCCTTCTCGTCCCAGTCCTTCACTTTCCTGAATTTCTGGTATAAAGGGAGCATGATGGGGAATTCAGGCGGGATTTTTACATTGGGATGTGCGTCAAACAAAGTACTCAGCAGGGTAGTTCCCGAACGGGGGCGACCCATGATGAAAAATATCGGAACTGTATTCGGCCTCATGTTTTCCATGTAATCCAGGTAGGATATCGCAAAGGTAGCAAAAAAAAGCCGGGAGCATGCCCGGCATTCAATCGATAAAAGGGAGTTTTCTATTGGGTTTAGGTCAGAACGACTTTCAAAAGGCGGTATCAGGGTAGAAAAGGGCAGAGATGCGAGACCGGGAAGTGTGAAGATCGGCTGAATAAGTTGCGCATATAAAAAAAACCAGAAAACTCCCTTATGCGTTCAAAATATCGTGGGCAAATGTAATTGTTAAAAAGATCACAGGTGAGAATATTAGATGATCAAGCCTGATTTGCCGGCAAAAGAGCTGATTCAAACGATTATCTACTTTGTTTTTTGATTAATCGCAATCATATCAGTAAATTTTATTTGCGCAAATGTGCCATAGGCACATAATGTTTATAGCATAGTGGGCAGGAGGGCAATTCCTGGCGTGCCTTTAGGTACGCAATGAAGA
>DYQT01000279.1 GCA_020719165.1 Draconibacterium orientale | reverse complement strand
ATTCATTCATCTTTTCGCTTCGCCAGCAGGCAATGGCGTTTTCGTAAACAGAAAGCCGTTTGTCGGGAATTACAAGGTCTTCGTCAATACCGATAACACTGCCAAAACCTTCACAGGTTTTACATGCCCCAAAAGGATTGTTGAAGCTGAAAAGGTTTTCCGAAGGCTCTTCAAAAATAATCCCGTCTGCTTCATACCGGTTTGAAAAGGTAATCCTGCTCTTTGTTGCATCAGCAATTTCAACCATACAAGTGCCATGGCTTTCAAAATAGGCTGTTTGTACTGAGTCAGCAATGCGTCCCGGTAATTCGTCATCCTCATGATCAACCGTGAAACGGTCAACCAGAACAAATAGTTCTTTATGCTTTTTCTTTTTCAACCCGGCGATCTCATCCAGCCGGATAATTTCGCCATCCAGCATGATTCTGGTAAATCCCTGTTGCATCAGCACCGTGCATTTGACCGTCAGGTCACCATTTTTTGAGGATAAATCCAAAGGGGCAAAAACATTCACCTTTGAATCCTGAGGCAATGCCAGAATTTGATCCACCACATTTGTCACCGTATCTCTCCTTACCAGGTTTCCCGATACAGGAGAATAGGTTTTGCCGATGCGGGCATAAAGCAACTTGAGGTATTCATATATTTCGGTTGAAGTGCCAACGGTCGATCGGGGATTAGAGGTATTAACCTTTTGTTCAATTGCGACTGCTGGCGAAATCCCTTTGATGTAATCCACATCGGGTTTGCTCATCCTTCCAAGGAATTGTCGCGCGTAAGAACTGAGGCTCTCAACATAACGCCGTTGCCCGTCGGCATATAACGTATCGAAGGCAAGTGATGATTTTCCCGAACCTGATAAACCTGTTATCACCACAAACCGGTTGCGTGGTATGGCCAGGCTTATATTTTTAAGATTATTGACCCTTGCGCCTTTGATGATGATGAAATCCTTTGGATCTAATGTGTCTACATTCATGGTTGGATGCCTTCCTGCATATAATTTCGCAAAATTATAAAGAAAACTTGCTTTTTGGTTTTTTTTATTTATTTTTGCAGTAACCAAAGGCGGGAAACTCCCGTATCAGGTATTCATCTGCGCAACTCCAAACCACCTGCGCATAACAATAGGAGGGACACTATCGACTTGACTTCTACTCTTTTTTAACTAAAAAGGAGGCCCCATGCAAGCCCATGTCATTAGTGATCAGGAGTTAATCGGCAAATATCTTGCCGGTCATGAATCAGCCCTCGAACAACTTATTCGCCGCCATAAAAATCGCGTATATGCTTACGTATTGATGGTAGTTAAGGATAAGGAACTGGCTGAGGATTTATTTCAGGACACATTTATCAAGGTGATCAACACCTTTCGGTCGGGACAATATAAGGAGGAGGGCAAATTCATCCAATGGGTGATGCGAATTGCCCACAACCTTATCATCGATTATTTCCGCAAAGCGAAGCGTATCCCGATTGTTGAAAACAACGATGATTATGACATTTTCGACAAAGTCAGAATTCCCGTTGAATCAGTGGAGGAACAAATGATAACCGAGCAAATTCACCATGATGTCAAAAAGCTGATCGATTATCTTCCCTCCGAACAAAAAGAGGTTCTGATGATGCGGCATTATGGTGATATGAGTTTCAAGGATATTGCCGAGGTTACCAATGTGAGCATCAACACAGCGCTGGGACGTATGCGTTATGCACTTATAAACCTGAGAAAGCTGGTAAAAGAGAAGGATGTGATCCTGACAGCATAGAGCGCAAAAAATATTTTCCAACAGGTAAAATATTGCAAAATATATCTCGTTTTTTAGGTATGAATTACATTTTAAATCAAAATTCGGCCTATGAAGCGAACTGCTACATTTTATTCTTTGAATTCATTTCAATCAAAGGTAAACGACCCTTCTGCTGACAAAAGAAGGAGAAGAAAGGTAGTTTCTCCCAGCGAATCGGTGATCCGAAACCTGCTCAATTACTCTAAAGCCCTCGCAGTACTGCAAACACCTGAAACCGGATTCATCAACATGGTGATGAACTGAATAAAAAACCCCGCTGCGGCGGGGTTTTTTGATGAGATCAAATTCGTTATTAGAGGCGCTGTTCTTTAATACGGGCCTTCTTACCCTGCAATCCGCGAAGGTAGTAAATGCGGGCTCTGCGAACTACACCATGTTTATTCACCTCAATCTTGTCAATAAATGGAGAGGTGCATGGAAAAATACGCTCAACCCCAATATTACCCGAAATTTTCCTGACAGTGAAGGTCTCGTTCAAACCTTTGCCCGACCGTTGTAAAACTACGCCCTGGAATGTCTGAATACGTTCTTTGTTTCCTTCCTTGATTTTATAATGGACTGTAATGGTATCCCCGGCTTTGAAGGAAGGTAATTCATTTTTCTGAATCACTGTCTCTTCGACAAATTTCATTATTTCCGCTTTGTTCATGGCTATCGTGTAATTATATCAGTTACGCACTAAAAAGTTTGCAAATATATGATTTTTTTCGGAATAAAAAACGGCAGAACGAAAAAACTACACAAGAAAAAAAACCAATCTGTCACCCCTCCCTGTCACGCGTCACGCGTCACGTGTCACGCGTTACCCTTCACGCCTTTCACCCATCATTCCCGGCCTTCTGGCTTTTGTACGCTCCACCGATTGCTCATATTTCCACTTCACAATCTCCTTGTCATTCCCCGACAGCAATACATCCGGAACTGTTAGTCCCCTGAAATCGTAAGGACGTGTATAAACAGGTGGTGAGAGCATGTTATCCTGAAAGGAATCAGATAGTGCAGATGTTTCATCGTTGAGCACTCCGGGGATAATGCGCACGATGGCATCTGTAAGAATCATGGCTGCCAGTTCGCCGCCCGACAGTACATAGTCGCCAATAGAGATTTCACGGGTGATGAAATGGGTTCGGATGCGTTCATCGATGCCTTTGTAATGTCCGCAAAGAATCAACAGATTGTTAAAGGTCGAAAGGTGGTTGGTGATTTTCTGGTTTAGCAATTCGCCATCGGGGCTGAGGTAGATCACCTCATCATAGGCTGTTTTGGATTGTAACTCTTCGATGCACCTCACAACAGGCTCCACCATCATCACCATGCCTGCCCCGCCGCCATAAGGGTAATCATCAACAGTTTTATGTTTATTTACCGACCAATCACGGATGTTATGCAGGTTAATAATCACATGCCCCTTCAACTGGGCCCGTTTCAGAATCGAATGGCTGAACGGTCCATCAAACATCTCCGGAAATAATGTTAATATGTCAATAATCATCCTTTATTCCGGTTTAAATCGTATATGTCTTGGGGTGCCGCATATCATCACATCAAACAATCACCTCCAACCCATCATATGCCAACTGAATAAAATCAGGCAATTTCTTATTTACCTCCTCATGCAGCCCCACAAAATGACTTAAATGAGTGAGAAATGCTGCTTCAGGTTTCAGTTTTTTCAGAATTTCCACCGCCTCCCCAACCGAGAAATGCGAAACGTGTTTTGAGTTTCTGAGGGCATTTAAAACAACCACCCGTGAACCCTTTATTTTATCCAACTCTTCATCACTGATATAACTTGCATCGGTGATATAGGTGAAATCGCCCACCCTGAAGCCGGTTACGGGAAGCTTTTCATGCATTACCATGATGGGAATAAATTCGACCCCCA
>DYQT01000278.1 GCA_020719165.1 Draconibacterium orientale | reverse complement strand
TGCCTCCTGTACCAGTGGCACAGTGGAAGGACGACGGCCTCCAAAAAGGATTGCTTCGATCGGAACACCGGCAGGGTCTTCCCATTTCTCATCGATACATGGACACTGGTTTGCAGGGGCTGTAAACCGGGCGTTGGCATGAGCACATGGTTCGCCACTGGCTGGGTCATGTACATTGTTTTTCCAGTTAATGGTGCCTGCAGGCATATCATGTCCTATACCTTCCCACCAGATGTCGCCATCTGGGGAAAGTCCGGTATTGGTGAATATTGAATTTTTTGCAGCCGAGAGCATGGCGTTTGGATTGGTGTCCATCGATGTCATCGGAGCCACACCAAAGAAACCGGCTTCAGGGTTGATGGCATAGAGTCTGCCGTCTTTTCCAAATTTCATCCAGGCGATGTCGTCACCAACAGTTTCGACTTTCCAGCCCGGAATGGAAGGAACAAGCATGGCGAGGTTTGTCTTTCCGCAAGCGCTTGGGAATGCAGCTGCGAAATATTTCTTAATACCTTTTGGATTAGTGATTCCGAGAATCAACATATGTTCAGCCATCCAACCGCCATCTTTTGCCATTTTAGATGCAATACGGAGCGCGAGACATTTCTTGCCTAGAAGTGCATTTCCTCCATAACCTGATCCAAACGACCAGATTTCTCTTGTTTCAGGGAAATGCGAGATGTACTTCTCTGAAATTGGAGCACAAGGCCATTTTACGTCTTTTTCACCAGGCTGAAGTGGCTTGCCAACTGAATGGATACAGGGTACAAAATCACCATCTTTCAGTACATCAAGTACTTTTTTGCCCATGCGGGTCATGATTTTTGTATTCACAACAACGTAGGCGGAATCAGTCAGTTGGACGCCTATTTCGGCAATCCTGGAACCAAGAGGGCCCATGCTGAAAGGTAAGACATACATTGTGCGGCCTTTCATACAGCCGTCAAATTTCTTCAGAAGTATTTCCTTCATTTCTGCGGGAGCCTTCCAATAATTGGTTGGACCGGCGTCCTCTTCTTTTTCAGAACAGATAAATGTCCTGTCTTCAACCCTTGCAACATCGCTTGGATCGGATTGGAAGTAATAGCTGCCCGGTCTTTTCTTTTCGTCAAGTTTGACAGCCATTCCGCTGACCACCATTTCATTGAAAAGACGCTGATTTTCTTCTTCTGAACCATCGCACCAGTACACTTTTTCAGGCTTCATTATGGCCGCCCATTCATTGACCCAATTATTTAATTTCTGATTCGCCATGTTAATATAGTTTGTTGATAAAATGATAATTCTTACTTAGTAGCAAAGATATATTGCCGTTGAACCGGAATTCATGATTTTTGTCAGCCTAATAAAAAACATTCTTCCATAGTTTTTATGATGGTGATTCGATCGCATAGTTTTTGAGTCCGATTACTGATTTTCCCATAGTTGATGTTGCGCAAACGTTTGACTGGAATTTTAAAACATTTGAGGCTATGTTTGAGATATTAAGTACGCTTTTCCGCAAGCGGGAAGTGATAGTGAAAACACTTAACCCAAAGAATATGAAAAATGTAATTATCCCTCTGTGTTGTGTCATATTTGTGCTGACCATAGGTTGTTCTACTCAAAAAAAAGAGGCAGTTATTGCGCCACGGTATTCAGCCGATTTCACATCCCTCGCTGCGCATAATGAGCAACCTGATTGGTTTCAGGACGCCAAATTGGGTATCTATTTCCACTGGGGTGTATATTCTGTTCCAGCATTTGGCAATGAGTGGTATCCGCGAAATATGCATTTTAAAGAAAGTCGCGAATACCAGCACCATGTGAAAACCTATGGAGAGCCATCAGAATTTGGCTATCATGATTTTGTACCCATGTTCAAAGCGGAAAATTTTAATGCAGACGAACGGGCATCACTTTTCAAACAAGCTGGTGCACGATTTGCCGGTCCTGTGGCTGAACACCATGACGGTTATTCAATGTGGGCAAGCAAATTAACTCCGTGGAATAGCTTGGATACAGGACCTCATCGCGATGTTCTTGGCGAATTATCGAAGGCTATAAAGGCTCAGGATATGAAGCTGATCACCACTTTTCATCATGAAAGAAATCTCCAGCGATATGATTCAATTCCGGTGAATGGCGGGCAAGTCTATAACAATAGTCACTACCCATTTTTTGCAGGAATGTCCCCTCATGAAATAGGTTGACAGGTTCCCTACCTAAACCCCAAAACCTGTGGAAAACTTTTTGGTTTAAATTCAATAGTAGGAATTATTTTCACTTCATCGGAGCAAGCGGAGGCGGGCAATGCTGGGGAGCAACCCGCCAAGGAATACTCTCGATCGACGGAAATGGGCTTCAGCCCGGGGCTTCCCGAAACCATTTGGGAAGCCCTTCTTTTTTTAATACCCATTTTTGTCGTTTTATGCCTGTTTAAACCCATCGCCGTTTAGGTTAAAGGTATAAAGATTGCGTTGAGGTTTGCTGCTGAAGCCGGCGATTTTCTTTTCGAACCCCACCGGGCTGAGCCAACCAAGCCCTTTTTGTTTTCGCTGCTCATTATAAAAACCAATGCATCTGCTTATCTGCTTGCTGAGATTGTTTGTACCGACTGCCTGAACAGTAGGCAACAGGTGGTGCTTGATCAGGCCGTTTCTTTGCTCGGCGTAGCCGTTCATCAGGCAGTTTTTGGCACAACTTACCAGTGCCTCTAATTGGTCAAGCGCCGACAAGTACAATCCGGAAAAATATTGGCTCCCCCCATCGGTATGATGGATGCAGCCCTTCAGATTTTGTTTGCCCCTCAGCCCAACCCATTGGTCAAAAGCGTGTTTTGCGTCTTCGGCACGCATATTCGGACCGAGATGATAACCAACGATCCGGGCGCTGTACAGGTCTGTCAGGCAAAACAGGTAATTCCTGGAGCCATTCACAGACACATAAGTTAAATCGCCCGCTACTACCTGGTTGATGTCGTTGATCGACAGGCCATTGATCAGGTTGGAATAGTTCCAGCTTTGCATCGATGAACGGGTGGTCACCACCCGTATACGCAGCGGAACCAGACTCAGCCCATGAACCGACATGATCTGCTCAAACTTGCTTATACCGATACCAAGCCTGGTTTTGATATCCAGGTTGTAGTACAGCGACCGGGAGCCAGCCCTCCGGTCTTTCGTCTTCCGGTAATTATCGACAAGCCTTGTTATCTCCTGAACCATCTGCCTCTCCTTCCGGCTGTGTTCTGCCTTCTTGCAAAACCCCTGCCGGCTTATACCAACATGACGGTAAACCCCCTCCATCGGAAGACCATGAACCTGACGGCCCGCCCTGATCGTTTGTAGTAGCGGGACCATCATTTTTTTTCGAAATCCTCCCCCAATCGCTCCCTGGCGAGCCGGATGAGCTCGTTCTGATAGACGATCCTGACCTGCTGCTTGCCAATCAGCCCCATAAGCGTTTGATACTCCTTTTCCAACTCCCTGATCCGGTCAAGTTCCCTTCCGTTGCATATCAAAATCCTGCCGGGCAACTCTTTCTTGCCATACTTCAAAAGCCACTTCTTTACACTGTCCCATTTCACCTGGTACATTGCGCAAACCTCTCGTGCAGTAATCTCCCCCCCCTCGATGAGTTTTACTTGTTCTTGACGAAAGCCTTCGCTGAATCGCCTCCGTCGTCGCTCTTCTACTGTCATTTTTCTTTTAACTTAATAAAAGTTATCCACAATTTAGGCGTCAACCTATTCCATGGGAGAACA
>DYQT01000001.1:45780-83362 GCA_020719165.1 Draconibacterium orientale | reverse complement strand
TAACCTTGGCCATGAATTCGTCGAGCAGTTTTTTTAACATGTCGTTGTTCATAGTGGATTGATTAAATTAATGATTGAGTGTTGTGAAAGGTTTGATGGATAATTTAGTATGTGAAATAATTCACAATATTAAACAAAATTTCTGACAGCAAACATACAATTTTTCCTATTTATTTTTATAATGGTTTAAATTTCAAATTGATAAGAAATGTACGTATGATTAATAAGTAAAATACGTATTGATGGATGTGGGAAATGCGTTCTTTTTTACTTCTGAAATTCATGATTGTGGAGCGCTGCTCTGGTTTCTTGGCTGATCCATCCGATGTGACGGGTTTTTCATTTGTTCACCATGTCCATGCCGTTCCGTTTGAAAGTGGAAAATATTTCGTTTTCAGGGTTGTAATTAGTTAAAAAGAAAGTGCTAATTTTGAGGCCTTCATCCCCTGCTACCTCATGTCAACCACCGACAACATCAATATCGTCCCAATCGGATCTGCCGACCCGATTGACTTGAAACAACTGGTTTATAACAACCAGGAACGTCTCAAAGAATTGGCTGCTATCAATGAAAGTACAGCCATCATCAAAGAGGGAAAATCCATCCCCGAAACCCTTTACGAAATATGCCGGATTTTGCCCAAAGCATGGCAGTATCCCGAGTTTACGGTCGTGAGGATACGTTACGAGGAACTGGAATTTACCAGCTCCGGTTTTACCGAAACCCAATGGAAACAAGAGCAGGCTTTTGATACCATCGATAACCTGAAAGGAACCATTGACATTTTTTATCTCAAAGAATTTCAAGAAAGTGACGAGGGGCCCTTTTTAAAAGAAGAGCGCAACCTCGTGGTTACCCTGGCCAGCCTCATTGAAGGTTATCTCAATGGCGTGAAGGGTCGCGAAGGGAGATACATTACCCGCGAACGTTTAAAGGAACTTACAGCAATAAACCAAACTACCGCAATCCTGCGAACGGGCAAGCCCATCGAAGAGGCTTTGCACCAGATTTGTCTCATTTTGCCACGAGCCTGGCAATACCCCGAATATACCGTAGGCCGCATCAAATATGGAAACATTGAAGTAAAAACTCCTGCATTCCGCGAAACAGAGTGGTCGCAAAAACAAACATTCGAAACCATCGACAGCCAGCAAGGGTATATTCAGATTTGCTATCTCAAAGCTTTCCAGACATCATTCGAAGGACCTTTTCTGGAGGAAGAACGCCACCTGATTGTCAACCTTGCAAATATCATAACGGGCTACCTGAATGCAGTAAAGGGAAAAGCGATCCTCCGGAAAACTGTTCAGAAAGATTCAGGACAATCCAAACCGGATCCTGAAATTCCGGTCAAATACAGCCGCAAACTGCTGCAAACCTTTCTCAATCGAACAAATTACAACCGCGATCTGTATCATGATCTGATGCCTTTTAAAGTCAAAGAGATTTTACTCGTTGCCAACCTATACGATGCCTACAGCATCGAGAAGGAGGGTCGGTTCTCTGAACATGTTCTTGGAGAGTTCTATTCATTAAGCCTGAGCACAATGCCCCGCATAACGGGTGTCTCTACTGCCGAAGAGGTGATGGAACAGCTCAATACAAAGCATTACGATCTGATTATCATTATGATTGGTTCGGATAAAAAATTTCCGCTCGAGCTTAGTAAAATAGTCAAGGATCAATTTCAATATATCCCTGTTTTTTTATTGCTTAACAGCAATTCCGACATAGCCGTTTATGAAGAGGAGCCTGAGAAGCTGACATGGATCGACCGGATCTTTGTCTGGAATGGCGACTCGAAGATTTTCTTTGCCATGATCAATTATCTTGAGGATAAGATAAATGTGGAAAATGACACTTCCATCGGCATGGTAAGGGTGATTCTGCTGGTCGAAGATTCGTCGAAATATTACTCCCTGTACATGCCAATGCTGTATAACATTGTGCTTGAGCAAACAAAAAACATCATCGAAGATGTTACATCCGATGAGCTTTATCGCATTCTTCGCCTGAAAGCACGCCCTAAAATCCTGCTGGCTTCCACCTATGAAGAGGCTATTTATATATTTAACAAATACCGCGATAATATCCTCTGCCTGATATCGGATGTTAAATTTAAAAAGGACGGAAAACTGAATGACAATGCAGGTTTTAGTCTTGTGAAACAAACCAGGAAAGAGCTTTTTGATCTTCCAATCGTTTTACAGTCATCGGATGAACATAACGCACAGAAAGCCTACGAACTGAAAGCATCTTTTATCAATAAAAATTCGGAAACACTGCTGGTTGAATTCAGAAGTTTCATTACGCACTACCTTGGATTTGGAAATTTTATATACCGGGATAAGGAGGGTGGCCAGATCGCCGTGGCCAAGTCGCTCAAAGAGTTTGAAGATCTTTTAAAAACAATCCCGGAAGAGTCTTTGCTATATCATGCCCGCAAAGACCATTTTTCACTCTGGCTCATGGCCCGGGGAGAAATTCAGGTTGCTAAAATCCTTAATCCTGCCAAAGTCACCGATTTTAAAGACCCTGCATCCCTTCGTGAGTATCTTTTCAACGTGATTCAGGATTTCAGAAATGAACAGAATATTGGAAAGGTAATACCTTTTGAAGAGTCATCCATCACCGACGAACACAACATTTTAGCACTTACCGAAGGTGCCCTCGGAGGCAAAGGCCGTGGCCTCGCTTTTGCCAATACCCTCATTTACAACTATGATTTCGCACAGCATGTGCCCAATATAAATATCCGGACACCAAAAACATCGATCATCGGTACCGATGAATTTGAATATTTCCTCGACCGTAATAAATTGAGGGAAAGGGCTGTGTATGAACCTGATTATGATCAGATCAAACGACTTTTTATCGAAGGCAGGCTAACGGAAACGTTGATCAGGAAGCTGAAACTGATCATAAAACATATTACGAAACCATTGGCCATCAGATCTTCCGGGCTTTTTGAAGATTCTCAAAACCAACCTTTTGCAGGTATTTTCGAAACATACCTGATTCCAAACAACCATCCCGATCCCAAGACAAGACTCGATCAATTGATGGACGCGATCAAACTGGTGTATGCTTCTGTTTATTCACCGGTTGCCAAAGGCTACGTTGAAGCGGTGAATTATCGCATTGAGCAGGAAAAAATGGCGGTTGTAATTCAGGAGGTAGTTGGAAATCAATACCAGGATGTTTTTTATCCCCATATCAGCGGAGTGGCACAGTCATTTAACTATTATCCTTTTGCCCATATGAAACCCGAAGAGGGTTTTGCTGTTGCCGCCCTGGGTCTTGGCAGGTACGTTGTTGAAGGTGAAAAAGCTTTTCGATTCTCACCCCTTTACCCAAATCTCGAGATAAATTCAGCCAAAGATCAGTACAAAGGCTCTCAGGTCTATTTTTATGCTGTTGATCTCAAAAAACAGGATGTGAATCTGCTCGACGGGGAGGATGCAGGGTTACGTAAACTCGATATTTACGATGCCGAAATGCATGGCACCCTCAAACATCTTGCATCTGTATATTCAATTGAAAATGACCGTATCTCTGCTGGTTTACGCGACATGGGGCCACGGGTGGTCAACTTTGCAGATATCCTGAAATACAATTACATTCCCATGGCCAAAACCATTGAAGTAGTGCTGGATGTTGTGAAAGAGGCCCTCGGATCACCGGTGGAGATCGAATTTGCCATCGATCTCGACAAGGATAACGATTATAAAGCATCTTTTTACCTCCTCCAGATCAAACCTTTGATAGGAAATGTGGCTGATTTCGTGATTGATATGGACAAGATTCCAAAGCAGGATATTCTCCTCTACTCTGAAAAGGAGATGGGCAATGGTCTGGTTGACACCATAGATGAAGTGATATTTGTCGACCCCGATACGTTCGATAAAGGGAAAACAGTCGAAATGGCCGAAGAAATTGATAAAATCAATGCCGAAATGGGCAAAGCAGGGAAAAAGTATATCCTTGTCGGCCCCGGACGTTGGGGTACCCGCGACCGTTGGATCGGAATTCCTGTTGTTTGGCCACAAATCAGCAACGCAAAGGTGATTGTTGAAACAAGTCTCGAAGGTTTCCCTCTCGATGCCTCATCCGGGTCACATTTCTTCCACAATGTAACCTCCATGAATGTGGGTTATTTTTGCATTCAACCCGAATTATCGGACAGTTTTATCCGCTATGATGTTTTAAAAGCTCAAAAAAACATAAGGAAAACTCAATATTTTTCGATTGTTAAGTTTGACAAACCACTGACAGTGAGGATGGATGGGAAAAAACGAATATCAGTCATAACCTGGCAAAATGAACCAATTGGGAATGTATCATTATAATAAAAACTGAAATATGCGCATTACTCGTATTAAACCGAATGTGAAGGGTGAAATAGGCGATGTTCAGGATCTTTCACTATTAGATCCTTTAATTGCCAAACATAAGGGTAAAAAAGGGAACCTTATCCCACTATTACAGGCAGCCCAGGAAATGTATGGCTTTATCTCCAAAGCTGCTTTTGATAAGCTTTCACGGGAAACAGGAATTCCGCTGAGCGACATGTTTGGTGTAGCTACTTTTTATGCCCAGTTCAGGCTCAATCCTGTTGGTAAGAATATTATAAAAGTGTGTCACGGAACAGCATGTCATGTTCAGAATGCCGTTGAAATTACCGAATCACTTGAGGAAATGCTGAAAGTAAAAGATGGCGAAACCACTGAGGATCGTCTCTTTACCCTCGAATCGGTTGCCTGCCTCGGTTGCTGTTCACTTGCCCCCGTTATGATGATCGGCGATCAAACATACGGCAAACTTACAGGCAACGAAGCCGTGAAAATTGTGAAAAATATCAGGCTGGCAGAAAACAATTGAAAACTGAGAACTGAAAATTGAAGTAATCTGCCGGCTGTCCCGAAATCGTAAATCGCAAATCGTAAATCGTAAATTTAATATGGCTACTACCGTCACTGTTGGTCTTGGAAGCTGCGGAATCGCTGCAGGTGCAAACAAGACGTATGACAAAATTAAGGCGCTCCAAGAGACTGAAAAACTTGACTTCATACTCAAAAAAACCAGTTGTGTGGGCATGTGTTATCGTGAACCACTGGTTGAAATCACCGATGAAACCGGAACATACCTCTATGGTGAAGTTGATGCCGACCGCGCGGTTGAGGTGATTGAAAAACATATCAATCAGCAGGATCCGATTCGCGACTACATCGTTTTTACCGACTTGTTCGATGCTCCGGAGAATGACTTTATTGGAGCTCAGGTGAAAATTGTGCTGCGCAATTGCGGCTATATGGATCCTGAATCCATTGAGGAGTATGAATTGCGCAATGGTTATCTGGCGATTAAAAAGATTGCCGCAGAAAAAACCTCACGCGAAGTAGTCATCGACACGATTTTAAAGTCGGGTTTGCGCGGACGTGGTGGCGGCGGTTTTCCCACAGGGTTGAAATGGAAATTTGCAAATGCAAACAAATCAGCCGATAAATATGTGATCTGCAATGCTGATGAAGGCGACCCGGGTGCATTCATGGATCGATCGGTGCTTGAAGGCGACCCTCATTCCGTGCTCGAAGGTATGATCATTGCTGCCTATGCCATTGAGGCTACCGGTGGGGTAATCTATTGCCGTGCCGAATATCCCCTTGCCATAAAACGACTGAATATTGCCATTAAACAAGCGCATGATAAAGGCTATCTTGGCACGAACATATTCGGAATTGAGGGTTTTAATCTGGATATCTATATCAAGGAGGGCGCAGGCGCTTTTGTGTGTGGCGAGGAAACTGCCCTGATTGCATCCATCGAGGGAGAACGCGGAATGCCACGCAAACGGCCTCCTTTTCCCGCTGTTTCAGGGTTGTGGAAAAAACCGACAAACATCAATAATGTTGAAACCTTTGCCAATATCCCGTGGATCATTCTGAACGGCGCAGAAGCATATGCACAATATGGCACCGAAAAAAGTAAAGGAACCAAGGTGTTCGCTTTGGCAGGTAAGGTGCGCCATTCAGGGCTGGTAGAGGTTCCAATGGGAATGACGATCCGCGATGTGATCTTCAAACTGGGAGGAGGCATCAAAAACAATAAAAAGTTCAAAGCCGTTCAAATGGGAGGCCCGTCGGGCGGTTGTATCCCCGAATTTTTGTCAGATACCATTGTCGATTACGATTCCGTTAACGCAACAGGCGCCATCATGGGCTCCGGAGGGATGGTGGTTATGGATGAAACTACCTGTATGGTCGATGTGGCTAAATTCTTTCTCGATTTCACCTGCAAGGAAAGTTGCGGAAAATGTACCTTCTGCCGCATGGGAACCAAAAGAATGTTGGAAATACTCGATCGGATCACCAATGGACAGGGCAAAGAGGGTGACCTCGAAAAACTTGAAGAGCTGGCATATCAGATTAAGGAAAACTCACTCTGTGGATTGGGGCAAACAGCTCCAAATCCGGTTCTCACCACCATCAAATATTTCCGTGATGAGTATGAAGCCCATATCAACCACAAAAAATGCCCCGCCAAAGTTTGCAGACCTTTGCTTACATATAAAGTGGATGAGGAGAAATGTACCGGATGTATGGTTTGCCTGAAAAATTGCCCGGTAAAAGCCATTACCGGTGAACGTAAGCAAAAGCATTTTATCAACCAGGATCTCTGCACCAAATGTGGAGTGTGCTACTCAAAATGCAAATTCGAATCAATCTTATTGTCGTGATCAGACCAGGGCCCCGTGCCATCCATTCCGTGTCACCCGCCCAGTGTTCCGTCACCCGTCCCGAAATGGCCGAAATAAAACTAAAAACTTAAATCAATTTATCAATGGCTGACAATTCATTAAATATCATTCTTAACGGAAACATCGTAAAAGGATTCCCAGGCGAAACCATCCTGAACCTCGCTAACCGCCATGGAATTGAAATTCCGACCTTATGCAACGACGAACGGCTTGAACCATTTACCTCCTGCTATGTTTGTGTCGTTGAAGTGGAAGGAATGAGGGGACATCAACCTTCATGCTCGACCAAACTTACCGAAGGCATGAAAATAATTACCGAAAGTGAAGGAATTCGAAAATCACGAAAAATGGCACTCGAGCTGATGCTTAGCAACCATTATGCTGATTGCATCGGACCTTGCAAGCAAACCTGTCCTGCCGGAGTGGATGTGCAGGGGTATATTTCCCTGATCGACAAAGGCCAGTACAGTGAAGCAGTGGCTTTAATCAAAGAGACAAACCCTTTGCCTGCAATTTGTGGACGTGTGTGTGTTCGCCCCTGCGAAGCTGAATGTCGTCGCAACTTATTGGATGAAGGTGCTCCGGTTGGCATCGATTACCTGAAAAGATTTGCTTCCGACTATGATCTGGCCTCCCCTGAAAAATACGTGCCGGCTGTAAAACCTTCCACGGGTAAAAAAATTGCTGTTCTCGGAGCCGGTCCCGGAGGCTTGTCTGTGGGCCATTTTATGCAGATCGAAGGCCATCAGGTTGACATTTACGAAGCAGCTCCAAAATCGGGTGGCTGGCTTCGGTATGGAATTCCCGAATACCGTCTGCCAAACGACATCCTGGATAAAGAGGTAAAGAATATCACCGATTTGGGAGTAAACATATTTTATAATAAAAAGCTCGGCGAAAATATGAGCTACCGCGAATTGAAATCAAAATACCATGCAACGGTTTTAACAATAGGTTCCCAAAAAGGTACCGGTGTAGGATGCGATGGAGATGATGCCGGCAATGTTTTCTCAGGAATCGATTTTCTCAAAAACATGGAGGTTACCGGCCAGCGTTACGATTTTCGAGGAAAAACAGTTGCGGTTGTGGGTGGGGGAAATACAGCCATGGACTGTTGCCGCACATCGATTCGTTGCCAGGCCGATAAAGTTTATGTCATCTATCGGCGTACCGAAAAAGAGATGCCGGCAAACCCGATCGAAATCCATGAATCGAAACTGGAAGGGGTGGAGTATTTGTTTCTGACGCTGCCAAAAAAAATCAATAAAAATGAGCAGGGTGAAGTTAAATCTGTTACCTGCATTAAAATGGAGCTTGGCGAACCGGATGCTTCCGGGCGGCGCCGTCCGGTTCCTGTTGAAGGATCTGATTTCGAGATTAAAGTTGATTTTATCCTTGCCGCAATCGGACAAAAGACGGACGTGAACTTCATCGACGATATCAATACGCATACGGAAGGTGGCGAACTGAAAATCAACAAATGGGGTGATATCGATGCTGATAAATCCACACTCCAAACCGGCATACCATCAATGTTTGCCGCCGGCGACGGGGTAACCGGTCCGGCCACGATCATCGAAGCCATTGCCCAAGCCCGGATAGCCTCAACCAGCGCGCATCAATATGTGATGGGATTGCCCATGCAACCGGCAAAAAAACCATTCACCAGCAAACGGGATAATTTTAAAAAACAACAGAAAGATGCCTACAAAGGCTGTTTTGAAACCCAGGTCCGTGAGGAAATGCCAACCCTGAATGCTGATGCCCGCTTCAATTTCAACGAAGTTGAATTGGGTTATGCCGATGCCGGAGTGGCTCATCACGAAGCCCAGCGTTGTCTCGAATGTGGTTGTGTCGCCTACCTTGATTGCGATCTGCAAAAGTATTCAAGTGAATACGATGCCCGGCAAAAATCATTTGAAGGCGAATTCAGGGAATACCAGGTTGATTTTCGTCATCCCTTCATTGAAATCGACAACAACAAATGTATTTTGTGTGCCCGCTGCGTTCGCATATGCCGTGAAGTTGTAGGCGCCAACGCTTTAGGATTGATTAACAGAGGTTTCCATACCTATATAGCCCCAAGCATGGGTGAATCGTTGCAGGACACTCCATGCGAATCTTGTGGTATGTGCATTTCAACCTGCCCTACCGGGGCTATTTCAGAAAATGTTCTTTTTAAACCTGGTCCCGTAAAAACTGACAAGGTTGACACGATTTGTAACTATTGCTCCGTTGGCTGTGCCATCGAACTGCACCATAAAAATAGTTTTGTGATGGCGGTTGCCGGCAAAAACGGACTCGTAAACCGAGACGGAAACCTTTGTCGATTTCCGAAATTTGGATATCAGTATCTCAATGATGCAAACCGCATAACCAAACCTATGTTAAAGGTCGGTGGAAAGTTTGAAGAGATCTCTTTCGAAGATGCTTTCCGGTTGATCAGCGAAAAAATAAAATCCGTTGAACCGGATGAAAATGCTTTTTTTGGCGGAGCAAGGTTATCCAATGAAGAACTTTATCTGATACACAAGTTGGCACGGGCAGCTGCTAAAACCAACAACGTTGGCAGTTTCCATTATTTGGGCAGGGGAGAGGGTTACCGTGCCAACAGTGATCTTAATGCTCCGTTTGCTGAAATAGGCGATGCCAGTGCAATCTATCTGCTCGGTACCGAAATAAATAAAGACCATGCAGTGGTCGGATTCATGGTTCAAAATACCCATTTCCTGAAGAAAACTCCTGTCATCATGGTGACCGAAAATATCGACAACACCATGTCGCACAAAGTGAACCGCCAGATTGTGGTGAAATCATATTACCATTTTATCAAAGCTGTAAACCATTACCTGCTGACGAAGGGACTTGAAAATGCACTCTTCCTCCGCGATCGCGTGGAGGGTTTTGACGGCTACAAGGCCATGCTGCTCAAAGAGGATTTTGCCAAACTGGCAACCGCTTCGGGTGTCTCCACCGAAGAGATTGCAGCATTCGCTGAATCCTATAACAACGAAATCAATGCGATCCTTATCTTTTCCGAAAAACAAGTTTCTGGCAACGCTTCCAAAGAGCTGTTCAATCTGGCCAGAATAACCGGAAAATTAGCAAAAACTGCCAACGGCCTCATTTCATTAAAGGAAAAGAACAATTCACAAGGGGTGTTTGACATGGGGGTAAGTCCGCATTTAGGCATTGGCGGACAAGACATCGCCGATCAGGATTACAGACGGCGGTTGAAAGAAATCTGGGGAGTTGCTGAAATCGCTTCGGAGGAGACAGAATGCCTCCACGGCAGGTTTTATGCAGGTGAGATCCGGAACCTCTTTATCTTTGGCGAAGACCCGATTGGTTGTGCCATCGACCGCGAGGCACTCGAAAAAGTCTTTGCTGATGCATCGTTCAAGGTGGTACAGGACTATTTTTTAACAGAAACGGCCAAAACAGCCGACCTTTTGTTACCATCATCGTTTCCTGCCGAATCAGGGGGTACTTTTACCAATGCACAAAAGGTAATCCAGGAATTTTCACCGGCAATCAAGCCCCGTTTGGCGAAAACTTCCCTGGAACAATTCGCCGGAATTCTTGGTGGATTTGGGATGGCTGCATCCGGCAATCCACACGATATTTTCCTGGAAATTATCGCACTCTTGCCCGAGAAAAAGGAGCATGGAAAATTGCTGATGAGCCCTACCAGCGACGACAACAACAAACGCAACTTTAACCATGGGTGCGACTCCGTTACACGACGTTTCGAAGAGGAGTATGCCAGAGCAATTGAAAACTAATTATTTATATCCCAAATCATTCCTTCCCCTCTCCCTGAACAGCAGGAACGGGGAAAGGAAAACCTTAAATCGTAAATCATAAATCGTAAATCATAATTGAAATGAAGGAGTTCGCCAACATAACAGAAATTCTCGATTTTGCAATCGGGGAAGAACAGGCAGCCGTTGACTTTTATCTGCAACTCGCTGCACAGTCAAAAAACAAGCAAATAAAAAAAACATTCGAAGAGTATGCTGAAGAGGAGATGCGGCATAAAGCCAATCTTTTATCCATCAGAGAACAAGGCAGCTTCATCTTGACGGATGCAAAAGTGAAGGACCTTAAAATTGCTGAATACCTTGTTGACGTAAAACCATCGGCAAGTATGTCATATCAGGATGCGCTGATTCTTGCCATGAAAAAAGAAAAAGCAGCCTTTCGCATGTACACAAAACTTGCAGAAAATGCTGAAAATCCTGAGGTAAAAACCTTGTTTTTAAACCTGGCCCAGGAGGAGTCGAAGCACAAACTTGCTTTCGAGGTCGAGTATGATGATTATATCCTCAAAGAGAATTAACATGATCCGATTTCCGGGGAAGACACATGTAATAAAAGTAGATAATTGTGAAAAAAGTTAAACCGGATCCTTTCGACCGTTTTTTTTCCTATTCCGGGATAATTGTGTTCATTGTCACCTTATCCCTCTACCTCACTTCCCTGAACCTTGGTTTTGTTTTTTTTGATGACGATGTTCTGGTCCTTGAAAATCAGTCAAAGCTGAGCGATCCGTCTAATTTTGGAACTCTTTTTACCACCGATGTTTTCCTCCAGCATTCGGTTCCATACTATCGCCCCATGCTCAATGTCGTGCTGATGATCGGCGCACAGATGGGAGGAACATCCCCTGTTGCCTATCACCTGATCAGTGTTATCCTGCATTGCTTCATTGCACTGAGCTTGCTGTGGTTGTTGGGTTTGCTCGGCTTTAGTAAATCAAAATCCCTGATAGGGGCGCTCCTCTTTTCTTTGCACCCCCTCATTGCCAACGCTGTGTTCTGGATACCTGCACTGAACGACCTGCTCATCACCCTTTTCGGATTACTCTCATTCGCATGCTTTATCGAGTATAACCGCAGCCATTCCTGGAGATATTTCCTCCTGCATTTGCTTTTTTTTGCCGGGGCCTTCTTCTCAAAAGAATCGGCCATTGCCTTGCCATTCCTGTTCCTTTTCTATCTGGTAATTAACAAGCAACGAGTTGTTGATCGGCAAAAAATCATCCTGTATCTCAGCTGGTTATCTTTGATCGTCCTTTGGTTTTTTTTACGAAAAGGCGCTATCGGAGAGCTTCAGGGCGACGAGCAGGGTGTGGTCGCCATAATGAAAAACCTTCCGTTTCTTCCTGAGATTGTCGCCAGGTTTTTCCTGCCGTTCGACCTCGCGATAATGCCCGTTTTTTCCACCTTTTACACGGTTTCCGGGCTGGTAATCGGCCTCTTGTTAATCCTGGCAATCGTTCTGATAAAACAAAAAAATGTTCCTGCGATCCTGCTGGGGATCATTTGGTTCATGGCTTTTGCAGTTCCCAATATGTTTATCGTTTTATTCAACGCAAACGACAGCTATAATTACCTCGAACACAGGGCTTGTATGCCTTCAATCGGACTACTTTTTTTACTGCTTGCCATACTCCCCGAGGCATGGGCCGATCTGAGGAAGAAACAAATTCAGATCATCTGCGCGGCAGTACTGATCATTTTTTCGGTTTTCACCCTTTTGCAGGAACGGAAATATAAAAATGGGGAAGCTTTTTGGGGATCAGTGCTGAAAGTTTCTCCCGACCGCGCATGGTTTCATCATTTTTATGGCAGGTATTATTTCAAACAGCAGGATTTTGTGAAGTTTGAGGAACATTTGAAGGAGGCGGTACAGTTAAAAGAATATGGAACCTTTTATTACAACCTGGGCATGATCGAACTGATGCAAAAGAAGAACTTCGAAAGTGCATTTACCTATTTTACCAAAGCCATTGAATTGGGGGAGACAAAGCCTGATGTGATAAAAAATTTCATCAACCTCTGCATCGAATCTGCCATTGAGCTTTCAAAATCAGGGAATTATGACAAAGCCTCCGAACGGATTGAGGTTGCATTGAAATATGATCCGAACAATACGCTCGCCATGATGAACCTTGCGCTCTTTTCTGTCAAAAGTGGAAATAATCACAAGGCCGTTGCCCTTTGGCGCCGGGTTTTAACCATTGATCCCACCATCGTAAGTGCCTATAAGAACCTTACAATCTATTATGCCGGCAACACCAATCTCCATGATTCTGCAACCTATTTTGCGTCCCAGTTTATCAAGTACGGTGGAAATCCGGCCGAGGTTGAGGCAAAGTGAAGGGCTTTTAGCTTAAATTTCTATATTCCGCGACACATTCCGCAATAAACTCATTGATTGATATGCTATTGTTAACAGTTTTGTGGCAAGATGCCTAATCGCAAATCGCTCAAATAGAGGCATATGGTGATTTTTTTTCAAAGATAGAAATTAATCAATATTTTTGCCTGTTAAATAGATAAATGAAACTGTCCATGAAACCAATATTCGTAACCCAGCCTTTCTTGCCCCCCCTTGATGAATTTACTGAATTGCTGAAACAAATTTGGGATAATAAAATACTTACGAATAGTGGCCCCTTTCATAAGGAATTTGAACAAGCGCTTGCCGATTTTTTAGGAGTAAAGTATATCTCTCTATTTTCCAATGGAACACTTGCCTTAATAACAGCTTTACAAACTTTAAAAATTACCGGTGAAGTGATAACCACGCCATTCAGTTTTGTTGCTACCACACATGCCTTGTGGTGGAATGGAATTAAACCGGTTTTTGTCGATGTCGAACCTGATTTTTGCAATCTGGATGCCGAAAAAATTGAGGCTGCTATCACGCCTCAAACTACCGCCATCATGCCGGTACATGTATATGGCAATCCCTGCCAGGTTGATAAAATCCAAAAAATTGCCGATGCTTATGGGCTAAAGGTGATTTATGATGCCTGCCATGCTTTCGGAGTTCAGATCAACGATAATTCAGTGTTGAATTTTGGCGATCTCTCTGTGCTGAGTTTTCATGCTACAAAGGTTTTTAATACCATCGAAGGAGGCGCTATCATTTGCCATGATGAGAAAACAAAAACACGCATCGACTTTCTTAAAAATTTCGGATATGATGGGGAATTAAGAGTTGTGGCGCCCGGTATAAATGCTAAAATGAATGAAGTACAAGCTGCCTTTGGACTTCTGCAGTTAAAATATGTTGAACAAGCCATTGCCAAACGAAAAATAATTTGTGAATTGTATAAAGAATCGCTTGCTGATGTTAAGGGTCTTAGCTGTCAGAATGAAATACCCGGGGTTAAACACAACTATCCTTATTTTCCTGTTTTCATTGACGAAAAAAACTTTGGCATTAGCCGGGATGAATTAAATGATTTACTCAAGAGTCATCAATTATTTGGCCGCCGTTATTTCTATCCGCTGATTAGCCAATTCCCGACTTATAAGGGGTTGGCCTCTTCAAATCCGGCTAATTTACCTGTGGCTGAACTCAAAACGAAACAGGTTTTTTGTCTGCCCATATACCCCGATCTGGAACTTTCCGATGTGTCAAGAATTTGTGAATTAATAAAATCCGCAGGAAAATAATTCGATGAAAAAAATTCTCATGCTTGGGGGCAGCCATTTTCAGATTCCTGCTATAAAATATGCAAAAAGTGCAGGATATCATGTGATTACAGCCGATTACCTTCCCGATAATCCCGGCCATAAGTATTCCGATGAGTACTACAATGTGAGCACTACGGATGAAAAGAAGGTTTTGCAACTTGCAGAAAAGCTAAAAATCGATGGGATTGTCTCTTATGCTTCCGATCCCGGAGCGCCTGCAGCCGCCTATGTTGCCGAAAAATTGTCACTCCCGGGGAACCCCTATGAATCGGTTAAAATCCTCCAACGAAAAGACCTGTTCCGAACATTCTTAAAAGATAATGGGTTTTTGGTGCCGGTATCTGCCTCTTTTATCAATGTGGATGAAGCACAGCAATTTGCCGTCGAAAGGCTTCAGTGTAATCCAATCATTGTTAAACCGGCCGACTCATCGGGTTCCAAAGGTGTCACAAAGCATTTCACCATTGTCGATTTTGAAAAATCATTTAACGATGCGATGTCATTTTCTCTGGCAAAAATTGTTGTCATTGAAGATTTTATTGAAAAGGCAATTTATGAGATGGATGGCGATGGCTTTGTTTGGCAGGGAAAACTTGCATTCCGGTGCTTCGGTAATCAGCACAACGATATCGAATGCAACCCTTATGTCCCGATGGGCATTAGCTTTCCCTATATTCAGGAAAAACCTGTTCAGCAAAAGGCGCATGACATCATTGAATCAATCCTCACAAAATTAAATATGAAACTGGGAGGGCTGAATATTGAATACCTGACCGATAAAAACGCAAACATTTATATTCTTGAAATTGGACCGAGAAGCGGCGGAAATCTGATACCGGAAGTAATAAAACTCTCTACAGGGGTTGATCTGATTGCATATTCCGTGGATAGTGCAGTTGGGAAAGACTGTTCGGATTTGAAAATGGTTGAAACCGAAGGGTTTTATTCCTCCTATATCCTTCATGCTAAAAGGGATGGCATTGTGGGGAGTATCACGATTACGGATGAAATTAAACCAAAAATAATTCAACAGAATATTCTGATCAAACCAGGCGACAAAGTGAATAAATTCAATGGATCCAATAACACTCTCGGTACATTTATCCTCAGGTTCTCTAGCCAGGATGAGATGATTTATTATCTTGACAGAATGACCAATTATATTTTTGTAAATGTGGTTTAAATAGATCTTAATTCATGCAAATACAACTGCAACATGTTTAAATGGAAAAAACTTGGAAGGGTTTTTAATCCAACAGAGGTAAAGAATGTAAGCTGGATGCAGGAATTTGCACAGGCTCCCGCTGTGTTAATTTTTGATGAATTTGTCCGGGTCTATTTCTCATGCCGGCCACCACGGGATGGCAATGGGCAATATGTCAGCAATACGGCCTATGTTGATTTAAACAGACAAAATTTATTCGAAATAAAAGATATTGCGGCGAACCCCATCTTAAAGTTGGGCGAACCCGGAACTTTCGATGAATTCGGTATATATCCAACATCAGTGATTCGGAATGGGAATGATGTGTTAGCCTATTACGGAGGATGGACCAGGTGTGAATCTGTTCCGTTTAATGTTGCCATCGGGCTTGCAATAAGCCACGATAATGGAGTCACATTCACCAAAGCAGGAAAAGGACCTGTTTTGTCCTATTCCGTGAACGAACCTTTTATTTTAAGCGGACCTAAAATCAGGAAATTCAACGATCGGTGGTATTTATTTTATATAGCTGGCCAGAAATGGGTTGCCAACGACGGACATCCTGAACCGGTATATAAAATCAGAATGGCATATTCAGATGATGGAGCCAACTGGACCAAGTTGGAAAAGAACCTCATTGAATCCAGAGTTGAAGAAAATGAGGCCCAGGCAAGCCCGGATGTGTTTTTCCAGAACGGGATGTATCATATGTTTTTTTGCTATCGCTATAGTTTGAATTTCAGAGGAAAAGAGAATGGGTATCGCATCGGATATGCATCATCTGCCGATTTGACCAACTGGGTCAGAGATGATTCAAAAGCTGGAATCAATGTCTCTGACGAAGGTTGGGATTCTGAGATGATTGCTTATCCCCATGTTTTTGAACTTGACGGCAATATTTACATGCTTTACCTGGGCAACGAGGTGGGCAGATGTGGATTTGGCTTGGCCCGTTTAGAGGGTGAATTTTAATAATCGAAGGAGACTGGATTATGGCATGGAGGAAATTAGGAAAAATATTTGACCCGACAAACCACAAATTATCAAATGGTTGTGTGGAATTTGCTCAGTCACCTCAAACACTCATGTTCGATGATTTTGTTAGAATTTATTTTTCAACCCGTCAAAAAGACAAGTCGGGAAAATATCTCAGCCACATATCATTTGTCGACATGGATAAAGGATTTCAAAAAGTCCTTGGTGTCTCTACCGATACGGTAATTGAATTAGGAGCCTTAGGCTGTTATGATGAACATGGCATTTTTCCATTAAATATTTACCGGGATAATGACAGAATTCTTGGATACATCGGTGGGTGGAGCAGAAGGGTTTCTGTTTCTGTCGAGACCTCCATCGGACTGGCAATTAGCAGCGACAATGGACAAACCTTTAAAAGAATTGGCGATGGTCCGGTTTTAACCTCCTCTGTAAATGAACCATTTCTGGTTGGTGATCCGTTTGTTATGAAATATGGCCCCACCTACCATATGTGGTACATTTATGGCCTCAGATGGATCGACCATCCCGATGAGGCTTTCCCCCAGCGTGTATATAAAATCGGCCATGCAACCTCCGAAAATGGTGTTTCATGGCATAAAACCGGCCGGCAGATCATTGCCGACAGCCTTGATGCGGATGAATGCCAGGCACTCCCGACTGTAATCCGTCACAATGGGAAATACCATATGTATTTTTGCTTCAGACAAGCTGCAGGCTTCCGGAAAAACAGGAATAATGCCTACCGAATTGGCTATGCATATTCCAACGACCTGATCCATTGGATCAGAGACGATAAAAATACCGGAATTGAAGTTTCGAACGATAACTGGGATTCAGATATGCTTTGCTACCCTCATGTTTTTCATTGTGACGATAAGTTGTTTATGCTCTATAACGGAAATGAGTTTGGCCGTTTCGGGTTTGGGCTGGCAGTGTGGGATGACCAATAGTATTTTTTCTTTTAGAAGGTGATATGAGTGACAAGAAAATCAAATTTGAAACCAAAATTGCTTCAGAGGATGATATCTGCCAGCACCTGTTTGAATGTAGCAGCAGCTTTATTCCGAATTTGGCTGAAACCGTTGACATCAAAGAATATTCAAAAAAAATATTCCAGAAATCAACCACCTTTGAAGCATGGGCAAACAACAGGCTTATCGGTTTGGTAGCAGCTTATCTCAATGATTTTCAGAATCATGTTGTGTTTATTACCAATGTTAGTGTAATCAGTGAGTTCTTAGGCCTGGGAATTGCTTCGCAATTATTAACCATGTGTTTTAAACATGCAGTTCAAAACAATTTTTCCCGGGTATTGCTGGAGGTAAACAGCACAAACAGCCCTGCCATAAAACTGTATGAAAAATACGGATTTTCAATTGATGAAAAGAGAGAAAAAACATTGATTATGAAGATTGAACTTGCAACGCTCAATGAATAATGAATTTCAGGCTTTAAAGTACATTCAATTATAAAAATACCGGAACAATGATTAACAAGAGAAACTACAACGAAGAATTACAAGATACTGCTGACCATAAATATGGCTATAGCTTTGATTTTGATGTGATGCATCCATTTATGTTAAAATCCTTTCTCCCCTTTTTTAACGCTGGCAATATTTTAGAATTAGGGAGTTTCAGAGGTCATTTTACCAGGAGACTTCTTCCATTTTTCAAAGATATTACCTGTGTTGAGGCATCCGACCAGGCCATTGAAATAGCGGCAAAGGAATTTGGTGAAAATGTCAAATTTGTCAATTCACTTTTTGAAACTGTTGCGCTCCCAACGAAATATGATAACATCGTTCTAACCCATGTGTTGGAGCACATCGACAACCCTGTTCAAATATTGAAAAGAATCAATGATGAATGGTTATCCGACAATGGCAGGTTTTTCCTTGTTTGCCCAAATGCCAATGCCCCTTCCCGGCAAATAGCCGTCAAGATGGGCTTGATTAGTCAAAATGCGGCAGTAACTCCTGCAGAAGCTGCACATGGGCATCGGATTACATATACCTTTGACACGCTTGAAAGAGATGCGCGACTTGCTGGCCTCAGGGTAATTCACAGGTCGGGAATATTCTTTAAAGCTTTGGCAAATTTCCAGTGGGATAAATTGTTGAACACAGATATTATTTCACCAGAGTATTTGGAGGGTTGTTATCAATTGGGGCAGCAATACCCTGATCTGTGTTCAAGCATTTTTTTAATGTGTGAAAAAGGAGAGTAGCATTGAAATTACCCGGCTAATATCAATCCATGAAAAAAATATCTGTTATCATTCCTGTATATAATAATGAGGGCTCTCTTGGGATTTTGTATGAAAAACTTGTTTCAACAATCAAATCATACAACGAATCATTCCTTTATGAGCTGATATTTATCAATGATGGCTCCCATGATAATTCTCTGGATATCCTGAAAACCATACAACTCAAAGACTCAGGAGTGCAGGTGATAAATTTTTCCAGAAACTTCGGTCAAATGGCGGGAATTTTGGCGGGGTGGAAATATGCCACCGGCGACGCTGTCATTAATATTTCTGCTGATCTGCAGGACCCGCCGGAATTGATCGCGAAAATGCTGGAAGAATGGGAAAATAACAATGAAATTGTCATTAATTACCGGGAGGCACGAAGCGACAGTACCTCCTCGGCAATAACCTCCCGAATTGCCTACAAACTTTTCAGATACTCCCTGCCAACACTTCCACCCGGCGGTTTTGATTTTGCTTTGCTCGACAGAAAAGCAATGGATGCAATAAACAGTCTTACCGAAAAAAACAGATTTTACCAGGGAGATATCCTTTGGGTTGGTTTTACAATCAAGTATCTGCCGTACCTCAGAGCAGAGAGAGTACATGGCAAATCCGGATATAATTTCGTGAAGCGTTTTGGTAATTTCATGACTGCTTTTTTAAATGTAAGCTATTTCCCGATTCGTTTAATGTCACTGATCGGGTTTGTCACTGCATTTTCCGGATTCATTTATTCATTTTCCATCTTACATGCCTACTTTATTGCCAAAACTCCGTTCAATGGTTGGGCCCCGCTGATGATGCTGTTTTTAATCATCGGAGGTTTCCTTATGATCATGTTGGGGGTTATCGGAGAGTATATCTGGAGAATTTATGATGAAGTTAAACACAAGCCGAATTACATTATTAAAGATATTTATACAACAAAATAAAATACTCAGTTCCATTATCAAAATAGAAATTTCATTTCCAAGAGTGAACCTTAAACAGTTTTGAAGATGAGTAAATCAAATATCAAAAAACAACGCAGTTCTGTTTACGAAAAAAAAACAACGATTCTTAAAAAAAAGAATGCACCAGGCAACAAGAAACTGTTGCCAAAACAATATGATTTTAAAGTTGTTGCTTTAATTGGGTTTTTATTATCATTGCTGGTGCTTGTTTTTTGCTATCAGTTCTTCGGTTCATATTTCGAAATGAACGACGATCCCCGATATGTGATGGCCATGAAAGGATTCGCCTCTCCATTGCCGTATGATAATTTTGTTTCAGTATATAAATTCACCATTTCTTTATACATTTTCCTCTATAAGTACCTCCCGAATATTGGCTGGTATGGATTTTCGATGTTTTTGCTGCTTTTGGGTTCATTGTTTAATATCTTCATTACCCTTTATTTAGCAGCGAAAAACAGAATTGCCTTCCCCTTGATTATCCTGATCTTTATTGCTTTCTGTTTTGGGATATATTTTCAAAATATCTATTGGATTAATTTCACACGCCCCTCTATCCTGGTAACTTCAAGCTTCATAATCCTTTTAGGAGTATTATATGTAAATTCTGAGATTCTGAAAAGCAACAAATGGATTTTAATTTTTCCGGTTTTAACCTATGTCATTGGCCATTGTACAAGGCTTGATGCAGGATACCTGGGTTTCGCCTTTGGCTTTGTATTTGCAGTTTTGTTTGTTGTTTTTCAGAAAAATATTTTCCCGTTTCTTCTTAAATTTATGTTACCGGTGTTGATGTTCATTCTGGCTATAACAACGATCGATGTAATTTCAAAGCGGAATAATCAGCGAAACAACGAATTTTTAGAAAAGACAGAAATCATCAGACAGCTCATTGATTACAGAAATGCTGCGGCTTATGTTCCGCAGAACATCAATGATACGATCGCATACAACGCAATGGTCAACGCACGATATTGCAGTGACAATAATGTGATCTCGGTTCCCTTTCTGAAAAAACTAACTCAACAATCTCCTCTGATCCCAAGCGGAAACGAGTTGAAATTTAAAGATGAATTTGGCGTGTTTTTAGATAGTTTGAATGCAGAAAATAAAGTCGCGGCTAACTTGAATTACGCGTTTTTATTTATCGTGTTCATATGGTTTGTAACATCTGTTAAGCATAATTACATCGGATTTCTTAAATACCTCCTTTTTCAGGTATTTTTTATCGTGGTAATTGCTGCGATGAGCTATTTTATGAAGTTGCCTGCCCGGATTTTTAATCCGTTGCTGGTTGTACTTACTTTTTCAAACTTGATCTACTTGTTTTCCATGTTTCACTTTGAAAAAAAGCTGTGGTATCTCCTAATAACTTTCCCCATTGCTGTTTCTTTGGCCGCAATTCCGAAATATTCCAGCGCAAATAAGGAAGCAATATCCCGCTACGATGCATTTGGGAAAATAAATCACATGATGTTCGATGACATGAACTCGAATTTCAGCAATACAATTTTCATTCCCACCACGTTACGGAGTTGGGAAATGCATAACGCAACTGATCCGATTAAAGAAATCAATTTCAAGAATAAGAATTGTTATGTGTATTTAACCATCGAACTTTCCCTGGCGCCCGAAACACAAGATCAACTATTGGCTAAGTTCGGTACTTACGATCACGCCGAATTATTTAAGAAAATCAGTGCTATGAACAATGTGATTTTCATTTCAGAGGACAATTTTAATAATTTCTTGCGCGCCTATTACCACTACCTTTATAAACAAGACTACTATTTTGAGAAGGTTACAAATATCCTTCCTTCATTTTACCAATACACCGGGTTGAGTTATTACAGATTGAGAAAATGAAGGTACACCGCTTTGTAAGACTTGTTCAACAAAACATCTTCAGCCTGCAATTTTATAAGTATGTGCTTGTAGGCATCTCCAATGCAGCACTTTCAACAATAGTTTACCTTGTATGCCTTCGGCTATTTGAAATCCATTATCTGGGTTCATTCAGCATATCATGGATATTTGGCGTTTTATTTACCTACGTAATCAATTTTGCCTTTGTTTTTAAGCCGGAGGAAAAGCTGGAATTCCGAAAGAGACTGCCAAAGTACTTTGTTGTATATTGTACCTCTTATGCAATAAACATGGTTCTGCTGAAACTATTGGTTTCAGCAACTCTTGCCGATCCGTTTTATCTGCAGTTTTTAATTCTGCCTTTGGTAATCGTGATTAATTTTACAGGGTTTAAATACTGGGCGCTCAAGTAGCCGGATTGTCAACCAGGGTTTTGCGCTTTTTTCTTTTTATGGCTAAATCTATTAAAACGCATACAAAATATAGAACAATGCCTGATAACGACAGCAGGATGGTGGTTGTAAAATAGGGTGGTTTATAATACATTTCAATGGTATGCTGACCCGAATCCAGCATGATACCATTAAAACCAAGATTACAAAGCATGGGCTTTGTCTCTTTACCGTCAACAATGGCATTCCAGCCTCTGTCAAATGGTATGCTGAAAAACAACAACCGGGGCTCCTTCAGGGCTATTGTACCTTTGAGATGGTTGTTGGAAAAACGCTGGATTTGGAGCGTGTCTTTTTTCCGCTCTTCACACGCGTTGCCGATGGCTACCCAGGTAGGTATGGGCATGGTGTCAGAAACGTTGAATTCTGTAAGTTTTTTATAATCCGCTGATACTGGTTCCTCCGTAACAACAGCTTGTAAAAGAACAAGATCCTTTTGCAGACGGGATAACTTTTGATATTTTGAGAGCGGGATATATTTGTCGTAGGTGTTCCCCAGCGGGAGAAAAAAGTGGTTTCGCAGAATCTTAACATCTCCGACCTGGTATATTGAATCGTAGCCCATTTGCATAAATGCAGGCTTGGTACTTTTACTCAGGTTGTATTTGATGCTGCTGAAAATCTGAAGGAGAGGCCGTCCCGATACGCCGGGCGCCCAACGTGATTCAGTTTCATTCCCTTTATGGATTACCTCTGTTTCCTCCAGAAAGCGAATGTAATATTTCTGATTAAACGAATAGTACGACATGGTACCATAATATCCTTGTGCTTTAGCATCATTGTAGCTGGTGTGTTCCGTCGGACCGGAATTGTAGTCTTTATTAATCCTGAAAAAGGTTGGGTCAGTCTTCTTGAGATAATCGATCGCCTCAACCGTATAATCATTGTAACCAACCTTTTGGAGATACTCTTTATTGGTAAGACACACCCTGTTATTAACGGTTTTATAGTTCATGTAGCCCAATTCAATGAATATAACCAGTACAAATAACCCCAGAACAAGGCCTTTGTTTTTTGTATGACTGAAAAGGTAGGCTAAAATGGTGTACAAAACTATCAGGAAGGCAACAATGGACTGTTGCTCTTTGTTGATCACCTGTTCAATTCCGGTGTATGGGTAATATAGCAGAACAAGCAACATTACCGAACTGGCCAGTAAGAGGATCAGATTGATTTTTTTCTGCTTTTCAATCTCGTTTATCACCTGAAGAGAGAAAAGCAACATTGTAAATGAAATAATGATGGAAAAT
Source organism: Draconibacterium orientale (assembly GCA_020719165.1). Taxonomy (GTDB): domain Bacteria; phylum Bacteroidota; class Bacteroidia; order Bacteroidales; family FEN-979; genus CAIVAT01. The sequence continues at coordinate 60,131 of DYQT01000001.1, read as the reverse complement.
CCGCGGTAATAATCACCGGCAAAGGCCCAAAAGGCATACCTGAAAAAAGGAAAAACAACCGGAATAAGAAAAATTGCCAGGAAAATTGAATATACAATTTTTTTCCTTCTGTCAAGCAGCACAAAAACTTGCGAAAAAAGCACCAAAGGAAGTATTCCAATGTAGGTCATCGGTGCCTCAAGATAATTACCCCAGCCCCTGAAGTTACTGCCATTGCCCAACATGTCATTTGAAAAGGTCCGGAATATAACAGTGATGTAATGGATTGGCTGCTCAAGAAAGAATAATGACCTTGAAAGTAAAAGATTGAAATAGGAAGAGCTTCCGCTAACACGCGGACTATCGAGCATTAATTGCACTCCACTAACAAAAAAGAATGTACTGATTAAAATTCCCAGTATCGACAATGCCAATAGTTTTAGCCCATTTGTGATAAGAAACTTCCAGGAAAATTTATCAGAAGAAAAATGTCTGAAAAGAAAATAGAATATCAGAAATAGGCCGTAAAAGTAAAGGTCGAAAGGTCGCATGGCGCTTATCAGTGCAATGGCAATAGGGAATAAATACCACGAATTCCGTGTAAAATACAATTCAAAACCCAGTAGGAGTATTGCCATATAGCAGGCTTCTGCAGAAAACACGATCCAGGAGCCTCCAACAATCATAAACCCGCTAAACGAGTATAAAAGCGCTCCAATCAATGCGTTCGTGTTGGAAAATTTCAGCACGCTCAGAAACTTGAAAAAAACAAAAGCAGTCAGAACTATTTTTGTTAATTCAGTCCATAGCATACCATATGCAACATTGTTCTCCCCGAAAAAATAGATGATCCAATAAAAGGGATCGACCAAACTTGTCGATATTATCTCCTGACCCATTCCCTGGTCAAATGACCACATCGGAAATCCTTCAGAGTTGATGTATTTGGTCAGGGATTTATATATGGGAAAGGATTGATTTAGGGTGTCACTCCCGATATCTTTAAACAAATAGAAAATATTTCCGGCAATAAAATTATGAAAAATTAGCAATATTAGCACTGAAACCAGTCCCATCATGATCCATACACCATATTTGTTCATATATGGATCGAGGAAAAACGGAGTCGTCGGAGTTTTCTTTATCTCCTTTTTTACAGGGGGTTTGATTGCCGTTTTGATGGCTGGCTTAGAGATTGTTTTTTGCTTCATATGCTGTTTTTTGCCAATATGCAGTTTTCTTTTCTTTTCATTATTTTCCCTGACACTCTTTTTGGTAAATTTCATAGGCCTCTTTGTAGCCGAGTTGCACTGCTTTTTGAAGGTCGACACATGCCAACTCCTTTTTGCCGTTATTAAGATAGATCAGGGCCCGGTTGAGATAAACCATGGCATAATCGGGTTTGAGTTTGATTGCTGCACTCATGTCTTTTAGGGCGTCCTGAATTTTCCCCTGACTTGCATTCGCGATTCCGCGACCGGCATAAGCTTCTGAAAAATTCTTTTTCGATGCGATAGCACTGTTAAATGAAGCGATGGCATCAGGAAATTTGCCTGTTTTACCATAGGTGTTCCCAAGATTGTACCATGCCTCTGCATAATCAGGTTTTAGAACAAGCGCTTTTTTATACATGTTAATGGCATCCTGATACATGCCCTGGTTGTCTAAATTCAGTGCCTCTTTGTTCATTTGTTCATAAGGCGGAATTGTTTGAATTGGTTTTAATCCCAATTTCGAACTGTACATTTCATTGCCAAAATTGGCATCCAATTCAACTGTTTTTTTATAATCGGCAGCAGCGCCGCTCATATCGCCCATCTCCTTTTTAATAAGCGACCGCGTAAACCATAAATCGGCCACCGCGGGATTTAGTTTGATTGCTTCCGAATAGTCGTTTAATGCCGATGGATAATCTTTAAGGATAAAGAAGATCGCTCCCCGGTTTTTATAGGACAGATATTCTTTAGGGTTTGCTTTCATGCCCCGTCCGTAATCTGCGAGAGCTTCCTCGTTGCGACCCATCTGAAACTTAAGATTCCCCCTGTTATTATAGTATTCACTGTTATTCGGATTAAGCTCAATGGCTTTGTCATAATCGCTGATGGCTCCTGCAAGATTCCCCATTGCTTTCTTGACAAATGCAAGATTAGCATATGCGTCTACCATTTTTGGATTGATTTCCAATGCCTTCGCAAAATCTTTCAACGCCCCCTCGTTGTCTTTCAGATCAAAAAGAACGTTGCCCCGGCTCATATACAATTCCGGTTGCGTTGGTTTCATCCTTATCGCAATCTTGTAATCTTCAAGCGAGCCTTTATAATCCTGTAGGTTACGCCGTGCCAAAGCCCGGTTTATATAGGCATTTACCAATGAAGAATCATGGGAGATTACAAAATTCAAATCTTCAATGGCGCCAACATGATCATTCAATTTGGTTTTGGCATTGGCTCTGTTTATATAAGCGCTGTAATACAAGGGGGAAACCCTGATGGATTGATCATAATTTGAAATTGCCTCCTTGTAGTTAAGTGTGTCACTGTGCGCATTGCCTAAATTGTACCAGGCGAGTGGCACTTCACTGTTCTTTTTTACCACATCTGTCCAAAGGGTGAAATTGTTTTTCCAGACCATCGTTCGTGAAAAGGTCATCACCCCCAATACCAACAAATAAGCGGCAACAATAGCATAGGAGATGTTTATTTTCGGAATATATTCTTTCTTCAATATTAAAAAACCAAACAGAAAGCAATATCCTACCGACGGGATATAGGCATAACGGTCTGCCATAATCGCACCCCCAACCGGTAAAAGTTGTAATAATAGAAAAATGTTTACCAGAAAAAAGCTCAGCCCGAAGAAAACAGGCTTTGACCGTTTATAACTGATAAAAAGAAGCACGAAAAAAGCGATTACAAAAACAGGAGCGAGATAGTATTGAATGGGCAAATCTACCCCGGCAGCGAGATTTGGATAGGGATAATAGGCCGACAAGTAAATTGGCAGGATAAGTTTGCCTAAATATAGCAGGAACCCATATGAGGAAAAGAAAATCCGTTGCTGACCTTCAGTATTCACCATTTCTGTGGCTGAAACTCCCTGCTGGGCCTGAATGGCCACGATGCCGAATATCAAGGCTAATATAAAATATGGAATTTTTTCAATAAGTTTTTTTTGATCAAGTAGTTTTTTATTCTGAAAATAGTCGATCAGGAAAAGTGTGATGGCCAATGATACTGCCTGCCCTTTTGATAAAAGTGACAGCATAAAAAAAACAAGACTTAACCAGTATGATTTTGATTCTTTCGTATTATTGAATTGAACATAAAAATAGAGCGAAAGAAGATAGAAAAAAGCATATAAGACATCCTTGCGTTCCGACACCCACGAAACAGACTCAACATGCAATGTGTGAACCCCGAACAATAACCCGACGATGATCGAAAGATTTAGTCGTTTAGTCAGCGCAAAAAACACCAAAAACACAAGTACCGCATTGCCTGAATGCAATAACAGATTGGTTAAATGAAAGGTGAAAGGATTTACCTGGCTGATTTGATAGTCCAGCGCCAATGAAAGCATGGTTAATGGATGATAATTTCCCATGTATGAATTGCTGAAAATCCACTTGATGTTATCCCATGAAAACACTGTGATATAAGTGTTTTCATTCACGTAAACCCTGTCGTCCCAATTGGTGAGACTATTAAACAGGGTGGGAAAAAATACAATGATGGTAACCACAGCAATCAGAACGCTCCAGAATAATTTTGACTGAAAAAGAGTAACACTTTCCTTCTTGTGCATCGGCTGAATTTTAATTAGGCAAATATAGAAAATATAACAATTCTAAATAGTTTTACAGATTTTTCGCATATTTACACATTGTTTCCTGAGCGATTATACAATGACGAAAAGTTCTGTTAAACCATTGAAGACTAGCAAGCCAGAGCCTGTAAATATGCTTGTTAAGTATTCGTATTTGTTAATTGTTTTGATACCGTTGCTTCTATTTATACCTTCTCTCCGCAACGGGTATGTTTATTTTGACGACGATATACTTATTTTGGATAATCAGGCCAAAATTACCAACCCCGACAATTTATTAAAAGCTTTTAAAACAGATGCTTTTTTTAATAATATGAGTCCCTATTACCGGCCCATGCTGAATGTTTCGTTGATGCTTGACGCGCAGGTGGCAAAAACAAATCCCGGATTTTATCACTTCATGAGTCTGGTTTATCACATCCTATGCTGTCTTAGTCTGTTCTGGCTGCTCCAAATACTGGGGTTTTCGCCGAATAAATCAATTGTTGGTACTTTGATCTTCTCCATCCACCCGCTCATGGCAAGTGCGGTGTTTTGGATTCCTGCCCGAAATGATTTGTTGGTGACCTTATTCGGAATACTTTTTATGGCGCTGAGCATTACCTGGTTCCGAAGGGGAAAAGTTTTACAGCTTTTTACGGCTGTTCTTTGTTTTTTTATGGCGCTGTTTTCTAAGGAGTCGGGTATTCTACTGCCGTTTTTACTTTTACTTTACCTTTTTTCAAAGAAGCAATTGTCTTTCGATTCCCGGAAAATATTACTCTTTGCCGGGGTTTCTTTAGTAACTATCGCATGGTTTTTCCTGCGCACAAATTCCATTTCACGTGTTGGCACCTGGCAATTGGGAATATGGGCATTAATCGCAAATTATCCATTCCCTTTTGAGATCATCGCAAAATTCCTGCTTCCTTTTAATCTGGCTGTGACGCCGGTTTACACCGCTATTTTTACCGGACTGGGGATACTTTTTATTTTGCTGATCGCTGGAGTGTTTCTTTTCAGAAAAGAAAAAGTGATATGGCTGTTTGTGTTCGGGTTGATTTGGTATTTCTCTTTTTCACTGCCCAATATGTTTGTAAGGCTCGATACCTCTGCCGATAATTACGATTACCTGGTGCATCGATCCTATTTACCCCTTGCCGGTTTTCTGATTTCGCTTCTTGTGATTGTTCCGGAGCACTGGTTCTTGCTTAAAAACAGACTGCCTAAGGCTGTGCTGGCCATTTTGTTGATTATTCTGGCTGGTAATTCATTGTTTCTTGGAAGCAGGTATCATGACGCCAATTCTTTTTGGGGTTCCTCCATCTCTTATAAACCTGAAAGAGCCTGGTTCAAATATTTCCTGGGGCGTTCATACTTCAAGAATAAGGATTATGTCTCATTTGAAAAATATCTGCGGAAAGCGATTGTTTTGAAAAAGCATCCCAGATTTCTTTACCATTTGGGTATGATCTATTTTGTGGAGAAGAAGAATTATGATACTGCGTTTATCCTGTTCAATGAGGCGCGCGCAACAGGATTTACCGACCCGGAAGCAGATTCTAATTATGTTAAATTGTGTGTTGCCTCTGCACGGGATTTTTTTGAAAAGGGACAGTATGAAAAAGCAGTGGAACGATCAGAAATTGCTGTAAAGCTTGATCCGAAAAACTCAATTGCCTTTTATAACCTGGGGTTGTATCTTGTGTATTCCGGAAACGAAAAGCGAGCGGCTACCGTGTGGCGTCGCTCGCTTTCCATTGATCCTGAACTTAAAGAAGCTTATCGAAGCCTCTATTTTTATTACCTGAATAACACAACTAATCGCGATTCAATTGAGTATTTTGCCCGTGAATTCAGAAGGCGGGGTGGGAGAATATAGCAGATTGACTATTTCTCAACTACGCCATCAGCATTGAATACCGATGTTTGTTTATACTGAAAGGTGGTTTTGTAGGTTTTCTTGCCTGCCGCATCAGTCAATTCGTATATGTCGAGAATTTCGTTACCGGGATACTGCTTATTTAGTGCAGTGATAATCTTTTTCGGTAAAAAGGAAATGTGCAACCGTTTTTCAATCCGAATTATCTTCCCGGTTGAGTCAAAAACTGCAAGGGCAGGTTTTTCCATGATCATCAGAGTTCCGCTATAGTAGGCCCCCTCTTTTGTCCAGGTCACAGGGACCTCCTGGGTTTGAGGAAATTTAAACAGCATAGCATTTTTAACTGCAGTCGGAACTTCAATCTTTCCTGCATTTTGAGCTATGAGCGAGGCAGAGATTAAAACACTGCCAATCAGAAAAATGAAAACTTTTTTTAACATGGGTAATTTATTTTTGAGTTATGAATAATGAAAGAACTGGTTCTTTTGAATAAATTTCTGCTAGCGAAATCTATTACAAATGAACCAGTTTCTTGAATGACAATCAGTAAAGAAATGCAATTTGCAATTCTTATGCAGATTACTTATTTGTATCTGTCTCTGGTTGACTATTTTCCTTACGCATGGTATAAAGCTTTTTTCCACCATAGGCTAAACCTAAGGCCAGCAAAATACCCATCCCTCCATCGATGGGAGCGCCAACCGGGGTACCCCCGCCGCCAGGTCCGGGACCTCCCCCGGTTCCGTTTGGTGGAGGCGGGGGGGTGTCTGAAATACTCAGTAACGGCAAGGCCATGACGGCAAAAAGTACTAATATTAGTTTCAATGTTTTCATAGTATGATATATGTTGTTTTAAATGCGGTTGAATGTTTGTTATCGGATAAATACTTTTCCTGAAACAGTTGATTTGTCACCAAGAACTTTAATAAGATAATAACCTTGTTCAACATTCAGGTTAATTCTGTTCAGAGAATTTCCCTGAATCGATTGATGTTTCATCTCTTTGCCAAGCAAGTCGTAAACGATAATCTCGCCATGCAACTCCATCGGGATGTTGATATAAACGGTGTTCTCCGCCGCATAAATCCTGATGTTGTTACCGGTGGTTTCTCCCAAACCTGATATTGGGGAGAAACGAATATTAAACCTGTGTGCATTGGCGCCAGTTGATGCGGTAAACTCATAAACAGGGTTTAAGTTCAAATTCTGTGTTTTGTTTAAGAAAATGTCTTCCAGGTAGATGTCTGTTTCTCCGGGGAATGTTTCCAATCCTGATGCTGTAATGGTGTAGGTGTCATTTACGCCCACCTTGAATCCAACCGGAACAACCGTCTGCGCGGCCATCTCAGGAATGGAATTGATGGCGAGGTTGTCACCCGGGGCGATGGAATATATTTGAGGAGAGGTAGTGGCGCCCCATAATTTATATGCATCGTATTCGCTGTCGAAACCTTCGGTTGCTTCCGAGTTAAACCTGATGGAGGTCATGTCTTCCAGGTTGTTGCCATTCGCTTTTAAGATCAATTCCTGGCCGGAGGTGCTTTTTACATAGGCGTTTGCTGAATGTACCCGATTGGTGTTGGGAATAGTAATTGAACCAGTTGCAGAGCCTGTTGTTACGTGCACAAAGAAGCCTTGTTCTGCAGGAATCTGGTATTTGACAGCATCGGTGGTCATGTGGGGTATATAGTTATTAGTTACTCCGTCATAAAAATAGGCGGCGGCATCCACATTGGTTCTTGTAACTGCACCATCCCAAATAACTGCCGAGGGGTAGGCGTTTCCAACGAGGTTAAATCCTCTGGCATCCGACATCCCTGTGTTCGTTAAGCCGGTGATAGTCCGGTTTCCGGTGTTCAGCGTGCCTCCGGTAAAGGTGATTACCTTGTTGGTGGTTGTAGCAGCAGAGTAACCTTTGTTTACTACCAAAGGCTTGGTAAGTGGTAAAGTGAGCGGTTTCCAGTATCCGGTGGAAAGAGTGTCCTCTTTCCATTCATTCAGCAGCGAACCTTCATACGAGCTGATGGTACCTCCCGAAACCGGAGATGAAACATAATGCCAGGTAATCGTAGCCGGGGGCCAGTTACCATCCCAGGTACCGGTAGTATAACGTTCAACAGATGTTGAGCCGGTAACAGTCGTGGTTCCCAAATCGACAAAAGAACCCGTGCTTGTCGCATCACTTTGGATGAGCAAATTGCCTGTAACAGCCAAGGACCGGGATGCATTTAATGTAAGTTTGCCAGCAGGATATATTGTCAAATTTTTTGTTCTGATTTGTGGCGCAGTGGCTGGTGGAACAGGTGAATCAATTGTTACAAGAGCTCCGGTGATAGTAGTGTTAACAATGCCAGTGGGTATACATCCATTGGGGACTGGTGTCCCGTCCATAAATCTCCAGGTCGTAGAATTTTTCCATAACAGAGTTGTTCCTGTTTCAATCGATTTTAGTTCTAAAAATCCAGTTCCATTCACCATTAAATCTGAAAATGTGTAAGGTTCGACCGGAGAACCAATCTCATCAATTATTAAGCACCTTGGAATGGCGTCCGGAGACTTTCTCAAATGAAGTGAGGAGGAGCCTCCATTATAGATAAAACGCAATGTTATAATTGGAGTGGATCCATCAAGTGTCACATTAATCCCTGTTCCTTGAAACTGAATTGACGATGTTGTGGTATTGTAATTCGGATTCGCCAAAATACCAAAATTCGGATCAAGTCCAGTAAAAAAAGGAGACGCAGGTGTTAAAACATCTTTGTCATATGTGATATATATATCAGCAGATTCAAAGGTCGAGGTTACAATTATCGGTACAAGTACAATTTCACCTGCTACTAGTGAAGTTTGATCTGATCCCAATGAGATCGATGTTTGACCATTGCTGGTTCCGCTCCACAGAACCAAAAACAGCGCTAACAAGGGTATTACTGCGAAAGTTGTTATCTTTTTCATATTGTTATTGTTTTTCAGTTAAAAAAATATTAGTTGGGATAAGATCCGGTGACATCGCCTGAGCACAAGCCTGTGAAATTTTTATCCGGGGCTTCAGCGCAATCAACCACGACCATGGGGTTTTCATACGTCCAATCCGCTGCTTTAAAACTGGGGTTAGGCGTTAACAGAGCAATTCTTCTGCGAACAGCTGTAACATCAGTCAGATCAATATTGGCAATACCATCCATGCTGACATCGGCCGAGCGTAAACGCAATGGAGAGTTGAGGGTGCTTGTTAAAAGTGCGATGTATCTTCTGATATTGGTCACATCCGAAAGGTCAACACCTTTCCAGGCTGCAGTATCGGTGGCATAAATGTAGTAAGTTCCGTTGGGAACGTAAATTTCATAATGGCCTGCAGCATCAGTAGTAGTTGTGTAAAGAACTTCTGGAACAGGGGCAATGGCAGGTGGAACAGGTTCAGGCCCGCTTTTAATCTGAATGGTTGCTCCGGGTAGTGGAACACTTGAAGGGGCGTCATAGGTAAGGGTACCACTGATTTTGTATTTAAGATCAATGCCTCCGTCAATCCAGTTTGCAGGTACAATGGGTGTTGCAGGCGGAACAAATTCAGTTAATTGGCAACCGTCAATGAATGACACTGTGGCCCCGCAGGTTCCGCTGATGTAATTAAAGCGCAGTTTTAAAAACTCACCATTGATGTCGGCTCCGGCCGGATTTGTCCAGATAATGGAAACCTTATGATTGGCAGGATCAGACTGTACATTTGTACCGGACTTAGTATCGATCGCGTCAACAAAGGTAAGTTTACTTTCATCATAACTAATAACAACGTCGGCGGCACCCATGGTTAATGGCAGGCCAGAGAAACTGACAGGAACCTCTACCGGGAGGCCTGGTGTATCGGGCACAAACCCGATGGTAGCGTTGGCTGGCGCAAGGGTGGGTGTGATGGTTGAACTGGTATAGGCTACCTGAACAGTTCCGACAATACCCGCATTGTAAGTGTTAAATACGCAAGAGTTTCCAAAGTTGACATGGGCAGTGCCAATGCCATTATACTTAAATTTCAGGGTTAGAAAAGTACCATTGATATCTGGTCCGCTGGCATTTGACCAGGCAAGTGTAACTGTACCCGTAGCCTGGCTTACTACTAAGCCTGATGGAGCAGGAGCTTTAACACCAAGAAAGGTCAACCTGGGTGAATCAAATGGGATGGTAAGCGTAAACGCCTGGGTAGTTCCTACATCAAATCCGGATAGATTCAGAGGAACTTCAAAGTCATTTCCTTGCACCGCAGTTGCTACAGAACCCAAAACTGCGTTGGCAGTTGTGGCAGCGAGCGAAACAGTGTCTCCAAAATAGGATAAAGCAATGTTGGTAGCAGGAACTGGAGTAGTAATTAAACTTCCACCAACGAAATCAATATAGGCATCTGTATTGCCAATGTAAACGAAGTTGAGCAAAAATTTGCTGAATGGGGCCACATTGTAATTGATGTTTTTCCCGCCTAATGCTACGGTAAACCAGCTAATGGTAATGATGCCGGCACTGTTGTCCACATTATAGTTTGTTCCCGAAGCAAGATCACCGATGCCAATCAAGTTGACAAAAGATAATTTTGTTGGATCGAAATGTATCTTTTGGGTTAGTGATCCAACATTTGGCAATGCAGTGTATTCCAAGGGAATGGTAACATTTCCGCCTGTTGCTGCTGTCGCATTGGCCAGTGTTGCTTTTTGGGCAAGACCCTTATTCATGTCCACTGACCCATTGGTATAGGTTGGGAAAATCAACGTAAGTCCCTGAGTAACTTCACAATCTCCAACAAAATTCAAAGGGCTGGCTGTCATTCCTTTGTAGTTGAATTTTAAGTCAAGCAATTTCCCGTTCGGGAAAGTGACAAATGAAGAATTAGCGGTAAAAACAAGCGATATCGTTGAGTCGTTAATTAAGTCCTTTAACCACATCCCTCCTGGTGCAGGGTTCGCCAGATTGTAGGTGCCAATATAGGTTATGATGTCGGGGTTAAATCGAACATAAAAAGTGATAGCTCCAATACCGGTAAAGCCAGTTACATTCATAGGAACCATCACATCTTCTCCGGGGCTGGTTATAACCGCAGGCGCCAGAGAAACAGTTTGACTTTGCGCAAATGCTCCCAATAAGACGAGGAAGAGCATCATCAATGTAAATTTTTTTGTCATAGGATAGAGGTATAAAGGTTATTAATATTTGCTAAGTGGTATATAATATTGGTTATCATATTTAATTTAACTGCTTTATCATTTTACGAGAGGCGATGAAGCCTGAATTTTCATTGTTAAACTGAAGTTGGTAAAAATAAATGCCTGGAGTAAGTTCGGATGCATCAAAACGAATTGTGTAAGTTCCTTTTGTTTGAATCTCTGTCACGGGTTGTGCAATGAGTTTTCCATAAAGGTCAACGATTTTTAGCGACACTTTGCCTTTGGCTGGAAGTGTGTATTCAATGAATGTAAAATTATGTATTGGGTTTGGTTTATTTTGCAATAAAAAGATTTTGGCTCCTTCATAACCGTTTACCGAGGCAAGGGTGTCAACGGTAAGGGTAGCAGGCAGCGTGGTTGTATAACAATCTTGTGTGTTCAGACTGCAAATATACTGATATTTATTAAATGCGGGAGGAGTATAGGTGAGCAATAATTGCGGGGAATGGGTGCCTTTATAAACGGCATTATCAGATAATTCAGACCAGGTTTGGCCATGATCGGTGCTCTCCTTCCAAGCAAAGCCGGGCGAATTTGTTGAACTAATGGTAAAGGATGTTTGCGCCCAGGGCTTAACAAGGGTGTCTTTGGGCTGGAGAATAATTTCGGGCAAAAGGCCGGTATAAACGGATCCGTTTAAATAATTTACAGGCAGAATTTGAAGTTGACTGTTTGAGATTTCGCAGTCGGCATTGAAGAAAACCGGGGTTGATTCGCCTTTGAATTTAAAGTGAATATCAAAAAGTTTCTTGTCTGAAAAGTTAATAGGGGTAACTTTTGTCCACACAATAGCAAGTTGAAATGGTGATGTGTTAAGGGAATAGATGACTCCGTTAAGTTGCGGATCAATATTCTCTAATGATTGATAAATGACTTTTGAACTATCGAAGCTGATATACAATGTAATTGATCCGATGCCGACAAGGTTGGACCCGGTAACCGGTACAAACACTTCAGGGGCTGCGCAGGCTAACACTGAACCTATGGTTAGTGTTTGAGCCTGCGCAGTCGTTGCAATACCAATAAATAGTGAAAACAGCAGCACGAAGCCTGCTCTTTTCATCTCTTTTACTGATATCCGAAGTGTATTCATATTCATTTAAAAATTAAGCATGATTAAGATGGGGGGAAGACAACATACTATTCAAATAGTTGTCTTCCTCCCAAATGGTATTTACCGTGTGAACATCATTTTGTTGACCTTCATGTAAGAATCAGTAGCTCCGGTAACTTCAATCTTATACAGGTATACGCCCGGGGTAAGAGTGTTGTCTACAGGATTAACTGTTACAGTATGGGAACCAGCATTCTGCATTTCATCAACAAGCACGCGGATGGTCTTACCATACATGTTGGTAAGTACAAGGCGTACATTGCCTGATTCTGGCAGTGTGTAAACGATATTCGTGGTGTTTTTAAACGGGTTCGGGTAATTGAACATGCTGAACTCATTCAAGCCGTTGGGGGTGATAACCTTTGACATTTTCAGATCAAAATTATCAAACCTGTTTGCTTTTGAATCAGCAAATTCACTACCTGGGAGAAGGCTGAAGATCTGAGTAGCTTCCGATACCAGTTCTTTCGCATTCAGCGTAAGGGTGATAATGGGCTCATCGTTTGTGACAGAAAGAGGTCTTGTATCCGACCAGGCGAGGGCGATCTTGCCATCTTCGATCACGTATTTCATTCCTTCGAGAGAAGTATTTACGCTTTCGATTTCAAAACGGTTTTGATCGTATCCCATGAACAAAGTCATAGCGCCCAAGTCAGCAATAGCACTGCTCTTGATGTCGTAATTAAACGATTGGTTAACTGGGATGGTTTGTACGGCATCGTCATTAACTGTCATAAAGGAGGCTTCCTTTAATCCGGAGGCAATGTACGAACCGTTTACGTCACCAACACAGATACCCATGATATTATGGGTTCCTGAAGTAGGAACTGCTACGCTTGGAGTGTCAAATTTCCAATCGCCGGCAGGATATGAAGTAATCGAGCCAACGGTGCGCAGTTTGATGTATAAAGCATCCAAACCGCTCCAGGTAAGACTTGCATTGACATCGCCTGCAATTTTCTGCAGATCGCTTTCAAATGGGTACATCGTGCTGTTGGAAACGTATAACTGTACAAGAAGCGCGTCAGTTGCGTTGTTGCCGCCCCAGGTTCCGTTGAATGAGCTTTCAAGCTGATAGGTGCCAGAAGGTACATTGGTAAAGGCGAAATAGCCTGGATCACCCGTGTATAACGGCTCGTTCATGTTCGGAGCTGAAACAGTAGTTGCAACGATAATTCCTGTAGAAGGATCTCGTAATTTAATGGTGACTCCATTGATTGCAAAGTTATATGGGAATTGCAAACCACTCTTGTAATATACGGTACCCTCGATATTCTGGTTGCCAACAATTACAGGTAGAATGGTGATGTTCATAGAGGTACATCCGGTGCAGCCGGTGGCAAGATCTGTTTCACAAACAGTAACGATGCCGCATCCGCACGGTGGGAATGGTCCCCACATCACAGTGATGCAACTTGTACCTTGTCCTGAAGTAACCGAACCGCCTACAACCGTCCAGGTATAGAGATGATTGGGGAAGTTAGGAGTGCAGTAAGTAGTATCGGTGTTGGCAAGAACAGTAACAGGACCTGTAATAACAGGAGCTGGTGGCAGACTGACAGCCACAATTAGTGTTTTCGACAACATACAGCCATCGCACCTGGTAGCCGTCACAGTAACGGAACCTTGTGTACAGCAATCCCAATCAACGGTAATTCCCGATGTGTTCCAGCCAGAGGTAATTGAACCTCCGATAACAACCCATTCGTAGGTAATGTCCGACTCCAGACAAGGTGTCTGTGAATTTGGCTTGAAGCCGAGGAAGCTACCTGGAATTATGCTCGCAGAATATTCTTCCACTCCAAGTGCGTTACAGCAAACAGTGGAATCTCCTCCCAGACCTATAGACCACCCGTCAGGCTGGTTAACAGTTCCTTCGGCATAAGCTTTACAGCTGTTAAAGTCTGTAACAGTTACCAAATAAGTACCTGCAGATAGACCGGTTATGGTCGAAGTAGTTAAACCGTTATTCCAGAGATAGTTGTAGGCAGTTACACCACCGTTTGCAATGGCAGTAAGCGTTCCATCGGAATAGCTGTAGCATTTAATGGTCGTACTCGGTACAGTTACAGTTAATTCAGAAGGAGCTGTAATTGACCAACTGTCTGTTGCTGTACACGTTCCGGCATCAGTAACAACTACGGTGTAAGTACCTGCAGTAAGGCCTGTTGCCCTTGCATCTGTTTGACCATTGTTCCACAAGTAGGAGTAGCTGGTAAGACCTCCTGCAACGCTAATCTGAATCCAACCATCAGCGCTGGTATGACAGAGAGCATTACTCTTGTCAACAAGACTGATAGAAAGTGCCGGATTTTCGTTCACGGTGAAGGTTTCGATCATCGGACAGTTGTGGGCATCCATCACA
>DYQT01000001.1:0-45680 GCA_020719165.1 Draconibacterium orientale | reverse complement strand
CGTTCACGGTGAAGGTTTCGATCATCGGACAGTTGTGGGCATCCATCACAGTAACCGTGTAGGTGCCGGCTGTCAGACTATTGATTCCTGCAGTGGTCATCATATTGTTCCACAGGTAAGTATACAAAGGAGCTGGGGAAACACCGGGTGTTCCGCCGGAAACCGTTGTGGTGATCGTTCCGTCTCCGCCGCCATAACAGGTTACTTTAGTTGAACCACCAAGGATCGTGATCTTGGAAGGTTCTGCAACATACTGGCCGGTATAATTCGGACAGCTGTTAGCATCAGTAATTGTTACATTGTAATAACCAACGCTAAGGCCGGTAATTAACTGTTCAGTTGATCCGGTTCTCCACAAATATTGATAAGGTGGGGTTCCGCCGATACCAGTGATAGTTGCTGTTCCATTGCTACCGCCAAAGCAGGTAACATCGGTTACAACACCGTTGCCGGAGAGTTTTTCCGGCTGGGTGATATTCCAGCTTTCGATCAACGGACAATTGTTGATGTCAGTAACGGTAACTGAATAGGTTCCTTCTCCCAAGTCATGTACATGGGCAGTGCCGCCACCTTGTGAGGCTGGGTCAGGTAAAGGATACCATGAATAGGTATAAGCACCTGTGCCGCCACCAACAGTGATGTCGATGGAGCCATTGGCATCATCGTAACATTTCACATTACTTGAAGCAGTAGCAAGGAATGATAACGCGGGAGGAGAGGTGATGGAGAAGGTGCCGGTTTTGGTACAAACACCGCCATCAGTAACAGTAACAGTATAGGTTCCTGCAGCGAGGCCGGTAGCTTTGGCAGCCAATTGGCCGTTGTTCCAGCTATAGGAATAACCTGTAATACCTCCGGAAGCAATTACTTCGATCCAGCCATCTTTGCTTGTATTGCAAAGTGCATTGCTGCTGCCAACAAGACTGATGGTTATGTCAGGGTTCTGGTTCACGGTGAAGGTTTCGATCATCGGACAGTTGTGGGCATCCATCACAGTAACCGTGTAGGTGCCGGCTGTCAGACTATTGATTCCTGCAGTGGTCATCATATTGTTCCACAGGTAAGTATACAAAGGAGCTGGGGAAACACCGGGTGTTCCGCCGGAAACCGTTGTGGTGATCGTTCCGTCTCCGCCGCCATAACAGGTTACTTTAGTTGAACCACCAAGGATCGTGATCTTAGAAGGTTCGGCAACATACTGACCGGTATAATTCGGGCAGCTGTTTGCATCGGTGATCGTTACATTGTAATAACCAACGCTAAGGCCGGTAATTAACTGTTCGGTTGATCCGGTTCTCCACAAATATTTATATGGTGGGGTTCCGCCGATACCGGTGATGGTTGCAGTACCATTGCTTCCACCAAAGCAGGTAACATCAGTTACAACACCGTTGCCGGAGAGTTTTTCAGGCTGGGTGATAATCCAGCTTTCGATCAACGGACAATTGTTGATGTCAGTAACGGTAACTGTGTAGGTTCCTTCAGTAAGGTCATGGACATGAGCTGTTCCGCCACCTTGTGTGGAAGGGTCAGCTAAAGGATACCACGAATAGGTATAAGCACCTGTGCCGCCGCCTACCGTGATGTCGATGGCGCCATTGGCATCATCATAACATTTCACATTGGTTTTCATTGAAGCCAATAATGACAAAGCTGAAGGTGAGGTTATCGAATAGGTGTCGGTTTTTGTGCAACCACCGCCATCTGTAACTGTTACAGTATATGTTCCTGCAATAAGTCCAGTTGCTCTGGCAGTAAGTTGGCTGTTGTTCCATTTATAGCCATAGCTGCCTGTTCCACCTGCAGCTACTACTTCGATCCATCCATTGCTGCTTGTGCTGCATAATGTATTGCTTTTGTCAACAAGAGAAAGGGATAAAGCAGTGGGTGAGGTAATGTTCCAACTTTGCACCAGTGGGCACGAATGTGCATCAGTTACGGTTACAGTGTAAGTTCCGGCTGATAAGTTTGCGATCATGTCTGTAGTACCCGATGCAGTATGGTTGTTTGACCATTTATAATTGTATGAAGGACTTCCTCCGCTCAAGGTAATTGCAATAGAGCCATCGGTTAATCCTCCGCAGGAGATATTGGTAACAGCAGGTGTTAAGACCATAGCGGTTGGCTGAGTTACAAACCAACTGTCGGTTTTGGTACAAATGCCGGTACCGTCGGTAACCGTTACAGTATAGGTTCCGGATGTAAGTGTTGCAAGGGTAGAGGTTGAACTTCCACCATTGCTCCAGGCATAGGTATACCCTGGCGCTCCGCCGGATACTGTTATGCTGATAGATCCGTCGTTTCCGCCATTACAGGATACAGGTACCGTTGACGAAATAAAGGCCATTCCGGTAGGTTCTGTAATTAAGAATGTATTGGTTTTCGTACAGGGAACTGCATCAGTAACTGTTACCGTGTAGGTTCCTGCTGTGAGGTTGCTGGCATTCTGGGCAGTTGTTCCGTTGCTCCATGCATAGCTGAAGGGGGCTGTGCCACCAGACACGCTGATGTTAACATACCCTTGGTTGCCACCATTGCAAAGAACATTCCCGCTACTGGTGGATGTGATCACCATGGCTATTGGTTGTGTAACCTCAAAGGTTTGGGTTGCTGTACATGGTGTCAGAGGGGTAGCATCAGTAACAACTACAGTATAGGTTCCTGCAGAGAGCCCGCTGATATTCGGGGTTGTTGCGCCATTATTCCAAATATAAGAGGAATAAGGCTGATTGCCTCCTGTAACTGTAATGGTGATGGCACCATTGTTACCGCCATCGCAAGAGAGCGGGGTAGGTGTTCCGGTAATGACGATGGCACCTCTGACAGTAACAGAAGCTACGCCGGAGTACATCAATCCCGGAGGATACATGATGGATAAAAAGAATTTACCTGTCATGTATCCGACTGAACCTTCCAAAATTACAGGGTTCTTTTGATCAGAGGTCCACGACCCGGTACTGCTACTCCAACTGTAAGAAGCACCCACCGCTTCGCAACCGGGAGCACCACCACAAAAAAGGTAGATGGGGTCGCCGTAGCATACATAGCGGGGGTCAGCGTACTGCGCTTTGACACTGTATGACAATGCCAACAGGAAGAATATTAAAGCCGGAAGCTTTAAATTCCTCATAAATGGATTTTTGTTGTAAAATGTTTTCATAGATTAATACTTAATTAAAACTGATTAGCTAACTTTATAAAGAACGGTTAATATAACATTCATGTATAAATTCTTGTGCGGAAAATCTAGGGAGGCGGTTCCAGTTTGATGTAAATTCTCATGTTCGTTGTTTTGTTCATTGGATTTTTGGTGTATTCAAGTTTTTAATAATTGGTTACAAAATAACACAAAATCCAAGTGCTTAATTAATAAACCGTTCTGGCACGTCGTGTTAGAGTAGCACCCTAACTGTTCTGTAATCCATGACTGGTAAGTAAAAGCAGATGATTTTGAGTTTGACAAATATTTAACGAAAATACTCTATTCTGAGCCTCGTACCAAATATATATTAGCGAAAATAAGATAAATTTGAGATTATTGTCAAATGTTGACCAGATTCCTGTATATTTGTAATTGAAAATTTTAGATGAAGGATGATGAGCGAAACTGGGAAAATAACGATTATGGTTGCCGATGATCAGGGGCTAATTTTACATTCTTTAGTTACCCTGATTAACGCGGAACCTGGCTTTGAAGTAATCGGAACTGCTCCGAATGGATTGTTGCTACTGCAGCTTCTTGAAGACAAAAAACCCGATGTAATTATTATTGACATCAACATGCCAAAAATGAGTGGCATTGAGGTAAGCAAGATCATCGATGGCAAAATGCCCTGGATCCGGGTTATTGCATTGTCGATGTACAGTCATCCACAATACATCAAAGCCATGCTGCGTCATGGGGCAAAAGGTTTCCTGTCAAAAAATTGTTTGCCGGAGGAGCTTTTTGAAGCGATTCGGGCGGTTTATATGGGGAAGACGTTTTTAGACAAGCACTGTTCTGATGTAATATTGCATAACTATACCCAAATTGAATCAGACCTGAACAGCAACATGCATTTGCTTACTGCGCGGGAAATTGAAATTATCAGAGCATTGGCGAATGGATTGGTTACCAGGGAAATAGCTGAAAAGCATTTTATCAGTGAAAAAACAGTTGAACGACATAAAACCAACATCCTTAAAAAGATGGGATTACGGAATACTGCTCAATTGATAAAAATATCAGTGGAACAGGGCCTGCTGATTCAGTAATTGCTTAAAATAGTTTAATGCAGCGAACTGGAAAGCCATAAGCTTTTGCATAATAGATTACATTACTACCCGTAGCGGTAAAATACATAAACCTTCCGTTGCCGGATAATTCCTGTGTGCTGCTCCAATAGTATCCTTCAACACCGCGATTTCCAAGTGATCCGTTGTTGTATGAGATGAGTTCTCCTGCAGCATGAAGCTTAAGCATGGAGCCCCATGGCCCGTTCCAATTCGTCCAATTTCCTCCCGCATCTACATTCATCCATTCTATTCTTGTTGGAAGCCGCCAACCAATACCCAACTCCAAAGCACAGGGGTCGTTGGTTACAACCCAGTCGGAATTTTCACTTATGCTGCTAATTGTCCATGCGGGAGTTAAGGTTAGTCCGGCGCGGTAACCTTGTTTTCTGTTAAACTGCCAGTACCAGCCTGCAGAGGCTTCCGTTGAGTCGTCCTTAGCAGTTGCCTGATGACTGGAGCCAAGGTTGCTTGTTATCCAGCACATGCTTGGCAAGCCGGGAATATTTAAAACAGTTTCATAGGTCGCGGTTTTATTTACCGGAGCCACCCCGCCTGAAGCAACGTGGTTAATTGTTAACGTAATGCCACATGCAGGGCAGGGGCTTGTGGTTTGGTTCAATACAACAGAAGCAGAGGAATAGCCGCCACAATTGCTGTACGACCAAACAAAGCGGGCATAGGGTGTGCCGCAGATTAAGTCCGTTTCGGTTTTCGTTGTTATGGTACCCATATCAATCGCCGAAGCATAATCGTTTGAGGTGTTCCATTTGTATCCGGCAGCTTCACTTACGATATTCCAATTCCATACGATCTCTGTTAGGGCAGGTACATGGTTTCCTGTTGTTGGTGCTCCCGGAGAATCCAGTGTGGTAGATTCCGTCAATTCAGTAGCCGTTGACACTCCGCAGGCATCGTAAGACCATATGTAACGTGTATAGGATGTGTTGCAAATCAGGTTTGTTTCAGTTTTGCTGACGGTGGTTTCTCCCAGGCTAACTGCTGAGGCGTAATCGTCGGATGTATTCCATTTATATCCTGAAACATCTGGAATGGCTACCCAGCGCCATATGATTTGGGTGGGGGAAGGTTCATGATTACCTGCCACTGGAGCTGGTGGAGCTAATAAGCCTGTTGAATGGGACATTCTCAGTGAATCGGATCGCCCACAGGAATTATAGGCCCATACGTAACGTGTGAAGGCGGTATTGCAGGCCAGGGATGATTCGGTGTAGGTGGTTGCACTCCCCAAATCGGCGGCTGAAGCGAATTCGCCGGTTGTATTCCATTTGTAGCCTGCGGCTTCGGGAACGGTATTCCAGTTCCAAACGATTTCGGTGGCGGTAGCAACATTGGTGCCTGCTGTTGGAGCGTTAGGAGGATCTGATAAAGTAGTTTGAGTTAGCGTTGTTACCGTCGAAACCCCGCAGTTATTATAGGCCCACAGATAACGAGTATATGAACTGCTGCAAGTCAGGTCTGTTTCAGTATAGGTTAAGGTATTGCCCAATTCAGTAGCGGTTGCGTAAACATTCTCGGTATTCCATTTGTAACTGGTGGCGCCGGAAACGGCTTCCCAGTTCCATACGATTTGCTTGGCTGATGGAAGATGAGTTCCGGCAACGGGGGCAGATGGAGGGCTAAGACTCGTGGATTGGGTCAATTCAACAGGAATAGAATAACCGCAAGGCGTATAGGCCCATACATAACGGGTATAAGGGGTGTTGCAGGTGAGGTTGGTTTCTGTTTTAGTTATGCTGGTGCCCATTTCCAAAGCAGAAGGGTAATTGTTGGATGTGTTCCATTTATAGCCTGCAGCTCCTGCAACGGCATTCCAGTTCCACACGATCTGGTTTGCGGATGGTATGTGCGTGCCGGCTGTAGGGGTTAAAGGTACAAGGTTGGTTGTTGATTGAGAAAGGGTGAGCACAGTAGAATTTCCACAATTGTTGTAGGCCCAGGCATAACGTGTGTAAGCTGTGCTACAGGTAAGTGCGGTTTCAGTTTTTGTGGTTAATGTGCCCATGTTGACTGCCGAGGCATAGTTATTTGCTGTACTCCATTTATAGCCGGTGGCCCCGGCAACGATATTCCAGTTCCACACGATCTGAGTTGGGGATGGAGCATTAGTACCTGCAGTGGGTGGAACTGGAGGATCCGACAAAGTGGCCTGGGTTAACGAAGTAATCGTTGAAACTCCGCATGCGCCGTATGCCCATACATATCGTGTGTATGAAGTGATGCAAGTAAGACCTGTTTCTGTTCGGCTGGTAGCCGTGCCCATGTCGATGGCTGTAGTGTAACTATTCGTGGTATTCCATTTATATCCGGTGGCGCCGGAAACAATATTCCATTTCCATTGGATCTGGTTTACCGATGGAACATGCGTTCCTGCAGAGGGCGCAGCAGGCGGACTGGCTAAAGTTATTTGGGTCATTGCTAATGGAGTAGTTGATGAACCACAATTACTATATGCCCATACATACCGCGTATAGGAAGTGCTGCAGGCCAGTGCGTTTTCTATTTTGGTTGTAGCTGTACCCATATCAATTGCTGTAGCGAAACTATTGATGGTATTCCATTTATATCCGGAAGCGCCGGAAACAGTGTTCCAATTCCATGTAATTTGAGTTTGGCCCGCAACATTTGTACCAGGCGAAGGGGAAGCAGGGGGATTTAATGAAGTCGCTTTTGTCAGGGTTACCGGTGATGAAATTCCGCATGAATTGTAAGCCCATATGTAGCGGGTGTAGAGGGTATTGCAGGTAAGCAGCGTTTCTGTTTTGGTGGTAGCTATACCCATGTCGGTTGCCGTAGCATATTCTGTAGAGGTATTCCATCTATATCCTGTTGCGCCCGATACTGGCTTCCAATTCCAGATAATTTGGTTGGCTGTTGCAACATGTGTGTCGGTTACGGGAGATAACGGATTCACGCAGTTGATGCTTAAATTGTACCATGCGCCAACCATATACAGTGATAACGCCCCCAACCCGTTTGATCCACAATCGGTACAATATACAATCAGCCCGTCGGCTGGTTGGTTAATGTTATTCATTTGTAGTTTGGTCATTCGAGGCGGGAGAAGGCCTTTGTCAGTGAATTTAACATCCAGTCCTGCTGAAGGCAATGGCAGGCTGTTGTCGGAATTAATACCCACCTGGGCAAAACCTCCCAGTGAAGATATAAAGAGAACGAATAAAAAGGTAGCGATATATTTCATGGCATCTGAATTAATTGTGAAAAAACTAACACAAATTGTCTGATTTTTGCAAATCATTTGCAAAAGGGAAACAGCCCCCTTTCAACTTGCTGAAAAATAATTATATAGAATGAAGAGAAAAACATAATTGTGGTCAATATTTTTTTCTATTTTGTAAGTTATAGGCATTCAGTATGATGTCTTTTGCAAAGGTAAAGATAATTATTACAGCTTTAAGAGTAAAACAGAGAGACGATCTATTTTAATACCAAAAAAGATTTTGAAATACTGCATTGATATTCGCCCAAAGCCTTTTCCGAAGCGGTTTAGCAGAAAATTTGAAATTTGTAGCAGGAGTGTTATTTATAACCATTACAAAAATGTTTTTGGTTAGGGTTACATTTAATGATTAAAAAATGGTTTTGCATCTATTCTATCTTGGCAAAGGTCGGAAAAAGAACTGCCCGGCGCAATTGCGGATTACGGGAAATCAAGTATCTGGAAAACCGAATGAAAAAGCATGATAGACATTTTTCAATTTATAATAGATCAGGATGTTAACTTTAATTTGCGGCGTGCAATCTGTCGGCCAGATAAAATTGATTTGCAGAAGTTTTATCTTTTTAGGATATTTGCTGCAACGGGCCGGCTTAATGTTCCATTGAAGTTTTGAAATACAATTACAAACATTTCGCATGAAGATTAAATCCATTTACATTGTCGTTTTCCTTTTTGGGGCTCTGGTTTATATTAACACAATACCCAATAAATATGCCTACGACGATTACAGCGTTATTCAGGATAACAAGTTTACCAAACAAGGGTTGCAAGGGATCCCGGGGCACCTTCTGAATGATAGTTTCTTTGGATTTACAGGACAGAAAAATCTTTTCAGGGGTGGGCGCTATCGGCCATTGTCCTTAATTACTTTTAGCATTGAGCATGAATACTCAGGAGGCAATCCCCATGTCAGCCATCTTATTAATGTCATTCTGTTTGGTTTGATATGTATGCTATTATTGAAAGTATTCACCACATTGTTTCACGATAAACTGGTCTTTTCCAGATTTCAGGATTATTTTTTGAGTTTGTCATTGATGTCAACATTGATTTTTGCAGTTCACCCCATACATACCGAGGTGGTTGCGAATATTAAAGGCAGAGATGAGTTGATGGCTCTTTTGTTCGGGCTCCTTTCGTGGAATTTCTCGTTGAAATATGCCGAAAGATCAAAAATCAGAGACGTTGTTTTCGCCGGACTGTTTTTCTTTCTGTCACTCCTGTCGAAAGAAAGTTCAGCCCCGCTTTTGGTGCTCATTCCACTTTCGATTTTTTGCTTTAAGACCAGGAAAAATTCCCGCAAAGTAATTTTCGCAACCTCCATCGGTTTGGCTGGAGGATTTATATTATTCATGCTGCTTCGCCAGAGTGTACTTGGATGGAGTACGAAACCTTCGATGCCTGATAACATTCTCAGCAATGCATATATGTATGCCAATGGATTTTCGGAACGCTACGGTACAACATTTTACACCTTGGGATTGTATCTGAAATTGCTGTTGCTGCCCATCAATTTAACCATTGATTATTATCCGTTTTATATTGCATATAACGGATTGTCAAGCTGGAAGGCCATTCTCCCAATTGTCTTGTACCTTGGGCTGACCGTTGGAGCTGTTTTTTTTACCTATCGTAAGAACATCGCTGGGTATGGGTTTCTTTTTTATCTGGTTGCCTTGCTGCCGGTGTCGAATTTGCTTTTTTCAATCGGGCCGTTTTTGGGAGAAAGGTTTGCTTTTATACCCTCGGTCGGATTCATTTTAGCCATTGTCTGGCTCATTTTAGCGGCTATGGCAAAATTTAAACTTCAAAATGCCGCGGTTTATTTCTTCGTGCCACTGCTTTTGCTGCTTGGCATCAAAACGATTTCGCGCAATTTCGACTGGAAAGATAATTTCACTTTATACACAACCGATGTTCAGATTTCGAAAAACAGCGCAATCATAACGCGGTTTGCAGGGCAGGAATTACTTACCCGGCTTGAAACGGAAAAGGATACCCAAAAGGTTAAGAAATATGTTAAACTTGCAATCGAATATCTCGAGCAGGCGGCAAAATTAAACAGGTCGACAACAGAAACCTTTCTTCTGGGAAATGCTTATTTTAATGATCGGCAATTCGAAAGGGCGATCAGCATGTACGCTGAAACATTGAAGATGAACCAAGGCTATGTAAAAGCATATGCCAATTATCTTATTGCAGTTGAGCAACTTGTTCCTCCGCAAATGAAAATTCAGTATTATAACGAATTGCTGAGCATTGCCGGCGAAAGGTATGATCCCTATTATAAGAAAGCATTCGTTTTCGGAAAGCAATTGAACAACATTGACTCTGCCCTTGTGAATTTAAACCGGGCCTATGTTTTTGATAGCAACAGGGTGGAATGTTTAAGTGCCCTTGGTATTGTTTATGCCATGAAGGGAGATTACAAAAAATCAGCATTATACCTTGAAAAAGGATATAAAATAGACCCAAATGATCCAAACATTGTAAACAATCTGATTGTCACGCTTTCCAATCTTGGGGATAAGGAGCGTGTTAAAAGCCTCACGGGTAGTCGCCCGGATAAGCATTAAGGGGTTAATGTCACTTTGGGAATTCCAGCTTTTTGCTGCCAGTTTTGCAAGAGAGTTTCATCGATGGTGTATCCAAGTTGTCTTGCTTTTGAGCCAAAGGAAAATGCACTAGAAAAATCTCCTGCCGCATCACTGACCAATGCTTTAATATAGTATGGCCCGGCCAACTCAGGAGATTTTTCAAGAGCAAGATCACAATAAATTACAGCGCTGTCATAACTTTGCTTTTTAAAGTAGGCAACAGCCATGTTATGATAGCCATTTACATCATCGGCCCGGTGTGTGAGATAAATTTTAAAATCAGCAATTCCCTGGTCATATTTCATAAACCGGTCGGTATAGAGGATGCCTCTGTCGAGGTATGTGCTATAATCTTTCGGATTTTTCAACAAAGCCTTCGAGAAGTCGGCAAGGGCAACGTCATATTGCCCCATATTCCGATATGAAACAGCCCTGTTTACATAAAACTTAAAATAATTAGAGTCAAGTTTAATCCCTTCGTTACAATCTCTGATCGCCTTGTCATATTCCTTATATTGATTATACATATATCCCCTGTTCACATGGGCAGTAATCGATTTTGGGTTTTTTTCGATCACATCAGACCATAAACTAACACTGTCGTACCAAACTTTCGATCGGTTAAAGGTAGTCAAGGCAAACAGGGCCAGAATTACGAAGCCACCGTAAGTATAGAGCATCCTGGTGGCAGGTTTACCGGCTCTGTTCCGGATACTTAAAAACAGTGAACCAAGCAGTATGAAAAGTCCGATATAGGGGATGTATGTATAACGTTCGGCGACAACAGCCTGTCCGACCGGGAGAAACTGAAGAACCGGGAAAATGGTTGCCAGAAAAAATAAAATGCCAAAAGTTCCGATGTTCCACTTTTTCCAGGTTTTGAAAATGAAAAACCCAATTAAAAGGATGATCAAAGGGGAGAAAAAAATGTAAAAGGGAGGTTGTCCATTTAAATCAACAGGATATTCATAAAGACAGGTTTGATTGATCGGCAGGACTAATTTAAATAGATACACCCAGATGCTGTATTGCGCATAGAATAAGCTGTGCAATACAGAGATGCTGTTTGGATTGATTGAGTTGTCCGCTTTTTGAGCATAAATTGCAACAATCCCGAAAACCAGTGATAAAATGAAAAACGGAATTTTCTCCATGATTGTTTTCATGCTGATTTTCCGGGAGATTAAATAGTCAATTAAAATCAGCACCAATGGCAAGGTAACCGCCTGAGCTTTCGACAGCAATGAAAAAACAAAAAGGAGTACCGATAAAATGAGATACTTTGCCTCCTTTTTATTGATATAGTATAAATAGGAGATCAATGCTGTGATGAAATACAGCGTATATAAAAGATCTTTTCGTTCTGAAATCCATGCAACTGATTCAACATGCATCGGATGAATTGCGAACAGAACGGCAACAATCAAAGCAAGGTTAATGTTTTTATTAAATAAAACATAGATAAAGGCATATACGAAAAAAGTATTTATCAGGTGAAGGAGTAGATTGTGAACATGATAACCGGTTGGGAAGAGCTGAAAAAATGAATAATCAAATGCGAAGCTCAGGATAATAAAAGGATGATAATTTCCCATGTAGTAGGTCGAAAACATTTTCGTCAAATTTTCAAGCGAAAGCGTTTTGATCATGTCGTTATTCATCACATAAATTATGTCGTCCCAGTTGAGAAAACCGTTTTTTATTGATGGATAATAGGAGATGCCTGTGAATATAAGAACAAGAAGAATTTTATAATTCCAGAATTGGTCCTGTTTTTTTTGCACTTTCTTTTTTGCTGCCATAGGATATTTACTTGCTGTTAATCTGAAGTATCAATCATCATTTTTGCGAATCATTGAATCAATTCGATTTTTTCGCATTTTGTTCTATCAGACCATACGTAATTTCAATATTTTGTTTGGTTTGAGGATCATTTGGTTCAAGATTCAATGCTCTCTGAAATGCCTGTAATGCACGGGGGTAATCTTTTTGTAAGCCATACACGATTCCAAGGTCTTTGAACGAAGCGGGATTGTCGGGGGCCAAATTTGTCGCTTTCAATAGAAAGAATGCTGCCGAATCAAGATTTCCCATGTATTGGCCATATAATTTACCCAGCAAAGAATTTACTTCAGGTACTTCGGGGTTTATTTTATTCAGATCCAATAATAGATGCAATTTATAACCGGTCTCCTTTGCATCATCGACCATGGTTAGCACTTTAAATAAATTGCTGTATGCATTTCGGTCGTAACGATCGAAGGATAGTACTTTCAAGTATTGTTCTATGGCTTTTTTGTAATCCTGATGATAAAAAACAAGGGCATTGCCTAATAATATTAAGCTATTGTTGTTATATGGATAAATGCTTAGGGCCTTCTCGAGGTGCTTTATTGCCAACTGAAAGTCATGCTCTTTCTCTTCCGGCGACTGGTCTGCCTGGGCTTTTTCCAAATACTTTCCACCTGCCGAGGTATTGCATTTCAAGCTGTTTTCAGAGACCTGAACATCTGTAGTAAAAAGGGTGAAATCATCTTTCCATGCACGGTTCCGCGAAATGGTTTTAACTGTAAGTGGGATTAATAATATAAGTAAAACAACCAGAATTGCTGCATTCAGGGAGCTTTTTGTGTTAATCCGTTTTGATAAAAGAGTTACCAGGAGGTAGGAAATAATGAAAACAAATCCGAGGGATGGCATGTAGATAAAACGCTCATTCATGAACGTTCCGACGGAGAACAAGATGTTTGACACAATAAACAAGGTGCTGATGTAAAATAGAATGCCAAACGACACCGGATCTTTTCTTTTAAACTGCACGATGGCATATAGTATCAATGCGAGATAGATTATTAATGGTATCAGGGATCTGACATCCGAGAAATCTACCAAAGGAATATGATAAGGATAATAGTCATGAGTTAGCGGATAAGGGAAAAACAACAGTTTAACATACAATCCCAATGTGTATAAAATTGTACCGATTTTCTGGCCGTTCGTTGCAAACAGGAATGGGTTGTTAAGGAGCTCCTTCGGTAACTCTGGTGAATTCAGATACCCCAGCACCAAAAATCTGATAAAAATGAAGAGGATCGCAGCCATGAGTAATGGGCCGGTACTGAGAAGCGTTCTTTTAACAGAGTGTTTTGTGAAAAAATATACTGATAGCGGGATCATGAAAAGAAACATGATGGCATTTTCTTTTGAGAGCAAGCCCAGGAAGAAACTCAATGCCGACAGGACAATGTGATATTGTTTCTTTTTGTCAAGATAAAGCAGGAAAAACCATAAAGAAATCAACGAAAAAAGCAGGGCCAGAATTTCGTCTCTTCCCTTGATATTTGCAACAACTTCTGTATGGACAGGGTGAGCAATAAAAAGAATAGCCGTGATAAACGGGATCGTATAATACCATTTACTGCCAGGTTTCTGCAGGTTGAATCTTGAAAAAATCAGCAGGATCAGCATTCCGGTTATCCCATAAAGGAAGATGTTGACCACGCGGCTGAAAAGTGGGTTGAACCCATTGAACATAGTATATTCAACTGCAAATGTTGCAATGGAGAGTGGTCGGTATCTGCCGCCGGCAACCAATGTTTTTTGAGTTCCAAAGAAACCGGTAAAGGAATCATATTGAAAAATCTCCTTAAGCCCGTCTATCCCTTTTTTTGTAAAGGCATTGTCTTTGATTACGATCAGATCATCGAGGGTATAATCGTAAAAAAGGGTGTTGGCATATAAAACGAAGGTAAAGGCAATTAAAATAGCATGTGGAAGATATCCATGGAATGATTTGACACTTGTCATCTTGTGTGTATTGTTAATGAACAATTTTGCTCTCTGATTATCTCCTGGTCTGAATTTTTGAAGCTAAATCAGCATAATATAAAGCGCTATCCTGTTTGCCCATATTCATAAAAGTAGTGCTGATCATTAAATAAAACTGCGGGTTATCCGGTTTCAGAATAGTTGCTTTTTTAAAATAATAAATGGCTTGCGGATAGTTTTTTGACATGCCGTAAACACTGGCGAGATTAGAAACCAATTCAACGTTAGTTTTGTCGAGTTCTATTGCTTTTTGATAGGCCAATATGGCGTCAGGCAGGTTGGAAAGCCCCACGTATGCTCCTCCGAGAAAATTGTAAGTTTCAGAGGTGTAGTATTTTAACTGGATAGATTTTTGTAAAGTCTCAACAGCCTGGGGATATGCCCGAACGCGGTAAAAGGCGTTTCCTAAAACGCTGAATGCTTTGGCATCTCCCGGATTGTAAACAAGACTTTGCGTTGCTTTTTCAATAGCAAGTGGATAATTACCCTGCAGGTAGTAGGTGTTGGCAATGTTCATCAGGGCCAAAGGGCTATAAGGGTCAATTGCCAGTGATTGGGTTAATTCTGCCAACGCGGTTGCAAGAGCCTTGTTGTTTGCTGCGGTATCCGGATTATTCCGGTTGTATCTGGCCAGCGCCACCGTCCCAAAATTATAATGTGTTCTCGAACTGCCTGGTGTTGCAGCAACATCCTTCTCAAAAAGTATAAGAGAATTTTCCCAGTCTTTATTTCTGTTGATTACCAGATAAGAAAAGATGGTCAATATGACAAATAGGAGTGACCACAATA
The DNA here is from genome assembly GCA_020719165.1 of Draconibacterium orientale. Classification (GTDB taxonomy): domain Bacteria; phylum Bacteroidota; class Bacteroidia; order Bacteroidales; family FEN-979; genus CAIVAT01. Next base: position 30,932 of record DYQT01000001.1, on the reverse strand, counting down.
GTCTGTTTTTAGGAACCTGGGATGCAATACTTGTATTGGTTTGGACAAATAACGGCACCTTGAACACCTTTAGAATCAGTGTTCCGGCAATCATACAAAAACCCAGCGAGGGGATGTAGAGAAATCGTTCTGCCATGGTAGCGCCGATAAGAAAAAAAACGTTTGATACGATGGCGATGGTTACAAAGAAAAAGAAAATGCCGAAGGAGAACAAATCTTTTTTCCCGGTGAGGATATTATAGCATGCAAAAATTCCGGCACCAGTATAAATAACCAATGGTATTAAGGTTTGATAATCGGTCCATTGCCGGAAAGGTATTTCCAGAAAGGAGTAGTCATAAGATAAGGGGAACGGAATGATTAAAAGCCAAAGATATTTTCCAAGAATATAGATGGAGGTGGCGAGACGAATTCCAATATTTGGAGCGCTTACCAGGGAATTATCGAGGTAAGTATATATTTTCGTTGTGGTTATGGCATCAAGGATAAGCAAGCGCAGAATTAAGTAGGCGATCAAAGTGATCACAAACGGAAGTAGGATCCGCAAATAGCTTTTAAAAGGAACTTCCGTAAAGAAATACAGAACAGCAGGAAAAATAAATAGAAATGTCACAGCACTTTCCTTGGATAAGAGACACAGAAAATAGGAAATGACAGAAAAAATCAGACTGGGGATTGATTTTTTTCGGATGTAACGCAGAATGAAAAAGAGGGTAAGCAGAAACAAAAGAAAGCAGAGGATTTCATCCCGGCTTTTAATATTTGCAACAACTTCAGTATGAATTGGATGTGCTGTGTACAGCACCGAGATTAAAAAAGGAAGGAATTTGTTGTACTTTGATAAAAGCAGCGATAACACTACAAATAATAAATATCCGGAAATTGCATATAAAATAACATTTGTCGCATGGCTTAGATGCGGGTTCCCAGGAGAAATTTGCCATTCGATGGCAAAAGTGATCATGGATAATGGACGATATAATCCGGCGTTGTCGTCCCAAAAACCCTGCCAGTAAAAAGTTCGAAGCAGTAGCGGAATTCCTGCGAAACCCTGCTGGGTGAATCGGTTATCCTGGATAACAGCTCTGTCGTCTAATGCGTAATCATGCCAGATGGTGTTAAAATATAGTCCCAGGCTTAGTAAAATAATGAAGAGTGATCCTGAAACATGATGATTTTTTAACACAACAGACCATATACCAGAATGGCCGGAATCATTTTTTTTCGTTGGTTGAAAATTTGGTGCAGGAGGATTTTGCTTTTTTCCCAATCCTCCATGTTGCCTTTGGGACATAAGCAGTCTATTTTGATTCGTACAAAGAAAGCGAAATAATTCTTTGTTTATGAAGGAAATAGCCAAAAGATGTTTTCAGTACGCCTAGTCCGTATTTGATGCTTCGCCTCAGGTTGATGGAGGAGGCCTCTTTGAAGTATTTTGTCGGGCAGGTGATTTCTGCAATTTCGAAGCCAGCCATAAAAATTTGGGCCAGCATTTGGTTATCGAACACAAAGTCGTCCGAGTTTGCATGATAATTAACTGTTTCAAGAACTTCGCGGGAGAAGGCCCGGTAACCTGAGTGATATTCAGATAATTTCTGGTTTATCAGCAGATTTTGTCCCCATGTGAGCAGGCGGTTTGAGATATATTTATACTTTGGCATGCCTCCTTTCAAGGCACCTTTACCAAGTATTCGAGAGGCAATGACAACCGGGTAGAGGCCGCTGGCAATCATATGCGCCATTGATGGGATGAGCTTTGGGGTGTATTGATAGTCGGGATGCAACATGATAACGATATCGCCATCTAATTGCAGAGCTGTATCATAACAGGTTTTTTGGTTACCGCCGTAGCCCCTGTTTTTGTCGTGTTTTATCAGATTTTTTACCTTTAGGTTGTTGGCAACCTTTAGGGTGTTATCGGTACTGGCATCATCTACAACCACATATTCATCAACGAGGTCGAGGGGGATTTCTGCAATGGTTTGTGCAATGGTTTTTTCAGCATTGTAGGCTGGAAGAACAACTATTATTTTTTTTCCTAACAGCATAAAGTCAAAATTATTTGAATTCGGAGAGAAATTTCTGAAACAAGAGGGAAGGCACTTCTGTGCACTCCCTCTTGTTTCAGATTGATTCTGCCGGTGGAGCTGGAGGGATTCGAACCCTCGTCCAAACAAGTAGCAAAAATGCTTTCTACATGCTTAGCCGCTGGTTAATTGTCGGGAGCCGGCCGGTCAGTGGCAAACCTACCAGATCCTTAGTTCCTGTTATTTCACACAGTTAGCGAAACAATAACCATGTTATCTCAACATTTGCGATGCCTCATTCGGAACACCGTTGAGAGAGGTTTTCCGGGAGACAAGACGCGCTTAATTTCTAAAATTAAGCAGCAAGTCTGTAAGAATAATTGTCGCCAGTTAATGGCTGTGTAAGCTGACTTTTTACGAGGCCTGCTCACGAACACTCGGCATGCTTACAATTCCACTTCCCTGCTGTCAAAACCAGTCAGCCCCGTATGAATTTCAGCGGTACAAAGGTACAAAAAGGATTTACGATTTTCGGTTTTTGATTTACGATTTTTCTGGCAGGTTATTATTCCCTGCATGAAATGGTAAACACTGCTATTCTTCCGGGTGGTTTAAAATTGAATTCACGAAAAGCGAGATATCATACTTGGTGTGAAATATATGGTAAAGTTCTGCAATGATTGGAAAATGATCTTCAACACACATGGTTTTTGATAGTTCTTCATAAAATTCGTTTACAGCGGTTTTTCCTTCTAAAACGAGTTCATGAGAAATGTGTTCGGTAAAAAACCCTTTTCCAATAAGAAGTCCAAGCGTACGGTTTCGGCTGAGATCATTGAGTGCTGTAAGGGTAAAGTCACCATATCCACAATAATTGAATAGCGTATCGACCTGCCCTCCAGAAGAAATCAGGACTTTTCTCATCTCTTTAAATGCTTTGGTCAGGATCAGAAACCGAAGATTTGGGGAGTTGAACTGAGCATCAACAATGCCAAGAACAACGGCATAAATATTCTTCAGAATGCTCAGGATTTCAACGCCGCGAATATCGTTGGAATAATCAAAATGAATATTTGTGCGGGTGAATATTTCCCTGATTCTGGTGAGGTGCAACGGGGATTGTGAACCAATTGTAAAACCGGTTGGGAGGCGATTGATGATCTCCCTGGCGAAACTAGGTCCTTTCATTGTGCAAACGGGGTTTTGGAATTCAGCCTGGAGGCATTCAAGTATTGTCACATTTTCATAACCGAAGCCTTTTGCAAGATTGATCAGAATGGCATCTGGAGGGAGATGTTTCCGGATTTTTTTCAGGTAGTCTATCATGACAACCGAAGGGATTGCCAAAAAGATGATTTTAGAATTTTCAAGCAATCTGTCTTCGGTGGTTGCGTGCAGGTTTGGGTTCAGATTCAGTGCCGGGAAATATTTTGAATTCACATGGATCCTGTTTATGTCTTCGACAACCTTGTTTTCAATGGAATGAAGCAAAATATTTTTCAAGCCCGCCTCGGCAAGAATGTTCCCCAACGCGGTTGCGATGGTACCTGCGCCAATAAATGTTATCTCATGTTGTAGCTTGTTCATAGTTTAAATATATAGTGCTGTTGAAAACAGGATCCGAAAGCAGGTACCTCCTTTTGTGGAGACTTCAAGACTTGCCTCTATTTGTGCGACCAATAACTCAACAATTTGTGACCCCATGGTTTTTGTTGATTTCATGGAAAAACCATCCGGAAGTCCGATGCCATCGTCACAAATAGATATGGAGAATCTCTCTTTTTCTTCCGGCAGAAGTTTGATCCAGATATTCCCGGTATTTTGGTCAGGGAATGCATATTTGTAGGCATTGGTTATCAGTTCATTGATGATTAATCCGAGGGGAAGAGCCATCGAAATAGCCACATTGCAGGGATAAATTTCGGTTTGCAAACGAATTCGGTCGTTTTTATAGGAACTTGAAATGATCGAGGCGAGATTGTTAAGGTAGTTATCAAATGGAATGGTGCTTATTTCCTGTGACTGGTAAAGTTGTTCATGAACCAGCGACATGGTTCGAACCCTTAATTGCAAATCACTTAATGATCGGTTCAGTTCATGGTTTGCTGACTGATCGCGTTGCATGTTCATGAGACTGATCAGAATGGCAAAATTATTTTTCACCCGATTGTGGATTTCACGAAAGAGGGACTCTTTTTGTCTTGCATTTTCCGACAACTCCTCTTCATGTTTCATCCGTTCAGAAATATCGCGCACAACCGTTATCAGTCTGGTGATCTCATGTGATACAGGATCCAGAATTGGATTTATATTTGCTTCTGCCCAAAAGGCAGCTTTATCTTTTCTGATAACCTTATAAATATACCGTGTGGGATTTTTAGAGCGAAACATTTCAAGAAGACGCTGGTTTACTGAAATTTTAAAGGAGGGTTCGACCAGGTCGAGCGGGCTCTTCATCTGAAGTATCTCCTTCACCGTATATCCATAAAATTTTTCACAGGAAGGGCTGATGTAGATCCGGTGCATCCCTGAGTCGAGCAATGAAATAACATCCACAATATTTTCTGCCAGAACCCGATGTAATTCTTCGCTCCTGTTAAGTCTTCCCTTTGCCTCAATGCGGGTGGCAATTTCATTGCTGAGCCTGAGGTTCATCTCTTTAAACTCGTTTTTCTTTTTTCGATTTTTACGGGCAAGGGCATCAATAAAAAGAATGACAGACAGGATGATCATAAATGCCACTTCAAATAAGAACATCTGAATGTGTCGGTTTTTGATTTCCAACTCCTGAATGAGCATTTCCTGATTTAGCAAATCATTTTGTGCTTCACTTTCCCTGATAGTTCGATTCGCTTCAAGAATTAAAATTTCTGACAGGTTCCTGTCATGGTTCACTTTGGTTCTGTATCCAACAGCTTTTTTGAAATAGTTGTATGCATCAGCGTATCTTTTTTCCGCTTTTGCAAAATTGGAAAGTTGCGCGTAGATAACTTCAAGAAGATCAGTTCTGTTGATTTGTTCTGCAAGTTGAAGTGATTTTTGAATGTAAAAACGGGCAGAGTCCTTTTTTTCAAGAAACCAGTATGCTTCGCCTATATTTAGACAAGAGGATGCAATAAAATAGGTTGATCCGCTTTTCTCCCGAATTCTCAAGGCAGCTAAATTGTAATGCAGGTTTAATTTCCTGTTATCCTGTACCTGATAAATATGAGCCAGACGGGTGTACACTATCGCAATTTCCGCATTGTTTTGCATCGCCGAAAAAAAGGATAAGGCTCCCCGATATTCAAAAATAGCTTGAGCAAACATCTTTTTTTGTACAAATACATCCCCGAGATATTTATGAATATAGCCAATTTCATTCAGATCCTTTGATTTTTGAGAGAAGGGGAGGCACAGGTAAAGATTTCGAATTGTGAGATCATAGTCGCCCTTTGCATAATAATATTTTGCATGAAAAAGGAAAACGAGTGAATGAGTGGCTGGGTCAGATGATTTTTGCGCTAAACGAGACATGATATCAAGATACTTTTTTGCCAGGCCGTAATCCTTAATTACAATGAAAAACCGCACCACCTGCTGATAAATGCGCACCAGGGTTTCAAAATCGCGATCAGGGTCACACAGATCAGTAGTTTTAAAATAGTATTCGAGTGCTTTAGCATAATCTTCTTTGATAAGATAATACTTTGATAATGTCGATAAGGCATCAATCTGCCCCTTGGTATATTTAATCTCAACAGACATCGCATAGGCCCGGTTAGCTGAATATCTGGCACTCTCGGGATTATTGTCAATAGAAATTACACCGAGTTCATTCAGGGAGTCAACTGTCATGATATGATGCATCCTTCCCTGGACTTCAGTGACCTCTGTTGTATAAGCAAAAGATGAGAAAAGCGTTAAAAGAACCAATAGTACTGAAATTCTCATACGTGTTATTATTTAACAAAATTATGTGGTTTCTCTTTCAAATCCAAATGGTTTTTCATTGTGGTTCGAAAGGGAGATTATATTGGCGACTATATATGAATTTAAATTGTTTTCAAAGGTAGTGAAGGGGATTGCTTTTGTGATTACGTCTGATTTACTTTTATATTTAACTTTGCCGAAGTTGAAATTTTACCGATATTTTTTATCTTAGGATAAACCCATGATGTCAAGTAAAAAACCAGTTCGGATTTCTGTCATTCTCTCTACCTATAATTCGGAAAAAACACTCCAGCGGGCGTTAGATTCTATTTTTTCTCAAGAGGGTATAAATCAGGATTTTGAAGTTGAAATAATCGTAATTGATGACTGTTCCACCGATGGAACGACCGAAATATTAAGGCACAACAGGATTGACTACCTTACCACGAACGAAAATTCAGGAGGGCCAAACAAGGGCAGAAATATTGGGTTAAGCAAAGCGACCGGTGAATTTATTTGCATCATGGATCATGATGACCAGTGGCTGCCATCCAGATTAAAGATGCAACTTTCTGTCAGCCATCTTGCTCCGATCATCACATCGGGATATACAATATTCTTTCAACTTAAAAATAAAACCATTGAGAGAACAAATCATCCACTTGATGATACGGGTTTAATTCTTTATGAGAAAAACGCAACATTTTTGCAAATATTGAGCAGGTCAACACAGGGGCAGTCGCGGTATATCGGAAGTTTTATGTTTCACCGGTCACTGAAGCAACATCGCTTTGAGGAGCATTTCGGGAAGATGGATTTTGACTGGGGACTGAGACTTTTTGAGGGAAATTGTTCCGTTGAAATATGTAAATCGCTGTACGTTAGATTTGTGGAAGATTCAAATTTATCATTGAATGCCGGATACAGGACCATCGACTTTTATTATTCGTTGATGACGTTGGATAACTATCAGGAAAAATATCCAAAACAGGTTAGGTTATGTAAAAAACAATTGCACGGGAGCCAGGCAAGGTATTTTTACCTGACGGGTCGTATGAAAAGAGCCAGATATCATTTTCTCAGATCGGGATGGAATTTCAAAAGCGTTATCTATTATCTGACCACTTTCGCCGGGGCCAATTATGTTAAAGAAAGATTCACTGTGTTTGGTTGAATGGGATTTTTAAGTTTTCCAGCCACGCAGAATGCCTTTTCGCAAAAATGGAAACTCTAGCCCCTGCTGAGAAATAAAAATCATGTACCCTTCTGAAAACTCTGTGACAAAACCTTTCTTCGTAAGCAGGGTAGAGAATTTTTCCGGATCACCTTCGAGGTGATAGGTGCATAGCGCTATTTTTGGAGCGGATGGACTGTCCAACGTATTGGCACTGCCGGCCAGCAATGGGCCTTCCTCGCCATCAACATCAATTTTAATGAAATTGACAGCTCCCTCCTGCTCTATGATCCGATCAATTGTTATCGTGGTGGTGCTATTATGATTGCTAACGAATTTATTTATAATTGTAAGCTTTTCTTTCCAGGGTTCAAATGTTGCTTCAAGGGCATCCAGCCAATCGGGATTTGTTTCGATCAAAATTAGTTTGCTTGCTTTTTCAACAATGCTTAATGAAAAATTACCTTCTGCAGCTCCTGCATCGATTACGACATCTCCCTGCTGAACGCTAAAACCAGGTGTGATGTACCTGTGGGCCGAATGCGGATCCTGTTCCATTAACAGGTTTTTAAATTGTCGTCTGATTTTTTGAACTTCCATTCCTCGTTTAAAATAGAGACGCTTTCCGTCAAGCATGCAGTAATGCATTGCTTTATCAGGATCAAGGGTGATTTCAACCGACTTTTCAGAATAATTTTTTGAGAAAGGGTATGGAGGGGATACAAATGGATTCGATTTAAGAAAGGAAATGGCCTCCTTCATGCTATCATCCTTGACCATGGCTAGATTTTTTTGATAGTAGCGCAAGATCTTTTTTTTATAGGAATAAAAAACAAATTGCTGGATTTTGATGAAAATGAAATTTCGCAACCAAAAAGGCAATATACTGCGTATTATTTTGACCATGAAGTACAATTATGGGTTAGAAAGTTGATTTTCTTATTGAAACGTTTTTTGACGATGAAAATTGTTGACATTTCAAGGTGGCTTGAATTTTCTAAAAATAGTAATTTTCCAGAGTTGCGATTTTTTTATACCTTTCCGGCCTTATTTACAGAAGGTATCCTCACGCATGATCTCCCGTCAGTTTTTCAAAAGCTCTCTCATATACAGCGTTGTTGGCGCCTTGCCTTATGCATCGGGATTCTTACTGATACCTTGGTTTATCGGGTTGTTGACACCGGCTCAGTTTGGGGTTAATGCACTATATATCACCTTGATGTATTTTATTCAAATTCTGGCGAGTTGGGGGTTTGATGTGTCGGTTGGAATTCTGTACTTTGATTACAAGGAGACCCGGCAGAAATTGAGGGATTTTCTCGGTACAGTGCTGATAGTCATGATGCTAACAGGTTTTGTAACGCTCCTTGTATTTCTTTCGGGAGGTATTTGGCTTTTTGATCTGGTTTTCGGTGGAGGGAAAACTTTTAATTTGATTCCTTTCGGTATATTCACTGTTATTTCAGGTATTCTTAACGGAATATTCAAGGTTTATTCCAATCTTTTAATATACCAACAAAGGCCGGAGCGTTTTTTCTGGATCAACCTTCTCAATTTCGCCATGACGATCGGGTTCAGCCTTTCGCTCATATACTCATTCCCATTTACATTATACGGTCCTATTCTCGGCAGAATGATACCAGCCTGTATATCGGCTACCCTGGCAATCATCCTCCTTACGAGCGAATATGGTATCTCCTGGAACCAGAAGTATGCAGAAAAGCTGATCCGCTATAGTGCTCCTATCGTGATTTTCATTTTGTTGGGTTGGGTAGTCAATTACATTGACCGGTTTTTAGTGTTAAGGGTAATGGGAGATACCTCGCTGGTAGGAATCTATGACTTTGCCATTAAATTGATTTTGGCGATTGATCTTGTACAGATCGGTTTGATCAGCAATATCAATCCAAGGATATTTTCAATATGGAAGGAGCAAAATTTGCATGGAAGCACACCGGATGTAAACAGGTATTACAGTAGTTTTGCCGCTGTAAATTTACTTATCATACCGGTATTTGTTCTGCTGGCGCCACTGCTGATACCTCTTGTTATTCATAAAAAGATTTATTTTGAATCCTTTGACTACCTTGCTATTCTGGGAGCCGGTTATGCAACGCGGGTGTGGTACTACATGTACCTGGCCCCATTGCTCTTTTTTAAAAAAACGCAGGTTTTGCCAAAGGTTTTTCTTTTTAGTGCACTATTTCAAATTGTTGGCAGCACCGGCCTGATATATTTTTTTGGCCTTGCCGGCGCTGCCTTTGCATCTTTTCTGATAAAACCGATACAGGTGTTTTTCATCTGGCTGGAGAGCCGGAAAATCTTTTCTTTCAAAATTAATGTATGGAAACTGATTTGGTCGCCGGTAATATATATCGGTACTGTTTTGTGCTGTGAGTTACTGCTGCCGACAGAATTCCGTATAATTGGAAGACTGGGGCAACTTGTGGTAGCCATAATTTTAGTATTTACCACCTATCGGAGGGAACTTCCGCTTGTCCTTGGTCGTTTTTCGCGGCGCAGAGGGATTTCAGACTGAATAACCTCCGTCGAGAATCATGTTTTGTCCGGTCATCCATCTTCCGGCATCGGATAATAGGTAAATGCAGGCCAGTGCAACATCAATCGGATCTCCAAAACCCAGCGGGTGTTGTTTTTTGAGTAATTCAACCGCTGATTCGGGAATTGTTTCAAAAAGATTGTCGGTCATGGGTGTTCTGACTATTGAGGGAGAAATAGCATTCACCCTGATTTTTCTTGGGGATAATTCCAAAGAGAGTGATCGAATTCCAGAAAGAATGGCCCCCTTTGAGGAGGCGTAAGCAACTGCACCTTCCTGCCCATAAAGGGCGCGGATGCTGCTGATGAAGACAATTGCCCCCCCCGCTTGCAAATCTGAATACTTTTTCTGGGAAACGATTCTGGCCAATTCGAATCCGGCTATGACATTTACCGCAAATAACGCTTCAAAATGTTTGGGGCGGGTCATAGAGAAGGGGGCGGTGAATTCAACGCCTGCTGCATGAACCAAACCATGTACAGGTAAATGACCAGCGAGCAGAGGCGCTATTGTACTTTCGATTTGTGCAAATTCTTTCAGATCTGCTACAATCATCTGATGATTCCCCGGAGTAAGCTGGTCGAAAGTTTCCTGCAACCGTTCCCGGTTTCGGGCAACCAGCAACAAATTGGCACCGGCTTTACTGCATTCAATGGCAATACACCTTCCAATGCCCGAAGAAGCGCCGGTGATTACAAGGTTTTTGTTCAGTAACGAAAATGATCCAACCATCTTGTTTGTTAATCGGTAAAGTTTTCCATGCCGATAAGCTCCATCAAATCTCCAACCCGTGTTATTGTTGTCAACTGTTTGGCAGTTAATCTTTTGGAAAAGTTTTCATCCGCAAACGCAATGATGGCCATCACGGCCATTGAATCATAGGATTCGATCTTAGTGAGATCAGTAGACGTTTGCAGATCAATGTCTTGAAACTCTAAAGCTTCGGTGAGGAGGCGGAGAAATTCTTCTTTTTTCATCTTTTTTATAAATTTAATTCAATACTATTGCCAGATAAGTACTACTGCTCCCCATGAATACCCAACTCCAAAACCAACCAGCAGTAATTTCGATCCGGGTTTAATGCTATCGCGGAGAAGGCAATCATTTAAGGCGATGGGAATGGTGGCAGAAACAGTATTTCCGGTCATCAACATATTATTATGAAACTTTTCAGCCGGGATTTTAATTTTTTTTCGCAGGTATTCCAACATGTATTTATTTGCCTGATGGAAAATTACATAATCGATATCATCAAGGGTCATGTTGTTTTTTTTCAATACGGAATCAACCACCCCCGGAACGCTGTCGATGGTAAAATTGAATATTTCCGGTCCATTCATATACAAATGATTGGGTGAATGAAAAGTTCCGTCTGCATTGGGTGGTAATTGAGCATCGGGAACGCGGCTTTCACGCATGGCTCCGGTTTCAACGATCAGGTTGTTTTTTCCCGATCCATCTGTACCCAATTCAAAATGGCCGATGTTGGGCAAATCATTTAACCCGATGAGCATTGCAGCCGCGCCATCGCCAAAAATACTGCGGTTGGCCCGGTCATCCGGGTGCATGTGCTTGGAGTATGTTTCGGACATGATCAGCAGGATGCGGGTGGCAATGCCGGCAGATAACAGCCCTTTTGATAAAGCCAATCCATAAATAAATCCGGAGCAGCCCAGGTTATAGTCCAGTGCCCCGGTTCCGGTTTTCAATTGCAGCTTTTCTTGTAGGATACAAGCGCTTGTTGGTAAGAAATAATCAGGACTTTGGGTACATAAAAGAACAAAATCAACCAGGTTTCTATCTTCGCCGGTTAGTACCAATTCTGCTGCTTTGTACGCCAAATCTAAGGCAGTTTCATCTTTCCCAGCGACATGCCGCTGCCGTATTCCCACTTTTTCTTCAATTTTTGAAGCATTCCAGTCGGGGAATTCCTTTTCAAAATCAGCATTGGTAAAGACGGCTTCCGGAAGATAACAAGCGATTTTCATGGCAAATATTTAATGAGGTGTTAAAATTAACAAATATTTCAATTGTGACCTTGTGTATAAAGCCGCGAAAGTAAAAATTGATCTGCATTGAGCACGGGAGGATCGTTAAGTGAAAGAAAAATAAATCCCATCCCCTTTTTAATCATGGTAAAACCTGCAGATTTTAATATGCTTTCCTGATGAATATTGTTTTGATTACCGGAAAAAGTCAATACCCGGATATGTATGGCACCTTGCAATGATAGGCTTTTTATGGCAGTTGTCACTATTTTTTTATACAGGGCGGCGGAAAAGCCCGGAACCAGCAGTAGTTGTTCCAGGAAGCCTTGTCCGTTGGGATGGAGGCTGGTAATGATCTGAGCAACCGGCTGATCCAAATATGAAAAATTCAGTATTTCATAATGAAGCGGATAGGGATTCTTTTTAATCCGCCAATTTAAGAAATCTGCATCTTGTTTTATGAATGCCAACGACTGATCCGATTGAGCAATTCTGGAAAACAGGGACTCGTTGGAAATAACGTCGCCCGCAACTGTTAGGCCTCTGAAGTTGTTATTAATTCTGCTTCTCCATCCCAATATCCATGAAGCGATTACCAGCCCGCCTATTTTCATGTTGGCCAGTGTGTTGTTTTTTGGATTTAAGGCCGACAGGTGGTGGTAACTTTTTGCGGGGTGAATAACCATAAGGCCTTGTGCGGCATCAAAGGGGATTTGAAATCCAATCCTTTTCAGACTGTTTTTTGCCCAGGTGAATCCCCAAACAGATACAGCTCCCCGCTCGCGGCATTGCGCTAAGAAAAAGGCGTATAATTCATGAAAGAGGTGTTTTTTTTTCAAAGAGGCACAGAGGTCAACATCGATCAGGGTATCTTCTGATTTTACAGTTAATAAGGTTTTGTTTTCAGAAACAACGCAAACGATTGGAATCCCTGCCTGGATGCCAATAATCTGGCCGGTTTTTGCTACTACTGCCAGGCAATAAATACCTTTGCCATGGGGGCATTCCCGGAATTCCCATCGGAATTGGTCCAGTGTTCGGCCACTCTGGTGATACTGGTTGTAGAAGGTATTCACCCTGGGGATATCATCCTCCTCAATTAACCGGAAAATGATCTCATCCATGTTGAAGTCTGTTTAAAATCTGAGAACAACTTTGCATCGAAGCATGCTCCTGATGGCAATAGCTGAGGAGTTTGATGTAGAGCTCTTTCCATCCGGGATACTTATGCGGTGAAAAGTGGGTGTTATGCCATAAAACGGTTAGTACCCCTCCGAATTTTTTTACTTCCAGGATAAGGCTTAGTATTTCGTCGAAAGATTGGTCGGGTGAAAGATGTAAATACTGGGAAAATGTGCCGTCCATTATTGATAAAGGTATCTCGTAAAAAGAGACTGAACGATTTTCGGGAATGTTAAAAGGTTGAAAAGGCAGGCAGAATGAATTGCGAAACCCGAAGTGCTCAGCAAAGCCTAATGAGCTATCAATATTGAATCCTGCATGTTCCAATATTTTTGGTGTGATTTTCGGATCATATAATAAAAAGTGGAACCGGTTGCTTGTAACGGGTTCAGGAAAGGATTTGGATTCACTTTTCAGTCTGTCGGCCATTGTTGAGCTTCCTGCGCTGCCATGTAATCCACTCTCACAACCATGATCCGTGATCATTTTGAAAACCGCATTAAATTTTGGGTCTTTCAGGTTATAATCGGCGTTTTTTATCCCTCCTGATGGTTGGTTGGTTGGAATGAAAAAAAATGTGGAGGTGGCTCCAAATGACTTTTCAAGAGATAAAATTTCTGAAAAATTGAACCAGGCATCCGTTTTAAAAAGTTTTTTTGCCACAAGATTCACCGGGGTAAGAAAATTCATTTTTTTAATCGCTGAATAACTTCCTTCCAGCCATGCTGTTTCGCAGGTGTCGATGTCGTGGGTCAAACAAACATTAAACGCATTTTGGGTGGTTTGTAAAATTGGTGTGATATTGCAGGCATATGCTTTTTCAACAACGGTGCGGAGAATGTCGAAATAGTAGTTTACCAGCGGAAGTCTGGTGAAATCGAAGCGATGCTGAACGCTTTCTGAATACTGAAAACGTCCATATTTGTCGCGGTTGTCAGAAAAATATTCCTGCCAGCCACTCAGCAGAAAAAAGGAAGAGGCGACAATATCAAAACGGATGGTCCAGTTTCCCTCTTCTTCGGTGAACAATTCGGTGTTGTCGGAATCGAAGAAAAATGGGATGTTTTCACCCAACCAGGGCTTCCAGATTACGTTTAGTGTTTCAATGTCAACAGGTTGATTGTATTCAAAACACCGGGTTGATCCTTGATTAATATGAATTCGACCGTGGGGGGCCTCGCCGTAAGTTATGTCGGGAGAGACAGCCCCAAAGGTATAGGTGTTATTAAAAAGGTTAATAATGTATTCGAACTTGGTTTTCATTTTGGTGGAACTGATCGGTTGTTGATATGATGATATAGATGGCTGTTAAAGCTTTTTAGCAATCCTGATGCTGGCATTGAGTTCAAATCCAACAATCAGGCTGATCGCATTGATATATATCCACACCAGCACGATCATTAATGTTCCCAGCGATCCGTAAAGGGCATTGTAACTGGAGAAATTGTCGACCCAAAAATTAAACCCGAGTGTGGTGATTACGATCAGGAAGGTGGCCAGTAGAGATCCGGCAGAAAAGAAGTGAAAATTTTTATGCCTGGCAGGCGCAAGGTAATAGATGAGCGAAATTGCCATCAGCAGAAGACCAAGTATTATCATCCATCTCAGCGTCTCCAGAAGAATTAAAATGATAGCGCTGTCTTCAATAATGTCGGGAAGAATCCAGGTAAGCAGTGCAGAGCCAAAGGTCATTAATCCAATGGCGATAATCAGCAGGATACTGTTTAAAAGCACAATAGAAACCGAAACGAGGTATTGTATATAGCTTTTACGGCTTTCGTGGTCATGGTAGGTGTTGTTGAAGGCTTCGATCAGGCTGTTAACGCCATTGGTTGAGAAATATAATGTTAGTATCAGATTCAGGATCAATAAGCTGCTTCTGGGCCGTGTAATAATGTCAACGATTGTTTCCTTCACAGATTCATAGGCCATTTTGGGCATGAAGTCCTGAATAATTCGTAGAAGCTGCTGCTGGAAATTATCGATTGGGATGAATGGAATAATGCTAAACAGAAATATTAAAAACGGGAAGATGGCCAGAAAAACAGAGTAAGAGATTGCCGCTGCCCGTGAGGTGATGTATCCTTCGGTGAGACCACGGATAAAAAAAACGGCCACATCGTAAATTGGAACGCCATTAAAACCAGGCAAAACGATTCGTTTGGAGGTGTTGAGGATCCAAACAACAGGAATGAGTGATAAAAACCAGTTTGAAAGTTGTTTATAAGGAGGCATTATTACATTTCAATGTGTGATGTATTTATGGCTTTCAGGCTCAGGTCGAGGCTTTTAATTTGGTGGGTAAGCGCCCCCATCGAAATATAGTCCACTCCTGTTTCAGCGAACTTGCGAAGTGTTTCTTCTGTAATTCCACCACTGGCCTCAGTTTCGAAGCGACCGTTAATAAGATGAACAGCTTTATCCAGATCCTTTACTGAAAAGTTATCAAGCATGATCCTGTCAACTTTTCCGCAATTTAAAACCTGTTGCAATTCTTTAAAATTGCGAACCTCAATCTCTGTTTTCAGTTTTTTTCCGGTTTTTGTAAAATAATTTTGCACGGCATTGATTGCATTCTCAATTCCGCCCGCGTAATCCACATGATTGTCTTTAATCATAACCATGTCATAGAGTCCCATCCGATGGTTCTCGCCGCCACCGGTTCTTACGGCATATTTTTCCAGTTCTCTGAGGAGGGGAGTGGTTTTTCGGGTGTCTAAAATTTTTGTGTTAAGACCCTCAAGTTTTTTAACAGCACGGTTCGTGGCAGTTGCGATACCACTTAGCCGCTGCATGAAATTTAAAACCAGCCTTTCTGATTTAAGGATCGATGCCCTGTTTCCGGTCACTTCAAAGGCAATATCTCCGATGTTAATGGCGGTGCCATCAGTTATCAGGATGTTTATCTGCAAATCCGGATCAACAGTTTTGAAAATTTTTCGTGCAAGATCAACGCCACACAAAATTCCCTTTTCTTTAACTAAAAGCTTTGCTTTACCGCTGGCTCCCGACGGAAGTGTTGCCAGAGTTGTGTGATCTCCATCCCCAATATCTTCGGTAATGGCATTGGAAATGATGTCGTCAATTGTCATAAATCAATTTTCCTGCACTTGTAATTGCTGAATAAGATATTGACCGTTTACAGATTTAAGAATGAAATAGACCCGGTAAACTTTTTTTCCTGTTTCCAGGCTTCCGATGGTAAATTGGGAGCCGTCGGGGGAGGAGCCCTGTCGGGTGACTTTGAAACTCTTCACTGGATTTTGGGAAAAAAAATCTTTCAGGATCTGACCGGCCTGCGTTTTACTGTACGTATCATCGTATGAAGGCAGTGTGAGGTCAACCATTGCATTGAAATATTTCGCCACTTCTGTGGCATTACCCGCCTGCATGGCCGTATTTATTTGAGCCGCAGTTTCCTCAGGGCCAGAATAGGAAGTGAATCCCATAAGGCACAGTGCTGGTAAAATGAGTGCAATGAGTTTGAAATATATTTTTTTCATATCCTGTAACGATGTTAGTGAAAAGAGTATGACAAACATACAAAAAATCCATTGATATTTGCATTTTTACAAGAGAATTATGAAAGTCAAGCTACTCACTGTCGGTAAAACGGAGGAAGAATATCTGAAAACAGGCATGAGAGAGTATGAAATGCGGATAAAGAGGTATATTCCTTTTGAAATCATTGAAATCCCGGCATTGAAAAATGCAGCCAATTTGCCTCTTCAGGAGCAAATTGCGCGTGAATCGGTGATGTTGCAGAGGCAGTTTTTAACTGGTGATATTGTTGTTTTGCTTGATGAGTTTGGGAAAGAGATGAGGTCGCCGGAGTTTGCTTCGTTTCTGAACAAACAATTTCTGACTGGAAATAAAAATCTGGTTTTTGTGGTGGGTGGCCCATTCGGATTTGACCTTTCACTGAAAAAGCAGGCATCCTTCATACTATCCCTGTCGAAAATGACGTTCTCTCATCAGATGGTCAGACTTTTTTTTGTTGAACAACTTTATCGTGGTCTTACCATCATGCGCGGCGAATCTTATCATCATGAGTGAAAGATCAGTGCGAAATCCTTTAACATTTTTTTAACGAAATGGTTAACAAATATTAACATCATTGGTAGTATTGTAATTTTTTCATTTCATAAATTTGCAGTCTCAAAAATTTCATGACATGGTTGAAACCGACATCAAAGAACTGAACGAACGGATCCAAAAGGAGAGCGCGTTTGTGGACATGGTGACAATGGAGATGCACAAAGTAATAATTGGCCAGAAGCAAATGATTGAGCGCTTGATGATCGGGCTGCTTGCAAATGGTCACATCCTGCTGGAAGGAGTTCCCGGACTGGCTAAAACTTTGGCGATTAAATCATTGGCAAACTGTATTGAAGCCAAATTCAGCCGCATTCAGTTTACGCCTGATTTGCTTCCTGCCGACTTACTTGGCACGCTGATATATAGTCAAAAGAATGAGGAATTCAAGGTTAGGAAGGGGCCTATTTTTGCCAATTTTATTTTGGCGGATGAGATAAACCGAAGCCCTGCCAAGGTTCAAAGTGCATTGCTTGAGGCCATGCAGGAGCGTCAGGTAACAATCGGGGATGAAACATTTTTTCTTCCCGAGCCATTTCTGGTGCTTGCAACTGAAAATCCCATTGAACAGGAGGGTACATATCCTTTGCCCGAAGCCCAGGTTGACCGTTTTATGCTCAAAGTAGTTATTGGTTACCCGGATAAAAAGGAAGAGAAGATGATCATCCGACAGAACATCGGCAATGAAACCTTTCACACCAGTCCGATCATCACAACTTCTGACATTATGCGCGCACGTGCTGTTACCCGTGAAGTTTATCTGGACGAGAAAATTGAAAACTACATTACCGATATCGTTTTTGCCAGCCGTTTTCCGGCCGAATATAAGTTGAAGAAATTTGAAGGCCTGATCAACTATGGTGGTTCACCCCGTGCAAGCATATATCTGGCCCTTGCAGCCAAAGCCTATGCTTTCATCAAACGGCGTGGTTATGTGATCCCTGAGGATATCCGTGCAGTTGCTTATGATGTGCTCCGCCACCGCATCGGGCTTACTTATGAAGCTGAGGCCGAAAACATCACCTCCGAAGACATTATCAGTGAGATTCTGAATACAGTAGAGGTTCCTTAATCAGTTTTTTGCTATTCTGCAATTTCACCATTTCGCTATTTAAGTTAATATGGAGTCGGCTGAGCTTTTCAAAAAGGTTCGAAAAATTGAAATAAAGACCCGGGGTTTGAGCAATCAGATATTTTCGGGTCAATATCATTCTGTGTTCAAAGGGCGCGGAATGGCTTTTTCAGAAGTGCGTGAATATCAGCCCGGTGATGATATCCGCAATATTGACTGGAATGTTACGGCGCGGTTCAACCATCCATTCATCAAGGTATTTGATGAGGAACGAGAACTAACCGTTATGCTGCTGATCGATGTGAGCGCCTCTAACCAGTTTGGCACCAGGAAAGCTTTCAAGCAGGATATAATCACTGAAATTGCAGCAGTTCTGGCTTTCAGTGCAATTCAGAATAACGACAAAGTAGGGGTGATCTTTTTCAGTAAAACTGTAGAGAAGTTTATTCCGCCCAAAAAAGGGAGTTCGCATATTCTCAGGATTATTCGCGAGTTAATTGAGTTCAGGCCCCGGCAGCAGGAAACTAATCTAACTGAGCCATTGCGTTTCCTGACCAATGCGATTAAAAAGCGGTGCACCGCCTTTTTGCTTAGTGATTTTTTAAACAGAGGCTTTGAAGATGCAATCAAAATTGCAAATAAGAAACACGATCTGATTGGGGTAAGAATTTTTGATGAGCGTGAAATTGAACTGCCTGATATCGGACTCATCCGTGCCCGGGATGCAGAGACCAGCAAGCAAATATGGGTTGACTCATCCGACAGCAAGGTGCGCCGGCAATATAATAACTGGTTCAAATCACATAATGCTTACTTATCCGAGACATTTTTGCGCAGCGGGGTGGATGTGGCTACAATTGCAACAGACCAGGACTATATCAAACCGCTATTGGCCTTGTTCAGAAAAAGAGGTGCACGAAGATAATTGAAAAATAATGAGATTTTTACAAACATATATATTGTTATTTTTATTGTCGGCTACGCCCGGTAGCTTTGCACAGGACATATCTGTATTGGCAAAACTTGACACCAATGCCATGCTTATTGGCGATCATGTAGGACTCACGCTGAAATACACGGGTCCGGCCAAATCGCAGGTGATCTGGCCTTTTATACCAGATACCATTCTCGGGTCGATAACCGTAATTGGCCGGGGTAAAATCGATACTTTGTATGGTGCCGACAAGCAATCGGTTACCTATTCTCAGCAACTTAATCTCACTTGCTACGATTCGGGATTTTATACGATTCCTTCTATCCCTTTCAAATACAGGGTATTGCCTGATACTGCCGGAACCATTACCGGTACTACCATGATGCTGTTGGCAGTACACACTGTTAAGGTGGATACCACACAGGCGATCAAGCCTATAATTGGTCCGTTGAAAGTTCCGATTTCATTTCGCGAAATGTTGCCATGGATATTGGCTGGTCTTGCTGCATTGCTGATTATTGGGGCGATTATCTGGTATTTGAACAAAAGAAAGAAACGTGAGCCGGTTTTTGTTTTAAAACCCAGGATTGTGATTAAACCGCATGAGCTGGCACTTCAGGAAATAGAAAAACTGAGGGTGAAAAAATTATGGCAGGCGGGAAAAACAAAGGAGTATCACTCAACGCTCACTGAGATTTTACGAAGGTACATTGAGGACAGGTTTCAAGTACCTGCCCTTGAGCAAACAAGTTGGGAAATTACAAATGCGCTTAAAAACCATAAGGAATGTCCGCAGCCGTCGTTGAATAAGTTGGACAGTCTTCTGAGTTTAGCCGACATGGTGAAATTTGCCAAGGCAGCGCCATTGGCCACCGAAAATGAAAAAAGCCTTCTTGACGGAATAGAATTCGTTCATGAAACAACACCTGTTCAACAATGATTAAACCATTCACTTTCGGCAATCCTGGTTACCTTTATCTGCTCCTGATAATTCCGTTGCTGGTATTGTGGTACTTCTACCGGAGGAGAAGGCAGACCGCGGATTTGCAAATAAGCACTGCCGAGGGTTTTGCGCAGGTGGGGAAGAACCTGAAATATTATATCTATCATGCTCTTTATGTTTTTCGTCTCATCGCAATTGCCTTGTTGATCATTGCCCTTGCACGACCACAAACAAGTTTGAGCCGTCAGGATGTGAGCGTGGAAGGAATTGATTTAGTTGTTGCATTGGATGTTAGCGGGTCGATGCTTGCCCAGGATTTCCGACCCGATCGGCTCGAAGCGGCAAAGGATCTTGCCATAGAGTTCATTGATGGCCGCCCTAACGACCGTATTGGATTGGTTATTTTCAGCGGGGAAACATTTACTCAATGCCCGCTCACTACCGATCACGCGGTGCTAAAAAACCTGTTTCGCGATATACACAGTGGTATGATTGAAGATGGGACTGCCCTTGGCGACGGATTGGCAACTGCGGTGAATCGCCTGAGAGGAAGCAAAGCCATTAGTAAAGTAATTATCCTCCTCACCGATGGCGTAAATAACATGGGCTCTGTTGATCCGCGGTCAGCGGCCGAAATCGCAAAGCTTTACGGAATTCGCATATACACCATTGGTATCGGCAGCATGGGGCAGGCTCCATATCCGGTGCAAACACCCTTTGGCATTCAGACCCAGATGATGGAGGTGAAAATTGATGAACCACTCCTGCAGGAAATTGCCAGAGGTACCGACGGAAAGTACTTCCGTGCAACAAACAACGCCAAACTTCGCGCCATATATCAGGAAATTGATAAAATGGAAAAATCGAAGATTGATGTCACTGAATTCCGTAAAAAAAAGGAGGAATTTCTTCCATGGGTACTGCTGACTTTTATTTTAATCGGATTTGAAATGCTATTAAGATATCTGTATTTAAAAAACATACCTTAACACTTAACACTTAACACTTAACACTTAACACTTAACACTTAACAATTGTTCAGGTTCGCCCACATAGACTATTTCTACCTGCTTGCAGTCATTCCCGTGCTTGCAGCGTTGCTCGTTATATTCTTGCTTTGGAAAAAGAAGACCCTTGCAAAATACGGCGATTGGAATATAATCAAACAACTTATGCCGGATTATTCATTGGGGAAATCTGTGCTGAAGTTTTTTATTATCATGGTAGTCCTTGCCAGCCTGATCGTTGCGATGGCCGGTCCGCAATCGGGCTCCCGCCTGGAGAAGGTTAAAAGAAAAGGGATTGATTTGATGATATGCCTTGATGTTTCCAACTCCATGCTGGCTCAGGATATCAAACCCAATCGTTTGGAAAGGGCAAAGCAATCCATCATTCGTTTGATAGAAAATCTGGAAGGTGACCGCCTGGGGATAATTGTTTTTGCGGGTAAAGCATATACTCAACTACCCATAACAACCGATTATGCTGCTGCCAAAATGTTTATTTCTACCATCAATCCGGGCATCGTTCCCACACAAGGAACTGCTATCGGCGAAGCAATTGAAGTTGCTGTAAATGGTTTTGGTGAATCAAAACACAATAAGGCCATTGTGATCATCACTGATGGCGAGGATCACGAAGGCAATGTGCTGGAGCAGGCTGATGCTGCGGTTAAAAAGGGTATTGCCATTTATACCATCGGTATGGGATTGCCTGAAGGCACGCCTATACCTGTTTATACCGGCGACATTCAAACCGGCTACCGAAAAGATCAGGATGGTCAAACCATTATGAGCAAGCTGGATGAAACACTTTTGCAACAAATTGCAAGTGTTGGCAAAGGTATGTATGTAAGAGCCACTACTACCGAAACAGGTCTCAGCAAAATATTTGATGATATCAGCAAAATCGAGAAGTCGGAAATTGAAGAAAAGCAATTCAGCGATTACGAAGATCGATTTCAATACTTTGTTGCCTTTGGTCTGTTTTTTCTGATCCTTGATCTGTTCATTTTTGAACGAAAAACACAGTGGATGAAGAGATTTAAACCATTTGATTTTAATTCAAAATGAGATACATTATTTTTGGAATATTTATTCTCCTGATGGGTTTCGATTCTTTTTCGCAAAAGGAGAATGCCTTTTTGCGTCAGGGAAACCGGAAATTTGAGAAAGGGGAATATAAAGAGGCCGAAAAGGACTATCGTAAGGCACTTGAATTGAACAAGGAATCGGTACCGGGTCAATTCAACCTTGGAACGGCTGTATATCAAAACAATAATTATGAGGAAGCCACAAAAATCTATGGGAATCTTGCGGAAAAAAACAATGACAGGGAGGTGAAATCGAAAATTTACCATAACCTGGGGAACTCTTATCTGCAATCAAAAGAGTATGAAAAAAGCATAGCTGCCTATAAAAATGCGTTGATGAACAATCCGAAAAATGCCGACTCCAAATATAACCTGGAGTATGCAAAAATGATGCTGAAAAAGCAACAGCAACAACAGCAGCAAAATAAGGAAAATCAGGATAAAAAAGAGGATAAAAAGGACGAGAAGGATAAGCAGCAGAAGAACCAGGATCAAAATCAGAAGAATGACCAGCAAAAGCAGCCGCAAGATCAGAAAAAGATCAGTAAGGATGATGCAGAGCGGATGTTGGAGGCGTTGAAGAATGATGAAAAGAAAACCCTTCAAAAAGTTAAAAAGCAAAAAGCTAAAGTTCAGGTGATTGGGATTGAAAAGGATTGGTAAAGAGATGAGCATTATGTTAAAAAGATTTATTTTTTCTTTGGTTGCAGCTTTGGTTTTATTAATAACCCAGGGTTACTCCCAGGATGTTCGGTTGATCGGGCAAACCAAACCTGTGGTTGTGGTTGGAGAGACCTTCACGCTGGTATATACACTCAACGCACAGGGAAGTAATTTTCGCGGGCCTAATATCCAGGGATTTAACCTGATTAGCGGGCCCAACACCAGTACCAGTTCCAGTGTCCGGTTTGTGAATGGTAGTACAACCATGTCTATTACCTATACCTATACCTACCTCATGCAGGCCAATAAGGAGGGCAGTTTTGACATTCCGGCTGCAACTGTGGTTGTGAACGGAAAGCAAATTTCCTCTGAGCAGATCAATGTCAAGGTGGTTAAGAACACCAATTCGCAGGGTAATCAGGCAGCGGGTGCAGGGAGTCAAAGCCGGGGCAACTCACCCGATGTTACAGGGGGAGGCAATTCCAACGATGTTTATATTAAAGCATTCGCATCCAATTCAAATCCCCTTCAGGGAGAAGGGATTGTGATTACATATAAAATTTATTTCAAGGTAAACATTTCCCAGCCTTACATCAGCAAACTACCATCCTTTTCAGGATTTTGGTCTCCCAATTTAACCAAGGAAAATGACAAATTGCAACAGACCACACAAATGATAGATGGTGTGCAATATACCGTTGCCGACATCCGGAAGATTGCATTATTTCCGCTAAAAAGCGGTCGGCTGGTCATTGATCCACTCGAACTTACCTGTTTGGTCCAAGTAAAAAAGCAAACAAAAACAAAGACGGGAGACCCGTTTTTTGATGATTTTTTCAACGACTCATTTTTTAATTCCGGGGTGGCAAATGTTGAAAAGACCCTAAAATCGAATCCGGTAGCAATTAATGTTCAACCACTCCCGGAAGAGGGCAAACCTGTTGACTTCAGCGGGGCGGTAGGGAGATTTACTTTTCATTCGGAGATTGACAAAAACCGGTTGAAAACAAACGAGGCAGTCACTTTAAAATGCACTGTGTCGGGGAAGGGCAACATTCAGCTAATTGATAAAATGAATGTGAATTTCCCTCCTGATTTTGAGAGTTATGATCCAAAAATAACGAGCAATATTCAAACTACTGCAGCGGAGATCTCAGGGAATCAGGTGTTTGAATATCTTTTGATTCCCCGTAAACCCGGTAAATTCAGCATAAAGCCAATCACATTCAGTTATTTTGACCTCGACAAGAAACGGTATGTTTCGCTGAGCAGTCCGGAATTTTCACTTGATGTAGAAAAGGGAAGTGGTGAATCTGGGTCTGCTGTCTCTTATTCGGGAGCAAATAAAGAGGAAATTAAATACATTGGCAGTGATATCCGGCATATCAGGGATGGTTCGATCAATCTGACGCGGATCGGTTCACGATTTTTTCTTTCTCTCTCTTTCTGGCTGCTGGTCGCTGTACCATTATCTCTTTTTCTCTTATTTTTGATATTGTGGCGCAAAATGGCGGCCCGCCGGAGCGACACGGTGCTCATGAAAAATCTTAAAGCAACGAAAATTGCACGGAAAAGGTTACGAAAGGCTGAAGCGTTTCAAAAGTCGGGACAACAGGAAAATTTTTATGTCGCAATTTCCCAAGCACTTTGGGGTTATCTGAGTGATAAATTCAGCATCCCAATGGCCGATCTCAGCATCGACTCCGTGCATGAGGCACTAAAAAAGAAAAACGTGAGTGAAGTTAACATAACACAGTTTATTGAAACATTAAACAATACTGAATTTTCACGCTTCGCCCCTGGAGAAAAAACTGTTAATATGGGGAGAATTTATACGGAGGCACTTGAAATAATCGCAAAAATGGAGAGAGAATTAAGATGAGACATTCAGGCATAATATTTATTCTCCTGTTTACTGCCACTACTGCATTTTCTTCGGTTGAACAGGTTACCATTGCTAAGGCAAACAAGGCGTATTCTGCAGGGTCATATACCAATGCTGCCGAACTCTACCAGGAGGTAATTGCCGCAGGTTTTGTTTCTCCGGAGCTTTATTACAACCTTGGGAATGCATATTTTAAAATGAATGATTTCGCCAGGGCCATTCTCTGGTATGAACGATCGAAGCGACTTGATCCGGGAAATGAAGATGTAAATTTCAATTTGAACGTTGCCAATACGAAAATTTCAGACAAAATTGAGCCTTTACCTGAAATGTTTTATAAACGATGGTTCAATGGATTGTTGCTGTTGTTTTCAGTTGATGCATGGGCGATAATGGGTGTTTGTCTGTTTATTGCAGGATTGGGCGGGTTTATCCTATATCTTGCCTCGCGGATTTTAGTTTTGCGGAAAGTTGGATTTTGGCTGGCACTGGGGCTGTTTTTTCTTTCGTTTTTCACATTTGCATTCGCCTGGAATGGCTATCGTTTAACCGAATCTACGCATGAAGCAATTGTTTTCACACCTACAATAACCGTGAAAAGTTCGCCGAACGAAAAAAGTACTGATCTTTTTGTTTTACATGAAGGGGCCAAAGTGAAGTTACTTGACAACATCAGCGGATGGTATGAAATCCGTATTGCCAACGGCAGTGTTGGCTGGCTGCCAAAGGAAGTACTCGAAAAGATCTGATTCCGGCGTCAGTTTCAGCGGTCAATCTTGTGCATTCACCGAAGAAAGTATCCTGCAGGCAAAATAATTTTGCAGGATACTTTTTTTGCTTTATATTTGTTCGTTTAAAATCAATGCCATGTTGCATTCACAGATGTCCTAATTAACACAGTCTTAGAAAACATTAAATCCAGAAATATATACGTTTAAACTAAAAAGAGTGATATGAAAAATAGATTTTTACCTTTCAGCCTGATCACAACTTTCCTGGGCCTTAGCATTGTTTTCTTTTTTGTGTTTTCTGTAGCGGGCCAAACCGGAGATCCGGATTCCCGGAAATTTGCCGGCTCAGGATGGGAAAGCATCCGCGCCAACCAGCATACGGGGGTTGTAAATCCTCATGATGTTTTTAATGCTCGTCAACAAGCTGATGCACTTAGGGTTAAATCTACCTCATCGATGGGGCTTAATTGGTTGAGCCTTGGTCCCGACAATTTTCCCGGCATGTTTTGGAGCACAATTTTTGACAACACTGATCCTTCTGGTTCAACAATAATTGCCGGATCAGCAAAAGGTGGAATATGGAAATCTGCCGACTTAGGCCTCACCTGGAGCAAGATGCCTGTTGCCTTAAATCTGGTTCCAAGTGTCTCTTCTCTGGTACAGACCTCCAGTGGCACCATTTATGCCGCAACAGGTGTAAGTACGTGCAAGACAATAAAATTTACAGGCAATGGGATCTACAGGGGCACACCAAATGGAGAATTTTCCCCCATTACATCCACTATGGGGAACCCTGACTTTTACGGAGTTACCAAGCTTGCCGTCAATGCGCAATCAGGAAGAATCTTTGCAGCAACTGTAGGTGGTTTGTATTACAGCGATAACGGTGACAGCTGGGAAAAAGCAATTTCGGGATATGCAATGGATGTTGTTGTGGGACCAGACGGTACTGTCATCATGTCGGTAGGAGATTCTGCTTATATTGCGCCCTCCGGCGACCTGAATGCCAAAGTGACCCTGACTACCGGCAAAGCAAATTCATTGCCAAACGCAGGATTTGGATGGATTGTTTTTGCAATCGCCCCTTCTGATGCGAATGTAATTTATGCAAGTCTTGCAGATGCAGCCGGGAAATTACTTAATATCTATACCTCCTTTGATAAGGGCCTTACATGGTCAATCGTATTTCCAAATAATCCCTCATTTGAACCATTTTCAGGATATGGATGCTATGCCAACACGCTTGTTGTGTTACCCAACGATCCTTATAAAGTGTATCTCGGTGGTGTTAACATGTGGTATGGCCAACGTGTTCTTTCAACAGGGTTTTTCAACTGGGAACAGGTGAGTTTCGGGAATGAGGGCAGCTTAAGTCCTACTTTTGCCCCATTGTATCACCATGGTTATGTGTTTCGTCCAAACAATCCAAATCAATTTGCCATGGCAACTGACGGAGGTGTGAGCATTGCCACGATTGGCGCTGTAGATGTTACCTTCCAGACGAGCAATAAAAATTTGCAAACAAGCCAGTTTAATTCGGTTGCTTTTTCGGCTCTAAGAGCGTATGCCATGGGCGGTGGAGACCGGATTGGAACCCTGGTCCTCGGATATTTTGCTCCATCTCAAGTCAGTTTTCCAAGTAATGGTTATCAGGTCTTCAGGCAGGATGCATCAGCGTTGTCTTCGGCATATCAACCACAACCATCCAATTATTGCGGCACAGGCGGTACCTGTGTTTGGTCAAATATCGATTCACGCGTTGCTGTTTATACAAAGTATAAGGGCGATTCAACTGCAAATATTCCGTTTAAAGCGATTCGCCGGCAGGATTTTACCGATATAAATAAATATAATTACTTCCTTGGCGGGGTTGTTGATACTGTATCCTCCGCGCATGTTCCCATGTGCCTTTGGGAAACTTTCAAACAGGGCGAGGTGTTTGGCGTGACACGCGATAGTGTTAAATATCATGCAGAGCAGAAAGCAGTTCCGGCAGATACGACAATTTTAGTTCCAAGTAATTCCAATAAAGTCCCATTTGCCTATCATACTACAGCGCCTATTCCAAAGGGAGATAGTCTCACTATTGCCGACCCGCTTGCCAGCCGCTACTTTATTTATGGTAAATCTGGTACAAACAGGTGCATTTTTATGACGTTGAACCTGCTCAGATTTGACAGAGCTATTGATTATTATACCATATTCAAGGATGTTGTCACAAACGATCCCGTGACGGCCATTGCAGTGTCTGCTGACCTGAACACCTTGTGGGCAGGAACATCCCTTGGCAGGCTGATTCGTATCACGGGCCTCGTCAATGCCTACGACTCTGCAACTGCCAATATTGCCAGTTCGCAGTGTGTTCTTCAGGATACTGTTTTTTCAACTACACCTTTTACCGGACGACATGTAACCTCGATTTCCATCGATCCTGGTCAGTCAAATAAAGTGTTGGTCACTTTGGGTAACTATGGTAATCAGAATTACGTTTATTATGCTGCAAATGGGAACAGTACCTCTCCTGTTTTTAATTCGATTCAGGGTAATCTTCCGTTGACCCCTGTGTTTAGCGGCTTGATCGAGATGCATGGAAACAGTGTGATACTGGGAACCGATATGGGCCTGTTTTCCGGCTCGGGTCTTGAGTCGGGTGCTCCTGCCTGGGCTGCAGATATGGAAAATATTGGAAATGTTCCTGTCACGGATGTTCGTCAGCAGATAATGCATGATTATCATATTCAGAACTACGGAGTTATCTATATCTCTACCTATGGACGCGGCATATGGATGGATACCACCTATTATTCACCGGTTGGCATCGATCCGGGTCCCGGAGCAATGCCAGCAAGCGGAATGCTGCGTCTAAATCCAAACCCCGTGCAGGATATACTTTATATAAGTTATTCAAATGAAACAATGGGAAACCTGAACATATCAGTTTATGACCTGTCGGGGCGCCTTCTGATTAATAAACCATTGGGAAGTCAGGAGAAGGGAACTTTCAACACCTCGATCAACTTAAGTGGTCTTTCACACGGCACCTACCTTGTAAAGGTTGGAACAGGCTACGGAAAAATCGTGAAGCTATAGCCGGAAAGCGGCATTTTACTTTATTCATAAAAAAGCGGGCTTCTCTAATAAGGAAGCCCGCTTTTTTACATGAAACAATGTGGTAGACCTTGTATTAATTCAGGGATTTTTTGAAGTCCTGAAGAACTTTTACATCGTCGGAAGTGATGTAGCCAATTTCAAGGGCTTTTTGAATCAGGTGATCATAATCAGTGAGTGTGATCAACGCACAGTCAGCCTCTTTAAATGCTTTTTCGGCTTTGGGGAGGTTATAGGTGAAGATGGCCAGCATCCCTTTTATATTGCATCCTGCATCACGCAACGCCTGAACTGCGCCAAGGCTCGAGCCTCCGGTAGAAATAAGATCTTCAACGACAACTATACGCTGACCTTGTCGAACTTCTCCTTCAATTTGGTTTGTGAGCCCGTGTTCCTTTTTTCCGGTGCGCACATAAGAAAAGGGCAGTCCGAGTTCCTGGGCAACCAACACTCCTTGTGCAATACCTCCTGTTGCAACGCCGGAAATTGCTTCTGGTTCAAAACTTCCCTCCTCAATGGCCCTGACAAAATTCTGACGGATGAAAGTCCGGATTTCAGGATACGAGAGGGTGATTCGATTGTCACAATAAATAGGAGATTTTATTCCTGATGCCCACGTGAACAACTCTTTGGGGCTTAACTTCACCGCCTTGATTTTCAGGAGGAGTTCAGCTGCTTTAAATGCAATCTCTTTGTTGTATATCATACGGAATTTTCTAATTATGCTGATGCAAAGATAAAAAATGTTATGATGGAGCGTTCACCATGTTGCTAAAAAAACGTAATTTTAACCTGTAAATTTTACACCATGAAAATTTTTCTGAACAACCGGACAATTGAATTTATCTCTGTGATGCCTGCAGTTATGGTGGAAACCGATTTTGTGATTGAATTTGAATCATTGAATACATTGGTTGAAGCATGGAATGAGTTCAAGAGAATTGAAAAATACCAACGTTTTCTCATTGTTGATACAGGCATAACTGACATAGAATCGGGCAGAGCATTTGAAGCCTTTTATTCAATTTTCAAGTTTGTACCTGCCGCCGGGGGGTTGGTTAAAAATGAAAATGGAGCGTTTTTATTTATCCATCGCCTGGGTTTCTGGGATTTGCCAAAAGGAAAAGTTGATAAAAAGGACAAGGCGGATAAGGATGGGAAAAACCTGTATTTAGAGGCTTCCCGTGCTGCAGCCATCCGTGAAGTGATGGAAGAAACGGGGTTAAAAAAAGTGGAAATAGTAAAAGAAATGTCGTCAACATGGCATATTTATACCGTTAAAGAAAAGTGGATTTTAAAGCAAACACGTTGGTTTGAAATGGAGGCTGATTCACAACAGCAGCTTACGCCTGAAACCCGTGAAGGCATTTTTCTTGTCAAATGGGTTCCGCCAGAGGCCATGCAGTGTATCGTTGCACATACCTATGCCTCCATCAAAGAACTTCTGACGGATGTTATGTTGAAATAGAAGCAATAAAACTATCCCACATCTGCCTGGAACCGGAATCCAAGGCGCTTTCCGGTGCTGATTGACATCGCGTCAAGGGTTGTTTGCATTTCTGAGACGGTAACCTCTTTTATTTTATCATATGGAGGTATAAGCAAGTCGAAATTAAGCGTGTATTGAATCGCGGTGAGCATGATGGCCTGTATCGCTTTTTGATCGAGAACATTTCCTGCGAAATTGTTTTGAAGCAATCCGATTTCGCGTTTCCCTTCTGTAAAATAGTGGTTTTCGTGATTCACAAATATTCTTCCTATACAATATCCGAGATCATTGATTCTGTTGTATTTGAACGAATCGGCCAGAAAGTTGAAAATGTGTATGACTCCACAATAGGAGCGTGTTTTGTCTTCCTTGATGTAGCTGCTTTTCATTACCAAATGGTCTCGGGGAATTTCGAACACATTGGAATGCATGAAGAAAATCAGGATGTCGGATCCGAATTTGAGCTGAAATTCAAAAACACTTTTATCGTTGTACTCGAACAAAACCGGAAAAGGAGTTTTTTTCATTTTCAATTTGTTCGAATTAACAAATTCTTCACACTCTTTTTTAAACTGGGTAAACAAGTTAACGGTGTTATGGTATATCCCTTGTTTCAGGGTATTCTTCTCCAGTATCGATTTGATCAGTAACTTGGAGTCGGGTATTGATTTTTGCATAGCTGGTAGTACTTTACTTACAAAAATAGAAATTATTTTAGTGGTAATTGTATTTATCTAACTCATGTTCCTCATCCCCTGACCCTTCTCCCCAGGGAGAAGGGAGAATGTTTGTTCGGGATTGCCTCATTCCCTGAACCTGGAATGCCTCATCCCCTGACCCTTCTACCCGGGGAGAAGGGAGTCATTCGCTAAACTGCGGAAACTCGTTGCGGCGCTTCTCAAACAGTCCGCAGTTTTACGCTCATTCCTCGATTTTCTGAACGTATTTTTTGTGAGGCGGTTCCAGTGCTTAGCCCTGATTGCCTCATCCCCTGACCCTTCTCCCCAGGGAGAAGGGAGAATGTTTGTTCGGGATTGCCTCATTCCCTGAACCTGGAATGCCTCATCCCCTGACCCT